>JANTGF010000010.1 GCA_024763075.1 Bacteroidales bacterium | reverse complement strand
GTTGGGCCTGTTCTGGCAACCCGCCTGTTAAATGAATTCAAATCTATCGAACGAATAATGAATACCCCTGAGAGTGAGTTTTGTAATATTGAAGGAATCGGGAAGGAGAAAGCGAAAAGAATAATTGATTTCATAAAGAAATAAATGTTTAAAATCTACATTATGAGTAATAAAAATTTCTATCATCATTTTATCAGTTTAATATTTTTTTTGATGTTGATCACAGCCGGGTGTGATCAAAAACCATACAAACTGGTTGACGGATATATTTATGTGCAGAAAGACGGTCGCCAGCATGATAAAGATGCCTGGGAGCTTGTCTGGTCCGATGAATTTAATAGTCCGGTACTGGATACAGGCAAATGGACAAAAATAAACCGTTTTACAGATGCTGATTTCGGATTAACAAAAAAGGAGTGGGTGGATAGTATAGAGAAATGGAAAGATATTAAGAATATCAGTTGTTTTAGTTATACTTCGGGAGATGATGACCTGTATAAATTTGAAAACGGGAAGCTGATTTTGTATGGAATTGTAAATCCCGATACAATTGCAGATCCCAGACCTTATCTTCAGGGAGCCGTCAAAAGTAAAAGGAAATTTGCATTTCAATATGGTAAAGTTGAAATCCATGCAAAACTGGAGGCTGCAAAAGGATCCTGGCCTGCATTCTGGATGCTTTCCGAAAAAGAGATTTATGATACTCTGCCGCATCGGAACGGGGAAATTGATATTATGGAACGGTTGAATTACGAAGATTCTGTGTATCAAACCACGCATTCACACTGGACCATTGAAATGAAACAGAGACAAAACCCGCCATATTATGCTAAGGGGAAATTCAATCCTGATACTTTTAATACTTTTGGTTTGGAGTGGTATCCCGATAAACTGGTTTATACGATCAACGGAAAAACAACTTATGAATATCCTAAATTAGAAGGCGTTGACAGCGCCCAATGGCCGTTTGACCAACCATTTTATGTAATGCTTGACCAGCAACTGGGAGGAGGCTGGGTCGGCGAAATTGATCCGGATGATCTTCCGGTAAAAGTTATAATTGACTGGATCAGATTGTACCAATAAAAATTTAAAATTCCAAAATGTCAAAATTAAAAAATCTTTGAGGAGAATTTATGAAAATGCCAGAATGGTAAATTTCACCCTGTACAAATTGGTACCATCACTATTATCTTTGTAAGGAAAACTTGCATTTTATTGCTATATTTGGTCAGAGATTTAAGTATATTATTTGATTCTTGAATCTTGTCCCGGAAATCTGCAAATATCAGCATTTCATCTGTTTCGTGATTTCTTGATTTTTGTATCTTGTTTCTTGATTCTTGTATCTTGTTTCTTGATTCTTGTATCTTGTTTCTTGTTTCTTGTATCTTGTATTTATGTTATTCATCTTTTCCACCATATTCATAACCCTGGCCCTTCTGTTCTATTCTTTGGGAGTATGGGCCGAACGTCTGGCCAAATTTTTGAAACCCTGGCATGTTGTTACATTCTGGATTGGTTTTTCATTTGATGTGACCGGAACTTTTTTGATGCACCTGCTGGCAAAAGGGCATTTTACCTTGTGGGATTCCCATACACTTACCGGACAAATCGCTCTATGGCTGATGCTGGCTCATGCCATATGGGCAACAACTGTTATACGTAAAGATAATCAGGAACTCAGACGTAAATTTCATCGCTTCAGTCTGGTTGTATGGTTTATATGGCTGATGCCCTATTTTGGAGGTATGATCATGGCTATGAGCTAACAAGCGAATCCAGGACTATCCATCGTCCAAAGGACATGGATACCTCCGGAGATTTAATAACTAATATTTAGTACGGAACTCAACCAATATTACTACTTTGGCAGATTGAGTTTTTTCAAAAAAACATCAAAACGGGGATCATCATGCAAGTTATTATATTCAGGCATAACACCTACCCATGCTGTAAAAGCATGATGGGGTTCATAATTTAACCACCTGAATGCTTCATCATTATCACCCAGTGCCGCACTAATGTGTAAAAGTCCGTTAGCTTTCCAGCTGTTGACACCGGATTCAATAATTTCTTTCTTAATTTTTTTTGCTTCTTCAATTTGACCCAGTCGGGCATAGGTGTACCCAAGTGCCGATTTCCACCATGGATATAACTCAGCAAGTTTTTTGTGAGCTTCTATAGCCTCTTCTGTCCTTCCTGTCTCCAGATAGATCCTGCCAAGGACATAATATCCAACAGAATAATCTTTTTCTATTTCCATTGACTCCAGCGTAACTTTTTCAGCTTCTTCGTATTGCCCGTCATACATGTACAATAAACCCAGCCATGCTGAATGCAAGGGATTGAAAGGATCATATTTTTTAGCAAGCAAATGCTCATGAATCGCTTCCTCCATTCTCCCGAAGAGATACAGAGCCCATGAATAATGATAATGCGTTAGTGCCAGATTTGGATTTAGTTCAAGGGCCTTTTTAAAATTCTTTTCCGCCTTTTCAAATTCCCAGGTTTTATAAAGATAAACTTCTGCCAATGCTGCATAAATTTCTGCCATCGTTGAGTCGAGTTTTATTGCCTGTGAGGCTGCGGCTTCAGCTTTTGTCAGAGCATCGCCGGTATCCAGCGGCCCATGTGCAATTTCAAGGTATCCAAGGGCCAGTCCGGCATATGCAAAAGGCTCCCCGGGATCAATTCTGACCGCTTCATGAAGAAATTCCAGGCCTTTCTCTTTTGATTCAGGGGTGAGCTGGTTCAATTGGTACATGCCCCTGAGGTAAGCCTTGTATGATTCCGGATTAACCTGCCGTTGATCCAGGATCTGTTGTTCTTCCTCCGGAGAAAGATCCAGATTAATTTTCTGAGCAATCAGGGCAGCGATATTGCTGTGCAATCGTAATATGTCAGAGACATTGCTTGTAAATGATTGAGCCCAGATAATACTTTCCTTCGGAAAAGCCTGTATCAATTGCAGCTGAAGTATGATGTTGTCACCGGAACCCTGAACCGATGCTTCTACCAGGAAATCAACATCTATTTCATTTGCCATTTCAGTAATTGACTTCTCCGAATCTTTCAGGGCATTTACTGTGTGTCGTGAGATGATCCGCAGAGGTTTTACCGGACTTATTTTTGATAATTCATTTATTAATGTTTCATGTTGCCCTTCCACCAGCCATTCCTGGTCTTTTTCACCGGTATAATTACTGAAGGGCAATACCGCCAGGGAAACTTCTGCCATATTCCTGGAATTCAGGCTACTTGTTTCTCTTGCTTTGGACAGACTGGTCTCGTTCAGATACACAAACCGTGAGGTAAAAAATAAAAGCAAAATCAGTACGAATGTACCCGGAATGGAAAACCAGGGTTTCTTCAATCTGATTTTCCAAACATTACGAATTGTATTCTCTTTCTTTTCCTTGCTGAAAAGCCATGTAAAAAAAATGGCAACAGGAAAACCTATTAGAAGAATAACCAAAATCACATCTCTGATCCTGTCATTCAGGTTGTAATTGCTGATGAAATAATCTGCCATTTCCAGTACAGCCCAGCCACCACTGACATAAATCAAAAAAGTTTGTGCAAGCGGGTTTGAAATGATCTTTTTGAAAAAGTCTTCTTGTTCCATAGCTTCTTTATTAGATAAATTGAAATATACCTTTGAGCCTTAAGCGCTGATAAGTTAAGAAAAAAAACCGGATTTACCTAACCAGGATAAAACAGAAAAAACAATTTGCAAAAATCAAAATTCAAATAAATCTCAAATTTTAAAATAATAAATACGAAATCTGTTTTGAATTTTGAATGTTCCCATTGGGATTTATTTGTTTTTTATCATTTGTATTTTGTAATTTCTTGCAGAATAATACACAAATATTAGAAATAAGAGCCTGAAGTTCAGGGATATTTTCAAAATAATAGCTCATCTTATCATTTTGCAATTCCATTTCCTTGTCCTTTACTTTAATGATTTTCATTTCCTGAACTTTCTCTCCAAAAACCATGGTAATTGTATTCTATTCCTTATTGTAGCTCCAATGAAAGAATTCCCCTCCGGTGTTTGGTTTATTGATAAACGACCGTTATTGATAAACTCAAGTATGGTAGTGTCAAGTCAAATTTAATCTGTCATTTCGAACCTGAGGAACGATGGAGAGAAATCTCCTTTAATTCAAAGATTTCTCAGTCATACTTCCTTCAAATAGTAACGTCATAATATAATTGACTTAACAGTAGTTTCGTTATTGATTACTTTTTGTGTTTTTGTTTTAATGAGCTTCCTTATTGTTTTGGTCCTTGAAATCCCCGTCAATTTCTGACAATTCATACTTGTCGAATACTTCTTCACCAAAATCATCTTTTGATAGAATAATCTTTGCATAAACCCCGGGCCGGTTTTTTATCATATATAACCTGTACCGGGCATCAAAACTATCCACGGCTTCAATTACAACACATTTAAAAGTTCCTGCCGGTACCGTAATCTCTTTTTCTCCTGTTACACGATAGTCATTCAGGAATTTTACCGGAAAAAATACATTGTCCGGTTCACTTTCCGCTTCAGAAATACCATCAAATACTTCATCCATATTTATTTGATAGTTATCTTCATCAAAAGAAACATTTGCCGTAACTTCTTCATCTATAAAACTATCAAGTCCTTTTAGTAAGGAAGAATGGATGTAATGCAATGCCTTGACATTTTTCAAATATGAAATCTTTGCGTCGGGATTGTTCCATGAGAACTTGACATTCTCAATTAAGGTATTCGGTTCATTTTTATCCATGGTTTCATAAATATCATCCGGAGTAAAATCCGGTTTTTCCCTGTTTTTCGCATTTTGGTCAATTTTGAGCGCACTGTATTCTTGTCCGTTTTTTTCCAGAACAAAAGCTGATTCCGTAATATTTTTCACTTTATTACGGCCTTTTAGCGGACCACGAATCACCATAAGAAGAGTCTGGTCATTTGAGTCATACATCCAGGTGCCACTGCCTGTACTGTAACTTCCGGGAGTAACTGTAATTATCTTCAATTTATCAGGACTATTGAAACTAAAATAATTGTCGGCATCATCATAATTCATTTTCCATACACCCAAAAATCCAGACTTTTCATTGTCAAGATTTATTTTTTCCTGATCATATTCTACAAAATAGATCCTGCTTTTCTCTGATTCAAGAATCATTTCCTTTTTTTTACTTTTTAAAACTTTCCATTTTCCCGCGAACTCTTTTATCATTTCAGACTCAATTGTAAGAGTTTTTGCCTTTGCATCGTAATTATATGATCCAAATACGCTACCCTGCATCTCGGCATAACCATCATCCTTAAATTTAACTACCTGATAAACTTCTTCTGTTTTGTCTCCCATTTCGACTTTTGTCAGAAGCCATTCCCCGGTTATTGATATATCCTTTGCACTTAAACCAACATTGACGATTAATAAAGCAAATAATAATGATTTTGTTTTTTTCATGTTTAATAGTTTTATTTTGTTTGTTACCAGCCCAAAACAAAAGCTTCAGCCTTGTCTTTGGGTTTTATTATTAATTTATAATTATCCTTGTCAGGTCTTATGTCAAAATCTTCAGAAAGCCCGTTTTGGGTACCGTCTGAAAAGGACCTGATTGTTCCTTCATGATTAAATACCACATACCTGTATTCGAAACCGTCTTTGTTAATATCTTTAATCTGCATTTTTCCCGGATAGCCAACTGCTGTTTTGAATATCAGGGTTCCAGCAGGGAGTAATGCGACTTCTTCAGATGATAAGGCTTCTTTCTGAGAGTTAATGATCAAGGGATCAATCTTATTATAATCGTTTACACCTTTGATTAGGATTCTCTCTCCATTCTCAGAAAAATATGTGAAATTATCGCAAGCTTCCAGATCAGCTGAATTAAAAGTAACTGTAAGACCATTACGATTTGGTTCAGAATTTGATGTGGTTTTGTCAAAATTCAGTTTCAAACCTGAAAATCCCTGGTACACATCAGAAGATATGTACTTAAAACCCTGGGGTATTTCGAATTTGTTTGCAGGAATATCAATATCAGTTTTAATATTTATGGCTTTTTCAACCATCATTATCATAAAATTGATCTCACTTTTTAACAGAACACCCTTCCAGGTTAACTGTGTATTATTACCGGCCCTCCAGATTTTACATTCCTTATCCAGGAATACCGTTTTACCCTCAAATTTCCAGCCTTCTGTTGAAGTAAACAGTGCTTCTGAAACTTCTGTACATGTATGGTCTTGATACTGAATGTAGTATCCGTAACTTGCATTTCTTCCAACAGCAAGCGTGGAGTCCTGAAAATCTATGGTATATGCTTTTTCCCCAATCAGAATTATGGTTTCGTATTTCTTTTCTGTTTCATCTCCAAAGTGGATTTCCTTTTTGATATAATCGGCTTGTTTGTAACCATAGTCATCAATATATTTAATGTGTGTACCACCCAGCGCAGCTTCATATTTATATTCGATAACTGCCGATTTGAACGGAAAAACTTTCACATGTTCTTTCTGTGCAAACAGATTACATGTAAACAGAAAGCTGATCAGAATTATTTTTATTTTCATACATCATCAGGTCAATTTATACAAACACTTTTCTGTAACCGGCCCAGTATTGGTTTTTCTAATCCAGGGTTAATACCGGGTCAAAGGTTTTCCTTAAATCCAATAATAAAACAAGACCAAAGCCGGATTCAGCCATTGGAAACGAATGGCTTATTCAAGGTATATTATACAGAGTTTCGGTTTAGTTGAATGCAAAAGTAGGCAAAATATTCTTTCATTCGAATTGTAAAGGATAGTTTTTTCTCACTTTTTTGCCGGGTATTTTCAAAGCTTCGGACTGATAAGTCCTGAAAAACGGGGGAAACAATCTGGTAATAAATCAGGTAAGCGTCTATCCGGATAATTATAAGATAAGATAAGATAAGATCAAAGCACTTCAATAGCCCAATCAAATGATTCAACTTTATTCTTCGACCTTCTGAAGCGATTCAACGGTAAATAAATCATCCTTAAGTTTAGGGTGGACATTTATATCTTCCATTTTTATTTCAGACTTCCGGCCTGTCTGAACATTTTCTATGGCCATATGTAAGGCCATCCATGCATTGGTTGAAGGATCAATTTTTTTAATATCCGAAACACTCAGCTTTTTAACCAACTTGCCTTTTTTATCAAAAAACTCACCTTTTCTGGTGATGTAATGAGATTTGTCAATATACAATATTTCTTTGCTGTAATTAATCCTGTTTTGTACGGTTTTATTTACCGGGATACATTCAATTACCCAACAATCTGCACCATCTACCTTGTCTGATTTTAATAACTTGAAATTGAAGTCGCTAACCCGGGGAACACTCATATCACCTAGGGTGAACTCTGAACCCATAAAGCTTTTTGTCATTTTGTTGCTTACAATCTTTCTGGGTTCTTTCAATGCAGGCATATACACCCACATCTCATCGGGTTTGTCAGTGTAGTCATAAATAAGGATATGCGTTCCTTTCATTTCATCGGGTTCAACGATGCTGATCCTTCTTTTATCCAGTTTTTCCTTTGCCGGTGATTTGGAAAGAATTCTGACTTTTCCCGTTTTCTCGTGTCCCTTTTTATCCAGTGTCTTGAAAACAGAAATCATATCAAGTTCTGCAAATTTTCCTGTTTCAAGGCTTTTCGCCATGATCTCCTTTGCAAAGATTTCTTTTTGAGCAGCCATTTTAACAGGCAGCAAGACAATGAATAATAACAAAATAAATGTCTGGCTATATTTTCTCATAATTTAAAAGCAATGTTTGCAACTACTATTTAAGTGGAATATCAGCTTTGGGTTCCATAAAAGCCGGCTTCCAGATGATTAGTATTCCTGTAATTACCAGAAACGCTCCGGATAAACATGCAATGATAGATAAAAGAATCAGAAAACCAAAAAACCGGATAGGTGGAAAACTTGAAAATATCAGCACCGAAAAACCAATGATTACGGAAAGTGCGTTAAACAGGATTCCTCTTCCCGTAGTCTCCAGTGTTTTACGTACGGCTTCTCCCGGATTAAGCCTGCCGGCTCTTTCCACCTTGTAACGCCACAAAAAATGTATGGTATAATCCACTCCGATACCAATCATCATGGAAGACAGCATAGCAGTGGCAATATCCAGCCTGATCCCAAAGAATCCCATTATCCCGAAAAGAAAAAGAACCGCCATTGTAATGGGTATCATGGTTATAAAACCAGCTGTAGGCGAACTGAAAATAAGGCTTACCAATCCGCCTATAATTATAATCGCCAGTAAAAGCGAGTATAATTGTCCTTTCACAACCAGATCAGCCATCTCAAGATTAATGTAGGCGCTTCCTCCTAAAATTTTTATGTTTGGGTCCCCTTTGGTGATTTTCTCTGTATTTTCAATTACTCTTTTAACAGATTGATTGTCAATATTGTTTAAAGTAATTATAATGCGACCGTAATGGTAATCATAATCCACCAACTGTTCAAAATCCGATTCATCACCGTTCATGGCGTACAAACCAAGATACTGCGCAACAAACTCCCTCTTGGCCGGTATTTTATCATATTCAGGGGTTCCTTTATCATTTAAAACTTTACTGATCTCCTTAATAACATCGCTGAGAGAGGTTACACTTCCAACTCCGGGGACCCTGCTTATTTTTTCTTCATAACTGTTCATTCTTTTCAACAGGTCAGGATCTTTTAAATCTCCTTCAACCAATAGTGAGAGGGTTTGTATTCCTCCAAAATTTTCATCAATAATTCTTGAACCTACTTGTATGGGGTGATTTTTAGGAAAGAAATTTACCACATTTGAGTCAACCCTGAGAAAAATAATACCAATACCTGATATAACAGTGATTGAAAGAGAAAAAATCAAAACCTTTCCGGGAAAACGTGCGATCAACCGGCCCAGCCACGACAAAAAGATATCTACTACATCTTTTTTAACCGTATTCAGCTTTCTCCCTGTGAGAGGTTTTTTCATAAAACTTAGTATAGCCGGAATAAACAGTAAACTCATAATAAGGGCCACTGCAACGCCTATGGCAGCTAATATACCAAGTTGACGGGCAGGTATCATACGGTGTGACAGCAAACTTAAAAGACCGGCTATGGTGGTTAACCCGGTAATAAAAACCGGTCTTTTCAAATTTTGATAGATCCTGATGGACAACTTCAGCGGATTGGCTTTAATGCCTTCAAACTTGGCCAGTTCCTGGTAATTGGCCACAAGGTGAATACCGTAATCATTTGCTACCGCAATTAAGATTACAGGAAGTAAAACCGAAATTATAGAGATTTTCCATCCAAAAAGTGGAAACATTCCCATAGCAATGATGATGGACATAACTACTACAGAGAAAGGAAGTATTACTCCTCTTTTTTGTTTGAAAAAGAAATAGAGCATCACCAGCATAATAACCAGCCCAAGTGGCATAAGTACCAGTATATCATGACTCATCGCTTTGGATACAACAGCGGCAATATAGGGCATCCCTCCCAACAATACTTTTTCACCTCCGGGATTATCCACCAGGACCCTGTTCACATTCTGCACAATTTCATTCTTATTGATATCCTTATCCAGAATAAGAACAATGGACGACAGGGTAAAATCCTTAGAAACCACAACATTCATTGCAAGTTTGTTCTTTTTTATCTCCTTCCGTAAAGAAGACCATCCTTCTGAAGTTTCAGGGATTTCGGGAACGGCAGGATCAACGATCATCATTCCGTCTTCTCCTTTCAGATCCTTCGAATTCGTGAGGGAGATGACTTTTTTAACACCGGAAAGACTTTCAAATTCTTCCGTTATTGTTTGAATCCTTTCCAGTGTTTTCTTATTTAAAATGTCATCTGTCTCCAGAATAACCATCAGTATTTCATCCCCACCGAAAATCTCTTCAATCTTCTGTGTATTTATCCGTGAAGTCATACTTTGTGGAATATAGTGATCCACATCAGGATCCATTTCAGCCCTGGGGAGGAGGAATGCAAAAACCAATGTAATAAGTATAGTTGAGGAGATAATCCACCATCTGTATTGAATGATAAAATTACCTTCCCTGGGTTTATTGCCGGATAACTTCATTCTTATCGTTTTCTGAAATGCAAAAATAACATAATTGTCTGAAACTTTAATGCTTTCTTAAATTATGCATATCAAGGTTTAAATCTTATTGATTTTTCTTAAATAAACTTTTCAATTCAGGCAAGTTTGTGAAATCATTTTTATAAATTCGTAATCTAACTAAAATTATAAGATATGAATAAAGATGACATTTACATTGTTTCGGCTGTCCGTACACCTATTGGTAGTTTTTTAGGCAGCCTTTCCGGATTAAAAGCACCAGAACTGGGTGCCAGGGTAATAAAATCGGCTGTTGAGAAAGCTGGTATTCATCCTGAGGATGTAGACGAAGTGTATATGGGGAATGTGCTAACGGCAAATGTGGGTCAGGCTCCAGCCAGGCAGGCAGCCATTAAGGCAGGTATTCCTGATTCGGTTCCATGTACCACTGTAAATAAGGTTTGTGCTTCCGGAATGAAAACAGTTATTATCGGGTCCCAGACCATAAAAACGGGCGATAATGAAATTGTCGTTGCCGGTGGCATGGAAAGCATGTCAAATGCACCTTTTTATGTTGAAAAGTACCGGACAGGGAATAAACTGGGGCACGGAAAAATAGTAGATGGTATGATAAAAGATGGTCTTTGGGATGTGTATAATGATTTTCACATGGGAAATGCCGCAGAGATATGTGCCGCCGATATGAAAATATCCAGGGAAGAACAGGATGAATTTACCGTCCGGTCCTATAAAAAATCCGGAGCATCTACTGAGAATGGATTGTTTAAAGAAGAAATTGTCCCAGTGGAAATACCGCAAAGAAGAGGAGATCCGATTATCGTGGATAGGGATGAAGAATATACAAGGACAAATTTTGATAAGATTCCGGTTTTGAGGCCTGTATTTCAGAAAGACGGTACCGTAACTGCTGCCAATGCCTCTACCATAAACGATGGAGCCTCTGCCATGGTGCTGATGAGTGGTAAAAAGGCAGAAGAACTGGGTGTGAAGCCTCTTGCAAGGATCGTGAGCTATGCAGATGCCGCTCAGGCCCCTGAATGGTTTACCACAACCCCCGTGAAAGCCATTGAAAAGGTGCTTAAAAAAGCAAATCTTTCTTTGAGTGCTATAAATTATTTTGAAATCAATGAGGCTTTTGCAGTAGTGGTGATTGCAGCCATGAGAGAACTGAAAATTGATCCGGAAAAGGTGAATGTAAATGGCGGCGGAGTATCGCTTGGCCACCCCATTGGCGCATCAGGAAACAGGATCATGGTTACACTCTTGAATGTGTTGAAGCAGAATAATGCAAAATACGGACTCGCAACTCTGTGTAATGGTGGAGGTGGCGCTTCAGCCGTGATCATTGAAAATCTCACTTAATATCTTAGTCATTAAAGTTTTTTTATAATCTTTGCCGGACGTTCTGAACATTAAGTTTGGGATGCCGGTAAGATTTATAAATTTTCATATAAATAAATAATGGGAAAAACCATAATAGAAAAAATACTAGCTCAGCATTCGGGGAAACGGGAAGTTTATCCCGGAGAAATTGTGGATGTGGAAATAGATGCAAGGGTTGCACGTGATTTTGGGGGGCCCAATGTGGTTAAAAATATAAGGGAACACGATCTCAGTATCCATGATCCGGATAAAACTTTTTTTACTTTTGATACAAATCCAACCGGATCGGACCAGAAGTATGCCGGAAATCAGCAATTTTGCCGGATATTTGCCCGGGAACATGATTTAAAAGTTTACGATATCAACTCCGGAATCGGTACACACCTCCTGATGGAGGAAGGTCTGGTTTACCCGGGAGCAACGGCCGTATCAACCGATTCACATGCCAACATTATTGGTGCCGTAGGTGCTTTTGGACAGGGTATGGGCGACCGGGATATTGCCGTGGCCTGGAGTAAGGGATCGGTGTGGTTTAAAGTTCCTTCAACCGTGAAAATAGTTCTGAAAGGAAAATTCCCAGGTGATATTGAGGCAAAAGATATTGCTCTGAACCTACTTTCTGTTTTTGGTGCAAACACACTTCTCGGTTATGCGGTGGAAATTTACGGTGAAGAGATAGAAAATCTGACTTTAAGCGATCGTATCACCATTTCTTCTATGGCTACCGAAATGGGAGCAATTGCAATTTTATTCACACCGGATGATGAAATTGAAGCGTATTGTAAAGCAAGAGCAAAGCATTCTTTTAAAGTGGTAAAAGCCGATGATGATGCTACTTATACGTTTGAGAAAGAACTGGATGCATCTTCATTTAAGCAGATGGTTTCACGTCCGGGGAAACCACATGATACGATTGGAGTAGGTCAGTTGAAAAAAGTGAAGATAGATTCGGCTTTCGTTGGAAGTTGTACCAATGGCAGAATAGAAGATATGAGGGAAGTGGCTTCCATTCTAAAAGGCAAAAAAGTCGCACCGGGAGTGGTACTGAAAATTGTTCCTACTACTGACCAGGTCTGGATGAAATGCCTTGATGAGGGACTGATAAAAATTTTTAAGGATGCAGGGGCACTGGTTTCAAATGCTGGTTGCGCCGGTTGTGCTGCAGGCCAGGTCGGACAGAACGGCCCGGGGGAGATTACGGTTAGCACGGGAAACCGGAACTTCCCGGGTAAACAGGGGAAGGGAGAAGTCTATCTGGCATCCCCTGCAACTGTGGCCGCATCAGCTCTTGCAGGGTATATTACAGATAAAGAACATATCCCCGATAAACCGGAAGTTTTTCATTATTCCGATGGTGCGCACAGGGATGCAATTAAATCAAAACATACATCTTCGCAACAAGAAAACAAACCACATATTTTGGAGGGCAGGGTTTGGGTTATTGATAAAGATGACATTGATACGGACATGATCTATCATAATCGTTATCTGTCAATTGTTGATCCGAAAGAGATGGGAAAATATACTTTTGACAACCTGGAGGGTTTTACTGATTTTGCCCAAAAAGCCCAAAAGGGTGATATGGTTCTAACGGGAAAGAATTTTGGAAGTGGCAGTTCCCGGCAACAGGCAGTGGACTGTTTTAAATCCTTGGGAATTCAGGCAGTACTGGCAGAATCTTTTGGTGCTATTTATGAAAGGAATGCCATAAATGCAGCTTTCCCGATCCTCCGGTATAGTAATCTGGAATCCCTGGACCTAAAAACAGGACATAGGATTCAGGTGGATCTGGTAAAAGGCCAGATTACCAATCTGGAAAACGGAAAGCATGAAAAGATTGTTCCGTTTTCCGAGATCCAACTGGAAATTTATCAAAACGGGGGATTGTTTTAGGAAGAAATTTTAAATGACTAAAATTCAAAATTCCAAAATGAAATATAAGAGTTTTCTATTTTACGGTACCAATTTTATAATTTTAGGCATTCTAGGCATTCTAAGTATTTTAGGCATTTCTTAATTCAAAATGAACTAAAATTCAAAATTCCAAAATGAAATATAAGAGTTTTCTATTTTACGGTACCAATTTTATAATTTTAGGCATTCTAAGTATTTTAGGCATTTAATATTAACCATAATCAAATGAATAAAAAAACCTTCGCAGAGAAAATATTTAATGCTCCGGCAGGCAGCATTGTTTTCCGTCAGCCGGATATTATTTTGAGTCATGATAACAGCGCAAGCATTTATAAAACATTTGAAAAGATGGGAGGGGAGCAGATTAAAAATCCGGAACGTCTGCTGATTGTTCTCGATCATAATGCACCTCCAACTACTGCAAAGCTTGCAACACAATACCAGGCCATCCGCGATCTGGTAAAGGAAAAAGGTATTCAGCTATTTTATGATGCTGGAAAGGGCATCTGTCATCAGATCATGTCTTACCATGCACGTCCGAAAATGTTGATTGTTGGAAGTGACAGCCACACCTGTACAGCGGGTGCTTTTAATGCTTTTGCCGCAGGAATTGACCGTACGGAAACTGCAGGCATCTGGAAAAGAGGAGAGACCTGGTTCAGGGTTCCGGAAACTTTAAAGATCAATCTGACCGGAAAACTGAATGTGGGTGTTTATGCCAAAGACCTTTCTTTATGGATAATCGGAATGATTGGTTCTGCCGGTGCCAATTACATGTCAATTGAATATCATGGGGAGGGTGTAAAGACCCTGAGTATTTCACAACGAATGACACTGGCAAACCTGGCTTCGGAGATGGGTGCAAAAAATGCGGTTTTCCCACCGGATGAAGTTTTGGCTGATTTTTATGGCCAACAGAAACCGGAAGGTGTATGGGCAGATGAAGGAGCCACATATGTGAAAGAGATTTCCATTGATCTTAACGAAGTGTTTCCTTTGGTGGCAGCTCCTCATCATGTGGATAATGTAAAGGCCTTGTCAGATGTGGAGGGCACTCCTTTAAATCAGGGTCTGATAGGTACCTGTACCAATGGCCGGCTGGAAGACCTGCAGGAAGCCGCCGGAATTCTAAAAGGAAAACAGGTAATAGAGGGATTCCAATTACTGGTTACTCCAGCTTCCAAAAAGATATACATGCAGGCCATGGAAGAGGGTGTCATTCAGACATTGCTGGAAGCCGGAGCGAATGTATTAAGTCCTTCCTGTGGACCCTGTCTGGGAACAGGACAGGGAATTCCTGCAGACGGATATAATGTAATTTCCACATCAAACAGGAATTTTAAAGGACGGATGGGGAATCTGAATGCTTCAGTTTTTCTTGCCTCACCGGCAACCGTTGCCATTTCGGCCATTACCGGTGTAATTACCGATCCCAGAGGCGGGAAGCATAAAGATAAATATCCGTATGATATTGAACAGGGTGCTACAGTGGTTATTCCTGCCGGAGAAAACCGGAAAACCGGAAAAATATGGAATTACAGCGATATTGACAACCTGAATACAGATCAGATGTTTGCCGGCAATCTTACCTATAAAGTGCTCAGCTCGGAACCGGAAACCATTCTGCCTCATTTATTTGCAGGATTCGATGAGAAATTTTCGAAAAATCTGGCAGAAGGCGATGTAGTTATTGCAGGAGAGAATTTCGGTTGTGGAAGTTCCCGCGAGCATCCTTCTGTAGGACTGGCTTATGCCGGGGTAAAAGCAGTGATCGTAAAGTCTGTAAACCGTATTTTTTACCGTTCTGCAGTGAATCAGGGTCTGGTTTTGATTGTTCAACCGGATTTTGTGAACGATTACCAGACAGGCGATAGGGTAGAAGTAGTATTGAAGAAAGGTTTATTAAGCAGAAACGGGAAGGCTTATAAATTTGCTGCCCTTCCGGATAAGTTGATGGAAATCATTGAGAAAAAGGGTTTGGTGAACTGGATATTATCCTCGGGAACTTAGTATATTATGGCCTTACTATTTTTTCATTTCGAAGGAAGTATGACTGAGAAATCTTAGAATTAGAGCAGAAACTGACGGATCGAATTACAGTATTAATTTTAGGCATTTTAGGCATTTTAGGCATTCTAAGTATTTTAGGCATTTCCTAATTCAAAATGAACTAAAATTTAAAATTCCAAAATAAAAATAAAAGATTTACATATTACAGTATTAATTTTAGGCAATTTAGGCATTCTAAGTATTTTAGACATTTCTTAATTACAGATTAAATATGACTTAATACCAAACGGAAGAAAATATGTTTCTGTATAAATTTCCTTTAATGAAAATAAATTATGAGATTTTATAAATATCCTGAAATACTTGTCTTTTTTTCACTGTTTTTTCTTCTGCAGGGCAAACCAGATAAACCAAAGCCCACAGGATTAATGGTTGAATTTATACGGGAGCCTGAAAAAGTTTCCATATTGGATAACAGGCCGGAATATACCTGGATAGTTCCTGAAAATATAAAAAAGCAATCCGCTTTTCAGATATTGGTTGCCACTTCTATTGAAAAGCTTGAAAAGCAGGATGCGGATGTCTGGAATAGTGGAAGGGTAATTGATAAAAATTCTGTTGAAATTGAACACAACGGACCAGCAACACTTGATGACACTACTTCCTATTACTGGATGGTGAGGGTTTGGGGGGAAGATGATCCTGAGCCTTCTCCATATTCAGATATTCAGGCTTTTCGGACAGGAATGATCCGGGGGTATCAGACGACTTCAAACAATACACAGAGAATCAGGATAAAACCGGAAACGATAATCAAAACAGGTTCAGGGAGTTATTTTATTGATTTCGGTAAAGATGCTTTTGGTCAGTTGAGCCTGGTATTAACTTCAGAATCAGATGACACACTTATTATACATCTGGGTGAAAAGCTTTCTGCAATGCATCACATTGATACTTCACCACCAGGTTCCCTTCGTTATCAGAAAATTATCCTGCGTGTTAAGAAAGGAAAACAGCAATATATTGTTTTCCCGAAAAGGAATAAAAGGAATACAAGTGGTGCTGCAGTCCTGCTTCCGGATACTATGGGAATTGTTATGCCTTTTCGCTATTGTGAAATTGAAGGAATAAACCCCGACAGAAAATTGGTTGATATCTGGCAGAATGCATATTTCCACTATTTTGACGATGATGCTGCCTTCTTTACTTCGTCAGATACCCTGCTTAATAAAATATGGGATCTTTGTAAATACAGCATAAAAGCTACCTCTTTTGCAGGACTTTATGTAGATGGGGACCGCGAACGGATTCCCTACGAAGGGGATGCGTATATAAATCAGCTGGGCCATTATTGTGTGGACCGGGAATATTCGATGGCACGAAGAACCAATGAATATTTTATGACACATCCTACCTGGCCCACTGAATGGATTCTTCATACCGTTCCCATGTTTTATAACGATTTTATTTATACGGGAAACACTGAATCTTTAAAGAACTATTATGAGAATTTGAAATATAAAACTTTAACCGGACTTGCCCGGTCTGATGGGTTGATTTCTTCAAGAAATGTGAGCAGGGAATTGATGAAGAAACTGGGTTTCTCAAATTCGGAAGCCCGAATGAATGACCTGGTGGACTGGCCTCCGGCACAAAAAGATACAGGATGGAAGCTGGCCACACCTGAAGGAGAAAGAGACGGTTATGATATGACAGAAATCAATACGGTTGTGAATGCATTCCATTACAAAAACCTGCTGCAAATGGCAGAAATTGCCGGTTTTCTTAAAAAAAAGCAGGATTCCCTTTTTTATCAGCAGAAAGCCAGGCAGGTAAAAACCTCCATCAATGCGAAACTTCTTAACAAAAACAGTGGAATTTATGTGGATGGGGAAAACTCGGATCATTCGTCTTTGCATGGAAATATGATGCCTCTGGCATTTGGCCTGGTTCCCGAAAAATATATTTCTACAGTCGTGACCTTTATTAAAACCAGGGGAATGGCATGTAGTGTTTACGGGGCCCAGTATCTTCTGGAAGGACTTTATTATGCAGGAGAAGAAGCTTATGCCCTGGAGCTTCTGACTTCCACCAATGACAGAAGCTGGTATAATATGATCCGGTCCGGCTTAACTATTACGATGGAGGCCTGGGATATGAAATACAAACCAAATGCAGACTGGAATCATGCATGGGGAGCAGCTCCTGCAAATATCATTCCCAGGGGACTCTGGGGCATTCGTCCGCTTAAACCCGGTTTCTCGCAGGTAATTATCAAACCACAATTAGGCAGGTTAAACCAATCAAAAATCAAGGTTCCGACAATCCGGGGAGCTGTTTATGCAAAATATAAAGCTTTGAATGATCAGGAGGAATACATCATTCAGCTTCCATCAAACATGTCGGGTAAATTTGTGATTCCGGTCAAGTATAGGAAATGGGAAGTATTGCAGGATGATCTTCCGGTGAAACCCACAACTGAAACACTCGGTTTACTTCCTGGCCTGAGTAAAATAACAATGATCAAAAATTGAGTTTTTTATATTTGAATAGCCGTTTCAAACCAGCTTCCAATTAAATCATTATCTCATTACCTCATTCTTCCTTATCCGGTACAAATTTCAGGGAAGCGGAATTTATACAATATCTCAGATGGGTTGGGGGAGGTCCATCATTGAAAACATGTCCCAGATGCCCTTCGCATTTTGCACAAAGAACCTCTGTACGGTGCATCCCAAGACTGTTATCTTCTTTCAGAATGATATTTTTCCTGGTAACATCACTGAAACTTGGCCATCCACAACCGGAATGGTACTTCTTATCTGAGTCGAATAGGAAATTATTACATGCTGCACAATAATATTTTCCTTTTTCGAAAAGGTTTTCATATTCACCTGTAAAAGGACGTTCGGTTCCTTTCTCCCTTAAAATATGAAACTGCATGGGAGTAAGCAATTGTTTCCATTCTTCGTTTGATTTACTCATTGTACTGTCGTTTTTGGTTTGTGCCTGACTGTATCCGGGGGAAATGCTAATAATCAGGACTGATATGAGAAAAAACAGATTTTTTTTAATGATTTTCATTTCTAATGCTTAAGTGAATAAATGCTTTTATGCTTAAATGAGTGAATGCTTAAATGCCAAAATGAATTAATGTTTAATTGGTTTTATTTATTGATAATGATTAAGGAATGAACTCCCTGACTCTTCCTTCTGCCTTTTGTTCTACCCTTCCTTCATCATTCGGTGTTCGAAATTCAATATTTTTTCTTTGATCATTCGTAATAAAATAATATTACGGTACCCTGCACCTTCGGATCCCAATTTGTCTCTTGTTTCTTGTTAATTGAATTTAATTCATCCTTTATCACTCATCGATCAACGTTTTGCCTTTACAATCATCCTTTTATTTTCTTCTATGATCATGCCGTACCTACGGCACTTTTTTACAATTTATGGTTGGGTAGACTACAAATATTTTACACCTATGGAGTAATTAACTTTTTCATTTTTCATTTAACATTCATTATTTAATATTTTTGTTATGACCATTGATAATGCCTAAAGTGCCTAAAATTTAAAATACTTAAAATGAAAATGTAACTTCTGTTCTTTCCGCCTTTCTGACTTCGACAAGCTCAGCCAGCGGACAATTTATTCAGTATAATTACCACCTCATTTTCAAATTATCAAATCATCAAATTTTCAAATTGCTATTTTCCTTCCTTCTTACCTTTTACTTCTGCCTTCTGCCTTCTGTTCTTTCTGACTTCTCCTGATATTTGATTCTTGGTTTTTGGTTCCTGTTATCAGTAAATTGTTATCTATTATCTGATTCTCTGTTAACCATTTTAACAATTGTATTCCAGTTCCTGGCAGTGGAAACCACTCCAAATTCCTTTTCAATAAAATTATTGGGGAAACCAAACATTTTTCCTGTTCTGTAACTGATGACCCAGGCTTCTTTTTTTCCTGATTTTATCAAATTCAGGCCTTCTTTGGGCTTTATCAGAGGCAATTCTGGTAGCCTGTCAGTTTCCTCCCTGAAAAAACAAACGTAAAATTTAGTATCCTGGTCTACAATAAGCTTATTAAATGGACTTTTTTTTACCATATTTTGTAATTCGTCAAATTTTCTGACCATGGCATCCACATGATGTCCGAAGTGCCTCTCAAGACCCGATTCAATTTTTTCCTTTATATCATTTACTTTCTTTTCGCTGCCTTTAAAAATAATATTTCCGCTTTGAATATATGTTTTTACATCTGAGAAGCCCAGTGATGCAAAAATCTTCCGGAGTTCTTCCATCCGGATAATGTTCTTCCCGCCAACATTAATGCTTCTGAGAAATGCAATGTATTTAACCATCCTGGAACCTGTTATAAATTGTTTTATCTGAAATTAAATTTCCTGTCATTTCAATCCATCTACTACGAAGAGAAATCAACCCAATAATGCTGTTAAAGATATAAATTCAAATGAAAATATATAAATAATGGATTGTTTTCTAATTTTATGGACATAGAAGTATGGAGATGAATTTATAATTTCATTTCTAATTATTTCCCTATCTTTCGGAAAAAAACAAAACTATGTTTGCAAAAGAAACCTATATTAAAAGAAGGGCACAACTGATGAAGGATGTGGAAAACGGATTAATCCTTCTTAACGGAAACGGAGAAAGTCCGATGAATTATACCGATAATACTTTTCGTTTCAGGCAGGACAGTACATTTCTGTATTTCTCCGGTATCAGCCACCCTGACCTTGCTATTTTACTGGATACGGAAACAGGGAAAGAAACCCTGTACGGTAATGATTACACCATTGATGATATTGTTTGGATGGGCGACCAGCCTACGATAAGAAGCCGGGCAGAAAGTTCAGGTATTAAGAATTCGTTAAAATTAAACCAGTTAGCTGATGATCTGAAGAATGCACAGCAAGCAGGGAGAGTCATTCATTTTCTTCCTCCGTACCGGGATGAAACTAAAATTAATCTCATGGAATGGCTAAGGATTGCCCCGGGTGAATCAGAAGACAAAGCATCGTTGAAGCTGGATATGGCGGTTATAAAACAACGAAATTATAAATCGGACGAGGAAATTGCAGAGATTGAAAAGGCAGTAAATATTTCTGTAGATATGCATCTTGCAGCCATGCGGATGACCCGGCCCGGAATGCTGGAAGCAGAAATTGCAGCGGAAGTGGAACGCATTGCCCTGGCAACCGACGGAACCATTTCATTTCCGGTAATTGCCACCATAAACGGACAAACACTGCACAACCATTATCATGGAAACAGAATAAAAGAAGGCCAAATGCTACTGCTCGATGCAGGGGCTGAAACACCAATGGGATATGCCGGTGATTTGTCCAGCACCTTTCCCGTAGGGAAAACTTTTACCACCCGGCAAAAAGAAATCTATCAGGTGGCCCTGGATGCCCATGAAAAAGCAATTTCCATGTTAAAACCCGGAATTCCGTTCAAAGAGGTATATTTTGAGTCGGCCCGTACCATGATGCAGGGAATGAAAATGCTTGGTTTTGTAAAAGGGGATGTAAATGTAGCAGTGGAGAAAGGTGCTCATGCGATGTTCTTTCCCTGCGGTCTGGGACATATGATGGGACTGGATGTGCATGATATGGAAAACCTTGGTGAACAATATGTTGGATATGATAATGAAGCAAAAAGCACACAGTTTGGCCTGAAATCCCTTCGGCTTGGACGTAAACTGGAACCCGGTTTTGTCCTGACCATTGAACCCGGCATCTATTTTATTCCTCAGCTGATAGATTTGTGGAAATCGGAAAATCGTTTTGCAGCTTTTCTAAATTATGAAAAGATTGAGGAATACCGGAATTTTGGAGGATTAAGGAACGAGGAAGATTTCCTGATTACGGAAACGGGTGCCCGCTTACTAGGAAAACCCCTTGCAAAAACAATTGAAGAAGTGGAAAAGGAGAGAGCCGGAGCCTGGTAATTCGGGTCTGCTGAATAACACCCGGAAAGGTCAAAAATAAAATAATATTTAAGTCTTATTTTTGTTCTAATCCATCAGGTTCAGGAAAAGTCCTCATGCGTGAATATCTTTTGTAACTATCGAAAATTTCCTTATCCGGCCCAACTACACGAGGATCTTTTGTGCTTTTCAGTCCCTCCATTAATTCATTTTTCATTTTGCTTTCGATTTCCCTGTAGTTTTCCTTTCCAGCCAAATTATTAAGGCAATATGGATCTTTAATAAGTTCATAAAGCTCAAATTCAGGTCTTTTTTCAACTGCCATATCAAAATAAGGATGGATTTCCCTTTTTCCATGATTTTCAATTAAAAAAGTCTTGGAAGGACAGTCATCTATATCGGTAAATGCCGCATCTGGAATGAATTTCCCGTTTTTATCCAGTCCATACATGGGCAACAAAACGCCGGGGTTTTTCGGGTCATACTTTTGGGGAGCACCTGCCGGCCAGCGGTCCGGTTTTATATTCCATATATAAATGTAGTTCTCATTCCTGATCACCCTTTGCGGATACCCCCAATTCCGGTATCTTGATGAAGAATGGCGCTCCCTTCCTGCCAGTGAAAATTCGCGTGAAGGATCAATATGTCCATGTTTTTTAGATTTCAGAAGATTTAAAAAGCTTTTTCCGGAAACAGGCAACATTCCTTTGGAAGAAGTTTTGGTTATTTCCAGAATAGTAGGTGCAATATCTGCAAAACCAACAGGATCATCCACTATTCTTCCTCCCGGAAAACTTTTTGGAAACCGCACTGCAAAGGGAACATGGACGCCATACTCAAAACAGTTAGCTTTTGCTCGCGGGAAAGGCATTCCGTTATCTGAGGTTACAATAACAATGGTATTATCAAGTTCTCCTGTCTCTTCCAGGTATTCCAGCATCCGCTGAAGATGAAGATCGAACCATTCTATTTCGACGGCATAATCCAGGATGTCGCCCCTGATCAAGACATCATCCGGAAGAAAACCGGGTACATTCACATCTTTCAGCTTCTTACTCATCCGCTTCCAGGAATCCTTTTCATATGCCCTATGGGGCTCATATGCACCATACCAGAAGAAAAAGGGTTTATCTCCCCTGACATTCTCCATGAAATATTTAAAATTCTCAAAATAATCTCTTTTGGAAATGCCTTTTGCATATTGATCTTCAGTTTCATCTTTAAGGTTAATTCTGCTGTGTTCAATTCCCCCGGCATTCGTTTTCCGCCACAAGGAATCCTGGTCATTGCGTGCATAATAGAAGGGTCCTACTCCTTTACCTGTACGGCCTGTAATGTACCCGTTATTATTTAAAAGGTCGATAAACGGGACGTATTTTTTCATCCAGGAGGATGCATGCTGTCCGGATTGTTCATTTTGCCAGTGATAACGACCTGTTACAATAGAGCTTCTGGATGGTGCGCAACCCGGAGAACCGGCAATGCAGTTGGAGAAATATACGCCTTCCTTTGCTATTCTGTCAAAGGCCGGAGTTTGAATGAATTTACAGCCCTTAAAACTTGTATGCTCAAAAGATTGATCATCACTGATGGCAAATAGAATGTTTGGGCGTTTTTGTTCCGGAGGTTTTTGTGTACATCCTTGAATAAGGATTGTCATAAACCAGATAATTGCGGTAAATAGTATATTTCTCATAGGTAATACATCAATTTTTATTTATCAATTTCAGATTTTCATTAAAAACGTATAATTCGTTTTCTTTTGCATCAAAAGAAACTTCGTGATCTCCGTAAATAATTTTACAGGGTAAATTTCCAAAAGACTCTATCCTGAGTTCTTTTAACTGATGATTTTCCCATGTAATATCCATGGTGAAATTACCGCGGGCCTTCAGGCCTTTCACCTGTCCATGATCCCATTCAGCAGGGAGGGCAGGGAGGATGCGTATCTGATTCTCCTGTGATTGCAAAAGCATTCCAGCAATTCCGGCGGCACCGCCAAAATTCCCGTCAATCTGGAAAGGCGGGTGGGTATCAAAAAGGTTCGAAAGAGTTGATTTCCTGAAAAGCAGCATCAAATGTTTATGAGCTTCCTCCGGCATATGCAGCCGGTCATAAAAATTAACGATCCAGGCACGGCTCCAGCCCGTATGGCCGCCTCCATGTGACAGACGCCTTTCAATGGTTTTTCTTGCGGCTTCATAGAGTTCCGGTTTATCGGGACTAATCTGATTTAATGGATACAAAGCCAGTAAATGAGAAATATGCCGGTGTCCCGGCTGAACCTCCCGGTAATCCTTTATCCATTCCTGCAGAGTGCTGTCTTTTCCAATCTTCAGGGGGGGTAATTGCTTTAAAATGCTTGTGAGACTATCTTTTAACTCCTGGTCCCTTTGAAGAATTTCCGTAGCTTTAATTGTATTATGAAACAATGCAGTGATTATTTCAATATCCATGGTTGAAGCATAGGTCAAAACCGACTTCCTGTCTGTTCCCGGGATATAATATGCATTTTCCGGTGAGCTGGAAGGAGCGGTGACCAGATGGCCTTCCTTATCTTCAATCAGGAAATCCATAACAAACTGAGCTGCTCCTTTCATCAAAGGGTAGGCTGTTTCCTTCAGGTAAGTTGTATCCAGGGTGTATTCATAATGTCTCCAGAGAGGGAAGGTCATCCAGGGTCCATCCATGGGTGTTGCGCCCCATGGTCCATCCATTACACCTGTTCTGCCAAAGGGATCAGTCAGGTGATGGAAAGTCCATCCCCTTGCGCCGTACATTTCACTTGCAGTGCGTGCTCCGGGAGCCCTGAGTTGATGCATAAAATGACTTAAGGGGGTAACACATTCCGGAAGATTACCAATCTCAGCAGGCCAATAATTCATTTGCAGGTTGATATTGGTATGAAAATCGGCATTCCATGGAGCTTTGAACTTATCATTCCATACACCCTGCAGATTTGCCGGTAAAACTCCCGGAGAGCGGGAACTTCCCATCAGCAGGTACCGTCCATACTGAAAATAGAGAGCTGCAAATGCAGGATCGCTCTTTCCCTGTTTAATGGCTTCCAATCTCTGATCTGTGGATAGTAATGATATTTCTGTTTCAGGAAGCTTCAGGCTTACCCTGTTGAACAAAGCAGCATGGTTTCTGATATGATCTGACCGGATTTTTTCATATGTTTTGCCTTCTACCTGCTCAAGTATCTTCCTGCATTCATTTTCAGTATTAATATTTCTGTTAAAACCCAGTGTTTTTGAATCATAATCCGTTATTGCTGTGAAACAGAGGGTTAGTTCTTTGGCATCCCTGATTGTCAGGCTTGTATCACCAGCTGAAACGGTGCCTTTCGGGTTTTTTACTTTTAGAATTTCAGCAAAACGCATATGTTTTCCACCCGGGCCTGATTGGGGGTCAGGTGCATCCATGATCTGCCCCTTCATTACCAGTTGGTTGTTTCCCTGAACTGAAACGGTGGCATCTTTTTCACGGCTAAGGAATATCTCAGAATCTATTTTTCCCGGTCCTTCAGCTTTTACATGAATCACAATAATATTGTCAGGGGCGGAGGCAAAAACCTCCCTGATGTACTTTGTATTCCCGATTTTGTATGTAGTCCGGGCAATTCCAGTCTCCAGTATTAATTCTCTTTTAAAGCCTGTAATGGGACCTGTGCTGTCGGAAATGATTATAATATCTCCGGCAGGCTGATAGGAACGAACCCTGGGGGGCGTACCGATATAGTACTTTCCAACCAGTTTGTAAGCTTCCTCCACCTTTCCGGAAATCAATAGTTGTTGTAATTTGTCGAGGTGTTTCAGTGCTTCCGGATTGTTGTTGTTCAGGGGTTGACCTGCCCAGATACTTTCTTCATTTAGCTGGATTCTTTCCCGGTAAGTACCCCCGAATACCATGGCTCCAAGGCGTCCGTTTCCCACCGGTATTGCTTCAAGCCAGTTTGTGGCAGGCTGTGTGTACCATAATTTTACATCGGGCTGTTTCAGGGTAATTTCATTTTCATTGCAGGATATTAGAATGAATATTCCGGCCAGCAGGATAAATAGGTTTTTTTTCATGTTGGTAGAAAGTATTTTAGTTGAAAAACGATAGAAATGGTTTCTTTTTCTGTTTTGAAACGAAAGTAATCAAAAAACCTTTTCATAAGAACCATATATGATGAAATAATTGGAATATTGTATGAAACGGGCATGTTTTTTAGTCAGGAGGTGATTCAGGGTCACCTCCTGACTTGTGGTCTGTTCCCTGGGCCGGACCATCCCTGTAACACCTGCATTCGTCCCTGGACAATCCAGCGTGTGGTATGAAGTGTTTGCTGAAAAACACTTAAACTTCCAATAATCAATTATATAAAAGTGCGTATTTCATTCCAAATGCCAGATTTATTATAGGTTTTTACTAAAAATCTTGCATTTTTTACTATTGTTAGCCCATAACATACCATCTACTTCATTGCTACGGCTCAGCTTTACCTTGCAGCTTCGTATATGGCATGTTCTGAACTTTTTCAGCAAACCCTATGTTGAGCTTTACCACGCGAAGGGATTCGCGCGGTAGCTAAAGAAACTGGCAACTGCCCAGGCCGTACCTCCCCGTCATGACGTACTCCGTCATAACACCCCTCCTTGAAAAAAGGAGGGGAATTTTACGTATATGATTCGCCAAAATTCTTCTCCCAGCCCTGTAAGGCGTAATATTATAGCCCCGACTTTCAAGTCGGGGTTACATAATCAAATACATAACCCCGGCGCAATGAAATGCCAGGAAAAAGAACAATGCTATGTAGCGCCGGAATGAAAAAATTTTTCTATTGGAACACTTGCATTCGTCCCTGGACAATTCAGTATGTGGTATATAGAAAATTACCACGCGAAGGTATTTGCGCGGCAGCAGCCAAAACCAGCCTGCACACGGGCAGGACCTCCTCGTCATGACGTACTCCGTCATGACACCACTCCTTGAAAAAAGGAGGGGAAATTTACGTATATGATTAGTCAAAATTCTTCTCCCAGCCCTGTAAGGGTGTAATAATTTAGCCCCGGCTTTCAAGTCGGGGTTTATATGATCCAATACTAAACCCCGGCGCAATGAAATGCCCGACAGAAAAATAAGGCTATGTAGCACCGGAATGAAAATGTTTTTCTGTTGTAACACTTGCAAATTACCGCGCGAAGGGATTCGCGCGGTAGAAGTGCTTTAATTTATCCATCATTAAAAATAAAAAAAGCCAGTCCGCCGGGATCTCTGATAAGAATATTATCCGCTATCCCATCTGGATTAAACTGTGTAATCTCTTCTGTTATGGGAACTTCCAGCTCCCTTATCTTTTTAATTACGGACAGATTATTCTTACCGTTAAAATATGTCATTGAGGGGTTGAAGAATAAATGTGGACAGGTAAGCGCTTTCATCAGACTTATTATAAACCCATTTTCGTTTTTCAGGCTTATCCAGCTTTCCTGTCTGGAACCCATGATCACCTGAAAACCTAAAATTTCCCAAAAACTCACAGATTGATCAAAGGCAATGGTTTCTATGCTTATTCCGGAAAAATTGCCTAATACAGAGGTGCATACATCTACTGTATTGAAATCATTAGAATCTTTTGTTTCCTTAAGATAGACCCATGTTCCACTGGGAGCATTCAGCAAATAACCATCCTGTGTTTCAAGAATGGTTGAAATCTTCTTTAAGTCATCCAGCCCGGTTTTCAGGCCTTCTCTGTACAATGTTATTCCTGCACGGGCAAACCTGTCAGGATTAATTTCAATTTGCACTTTCCCGTCAGAGACAAGCAAAGGTTTTTTTTCAGAGATTACACAAAAATCCAGTTTTTTATAAAAGTCTAAACTGCTTTTAAGATCTGAGGTAGGGGTATGAACAATTACAGTCATTATTTTCTTTTCTTTAATGTTATTTATAGCTTTTTACACCGGATATTCATTTTTATATCTTTTCCAGAACTTAAACCGGGTAAAGGATGTAAATGTAATCAATTTGTTTAGTATCCTTACCCGGAGAAGCTGATGAAGGATCAGATAACCAAAAAAGAAAATGATGAATCCAAAAATGAAAGTTATAATATTAAACAGCAAACTATAATGTTCATGGTATAATTCAGCACTAATAATACGATACTTTAACAATCCATTTAAAATGAACATGGGAACAATGGAAAAGGCCAACCACCAGATTAGAAAGGAGTATCCGTGAGCTGTTTCGATGGCTCTCTCTGGGCAATGGTTGATACATCTCATACAGCTTTCACAGCTGAAAGTCCAGTAGGGCCGGTTATTTACATATTTTATAGCACCGACCGGACAATTCCTAATGCAAAGTCCGCAATTGGTGCATTTATAGCTTGCAAAATATGTTTTAGAAAGCACAAAACGGCCATATAAATAATATCCCAGGGAAATGGGTACCAGCATGATATCCAATGGAAACCAGAGCCATCCGTTCAAGACGGACTTTCCTTTTAAAATTTTATGCGTAAAATTCCTCAAGGTTATACTGCTGCGGTTTTGAATAAATTGTTTGGCATTAGAGTTCAGTCCAGGGTGCAGGTATATCCAGTTTGAGGGCAAATCAATGGGACGGAAACCAATGGGATTATAGCCTTTTATCAGAAGAATAAGTGCCGGTAACCATAAAGCAAGGCCACCGATACCCGGTGTATGAATATTGAAGAATTTCATGCCTGCTCTGGTGTTCAGGAGGAAAACATCTGCTTTTCTCCCTGGAAAATTCCAGATGAATTTCAGGACAATTGGGGGTGCGTTAAAGCCATGCGTCGGGAAACAAAAGCCAATAAGACAATTGTTTTGAATTTCAGAATAATCCTGTTGCTTATCTGCGATGTTATATACAGAAACCTGATGATATCCGGCCTCTCGTGCAGTTTTAGCAATATAGTTTGCTGAAAAACGGGCATTACCGGTACCTGAAAAGTTCCAGATCAGGATTTTCTTGTATTTTTTTTTTGTATTCTTTGTCATCCCGGTCTCATGAATCAGGTCTGTTTGTAAACAAATTCAGATTGTTGTTTAAAATTATTTAAGCTATTTTATCAGATATTTTACTGATCAAAAAAGCATCACCATTGGCAGGATAGATGGTTGTGGCACCTTTGGCTATCAGTTTTTCCCAGCTGGTTTTTACTTCAGCCAAATCTTCTGCAAAAATAGGAAGTTCCGGACAGATGGTCAAAGGAAGAGCATTCATGGCCATGTCACCCACAAAAGCTTCTCCTGTGTCAAGTAAAACTGATACAGAACCGGGAGAATGGCCCGGAGTAAACAGAATCCTGCCTTTTACCCCGAATTTTTCCAGGGAGAAATCCTCATCATTAATTTCAATATCCACCTGTGTGGGTTCCATGGAGAATTTTTTAATCATCAGATTTAAAAGGGGCCGTAAGATTTTGCCCCATTTTGTAACGCCGGAAGGAATGAATTTTCTGCCTTCTTCAATTAGTTCCCTGTCGTTTTTATGCGCCAAGACCTTTGCACCTGTCAAGTCTTTTATCTTACTGGCATTCCCAATATTATCCCAATGGCCATGGGTAATAATAAGGTATGAAATTTGTTCCGGAGCAATATCCAAATCCTTCAGGCTCTGTTTAAACTTATCAAATTCACCTGGCATACCGGTATCAATAAGAACCTTGCTTTTATCACCTATTATGTAGCAATTGGTGATGCCTGATTTTATTTTATGGATTTCCATAATTGGTGAGTGTTGATGATTATACCAAAGTACTAAAATTTTAATGAAAATCCAAGTCTTATTTTTTAATTTAACTTAAAAATGGCCTGTCATATAAATTTTTATGTGTGTTAAATTTTTTCGCTGTTTTCTTCCAGCCAATCGTGGCAATTAAAAGGTAAAGCCACTTTGGAACGATAGGTCTTGCCATTAATGTGATGGCTTCCTGAGGCAAAGGTACTCTGGAATTTAAGGAATTCGCAGTAATTTCCAGTGATTTTATGACATTCCTTGCCCTGGATTTAATACCGGATAATGGTTTATCTCCTATAGCACCTCCGCCTCCCAGAGCAAGACCTCCGGCCCATTTAAAACCAGTTTCAGCGGCAAATCTGTGGCATATGGCAATTGCAGTATCATTCTGACTTGCTTCTGGAAACCCGTTATTTACGATGCAAAGTAAACTTTGTTCCGTTTTTGGTATTTTCTCTTTTCTGTCTTTTGCAATGATTTCCAGTGATTTGACAACCAGATAGGGCAGGGAATCAACATACAGAGGAAATGCAATCACAACTACATCCGCCTGACGAACCTTTCCCAGTAAAGCTCTTTTGCTATCATCCTGCCTGATTGATTTATAGATGAAAAGAACATCTGTTTTAAATCCATGATCCTGTAATTTTTCAATTAAGAAGGTACCCAGTGATGCAGATGTACTGTTCTCTTTTCCGGGGCTTCCGACCAGGAGTAGTGCCTGCTTTTTTGTTCTCATTGCCTTAGTTTGTTATTGATGTGATTGTTTCTGTAACGCCAAGAAGTGTGTTGATCGTTTTCTGGATTTCTTCCTGACTTTGATATCTGTATATGAACCCACTGACATGAGCAGGAGGAAAAAAGTTGAGTGCGTTCCGTTCAACCAGGGTTTTGAATATTCGTTCACTTTCCGGATCTGCTTCCGGCAAAATACCAGCCACCATGAAACCCGGATATTTTTTATACCGCATTTTATGATGAACTTCTCCGTTATATCTTTTAAAAAACGGAAGGTCAAGACATATAATCCGGTCCAGCGCTTTTTTCAACTCTGAAGAGTAGCCGCCAAAAGTAACCGGCGTTAGAAAAATAACCAGATCACTTTGTATAAAGCTTTTGGCAATTTTTCGCCCGGCATCATCGAACCGGCATATTCCGGGAGTTTTCATCCAGCATTCAAAACAACCCAGGCAATGGGTGATTTTCATATCGTGTAAAATAAAAGATTCAACCTTCCATTCAATTTCCATGAGTTCATGGATAATCATTTTATGAATGTTATTCATTGCAATATCACCTTTTCCTAAACCATCCAGAATACTTGCTTTCATTTATTTATAAATTTAATTATTCCTGATCTACGAAGTATTTATTTGTTATTTATTTTTAATACATTTTTGGCCGGCCCGGACCATCGTAAGGCTTTGCTCCAATAGTGTTATTTTCTTTGTTTTTGGGAACGGATATCAGATAAGTTTCAGTTACAGTTGGAGCTTCAATGATCTCATAATATCTTCCCATCCAGTAATCGCGAAGGAAGCCAGTAGGTTCCATAACCCTTTTTCCATTGGCTCCTCCGTCATACACCAGAGAACTACGGCTTCCTCTTTTAACGCTTGTTTCCCTGGGTGATATCGCTTTTGTTCCTCCCTGGTAGGGTACATAACCTTTTTCCGGGTACAAATCGTCTCTGAAAGAGTTACGGTAATTGTATTCAATACAATCCAAATGCCATTCCCGTAAAAACTTTGCTGCCCGGTCTGCTTCACAATCATTTCCGGTTAAAGCTCCGTAGGAGAAATTGAACCAGCCAATATGTTCCATTCGCTTCACTTCAAATGTCCGCTCCAGGCTGCGAAGAAATATTGACCTTAATACAGGATCTTTTGTATAACGAAGAATTGTATAATAACTCCGGAAAGCCAGGTTATCATCCCAGGGGGCCACAACTTCCGGAGGAAAAGTATTTTTCTGGCGAATGATGTAATTCAGATAGCCCCAGTCCACCAGTTGCTGAAATCCTTCCATAAACTTTTCATCCCCCGTTAAGGCATAAGCAGTTTTTGCAAATGTCATCGCTTCCAGCCCGTTTAAACCCTTGTCGTAATATCCATAAGGGCTGAGTAAATATTTTGGATCCCATCGCCCCCAGCGGGTAGGTTTTCCATCCATATCTATCAACATCCACCCGTTTTCCATAATGTAAGTAGCTATCCTGGCAAGATGTTGTTCGGCCATTTTCTTCTCTTTGCCTTTGGCAACCAGGTCGTGAAAGATTGAAACAGAATAAAAGTGAGTAATAATCTCATCGCTGGATGTATCTCCCTTCCAGTACCATAACCCGTCATCCGAAGGGTACCATTTTGCAGGTAATCCGCCAGAGCCATGTTTACTACGGCTGTCGGCATCGGCGGTAGTTGACCAGATAGCGCGGGCTACCAGTCCATCCACCGGGGTAACCTTTTCCAGCCAGAGCATGGCTTTAAAAGATTCAACTGCTTCCTTTCGGGCAGCTTCATCTCCGGTAACTGCATATTTATAGCTCATAGCAGCAAGGTAAGGTGCTGTATGACCTCCGTCATTGTCACTGATCTCTCTGATCCATTCATCTCCTTTTTTGTACAGGGTATGAATAAATCCAAGTCGCTTCATTCCCCATTCATCAATGTATCTTTCATAATACAATGCTTTTTTCAGTAGAGTATATGGTTCATACCGAATAATTCCCAAACCATGATCCGTAGCAATATATACTACCTTATTCCCAACGGCAATATCATTCACATTATCCCCGGGCAACCAGTGATCCGCTCCAAAATAATGCCAGTCATTCCTGAGCATACGAATGGCTCCTTTGGAAGTGCCAATCCATATATCATTGTCAAAACCGGCTTCAAGACAGGTGGTTTCTTCAAAAGGGAGTCCGTCTTTTCCTTTCAATGAGGTCAGTGCAGCACCGCGTAACACACCCAGCCCCCTGTTAGTACTAACAAAAATGCGACTTCCAAAACTCAGCATATCCCGGGTGTTGGGGGAGGGAAGCGTACCCCAGTCAACAAAGTCCTGATTTACAACTTTCCCGTCAAGGGCTACCAATTTCCCCGGCCTTAGAATAAACAAGGTACCGCTGAATGAAGCTATCTGGTCAACCGGACCCACACGTACAGGATCTGCAAGCACCTGGCTGCCATCTTCCATCAGCATGGTAATATCACTGGAAAGATAGCCACCTTCCGGTTTAACATCATTGAATTTTTCCCCGTCGAAACGATATACTTCATTCCGGGTAGCAGCATAGGGAGCGCCCAGATGTAAGCATATATCCACAAATTCCCTGTCATCAATTTTTTGCCACCCCTTTTCCTTAAGGAGATAAATACCCCCGGTTGAAAGAGCCCAAAGTTCATTATTTACGGATTTTAGCTTTTTAACATTTGCCGGTGTGTCGGGATCAGGTGCAAAAGAATCATTTCGTAGCAAACTGATTTTGCCACCAATTACAACATAACACTGCTCATTTATTACTGCCACGGATGTAACCGGTTTGTCAAGCGGGATCTTTTGTCCCGTTTCCTGAAGAAAAACCTGATCGGGAACTGCTTTCCACAAATGATTTTCCTGGCAGAAACCTTCAGCAGGAGAGGAGAAGAAAATAAATAAATAAAGTAATACGAAAAGTGCTGATTTTCTAATAAAAGTGTACATAGGGATACTGATTATTAATATTTGTGAGTAAGATAAAGAAAAATATTATTAATCTGAAATTCTAAAATATTTTTAGTATTTTCCTAGGCTGAATTCTAAAGCTAAACCAAAGATCATTTATTCAGGTGTTAATTATTATATTACGTAGTTTAAAACTTCAAAAGGCATAAAAATGCGAAAATACGTTTTCTTAGGTCTCCTTAGCATGATGGTATTGTTCATCACCAGCTGCAATGAACATGAAAACTTCTCTGATCATAACAATTCTGAGACATACGACATGCGTACAGGCTTGTCTCCTTCCAGATTAACCATAGCCATGTGGGATTATTCCTGGTTAAATAAACATTATCCGGGCGGAGAATATGAAAATTATGATAAAGTATGCGACGAACTGGTTGAACGTGGATTCAACACCGTAAGAATTGATGCTTTCCCCCTGGTGATAGGAAAATTAGAAGATAAGGGGCAGATGGTTACCATTGCCGGAGATCCTTTGCGAAACTGGGGGGCAAGTGACAAAGACCGGAAACATGCTGTTGTTTCAGAATTAACAGAGTTCATGAAAGTATGCAAAAAGAAAAACATTTCTGTTATTCTTTCTTCGTGGGGAAAAGGTGCAGCGGAGTTTCCTGATATCAGAAAAGATTTTACCCGGAGGGAATACTTCTGGAAAGCCTGGGAAAAAGTTCTTGAACTATTAAAAGAAAACGATTTACTGAGTCATGTGGTTTATGTTGATTTTGATCAGGAGTTTCCTTATTTCAGTCCGGTTGCCCCGGAATTGAACCGTTTGGGACAGGTAAAAAGTAAAGAACTCCGTTCTGCACCGGAGGCTATGGAAGCTGCAGGGAGCGTCCGGAATAGCTTTAGAAAGCTAAAATGGAATGATGCTCAAATGAAGTTTGTAAGAAACTATATGAACTCCACTTTGACCCATTTTCAGTGGAAATATCCGGAATTGCGGTTTACCTTTTCGTTAACAAGTTTTTGGGAAGAAGTCAGGGCAATGAACCTGAAAACATTTGATGTACTTGAGCTTCATTTCTGGATGACTCAAAGCGAACGCTTTAGTTCAAGAAGTGGATTTGGAGGCTTGAAAAAAGACCGTGGGGAGCACAATTATAAAGACTATATGGACCGGATTAACAAGACCATGCATTCCGTGAGGCCCATGCTGATGAAAGACATGCACAACCGTTTGAAATGGGCAAAGGAATGGTCGGAAGAGATCGCAGCTCCGCTGGTTACCACGGAAGCCTGGGGGCCATGGTGGCATATGGATCACAAGGATCTTACATGGAAATGGTTGTATGACTGGTGCGAAGAAGGAATGCAACTGTCATCGGATTACGGATTCTGGGGAACCACTCCATGGAATTTCAGTCATCCTTACTGGGATAACTGGGAAAATGTGGAATGGTATCAGAAAGTAAACAATGGGTTTTTAGAGAACTAGATCTTGGATTTTTTACATAATATTATGGCACATACTAAATTTAACCGTCGCAACTTTATCAAAAACGCCGCAGCAGCAAGCGGTGCAATGATGATTTCCTCCCTTTTTCCGGCATGCAATTTACAAAATCCTTCCACCGGAAATCATGGACCTACTGACTTAATGAAAATGAAAAAACCGGTAGCCATTGCCATGTGGGATTATACCTGGCTGTTGCGCCACCATAAACAAGGTGACTTTGAAGACTGGGACAAAGTGCTGGATGGATTGGTGGAAAGAGGATACAATGCCATCCGGATGGATTGTTTCCCTCAGTTTGTGGCTGCAGACAGTAAAGGGAATATTCAGGAGGAATTTTTTCACATTAGAGAGACCTGGAAACCTTCTTACTGGGGAAATCAGTTTTCCATGCATTCAAGACCAAGGGAAGGACTGGTTGAGTTTTTATCAAAATGCAAAGAACGAAAAATTTACATTGGTCTGGCTACATGGTTTATGCCTCATGGAACGAAAAGAAATCTTGAATTCAACGGGATTGATGACTTTGTAAGGGCATGGGATGAAACACTGGCCTTTATCAATGATCACGATCTCCTGGAAAACATAATTTATGTGGACCTTTTGAATGAATACCCGCTCTGGCATGGTTTTGAGTGGTTTAAAAAAGAGATGAATCAACGCAGCAACGAGAAGACCTTCAAGGAAAATAACCCGGAGGCCAACGTTCCGGATGAAGTTTTTATGAAAAGAAAAAATGACCGGTTTACACCTCTGCAACAGGAATTTTACCAGGTTTTTATCGATAGCGTTATTGCAAAACTTAAAATCAAATGGCCGGATTTGAAGTTTTTTGTGAGTCAGCCGGGAGCAACCAGTTGGACTCAGATTGACTTTTCAAAGTTTGGTGCTATTGACCCCCATTTCTGGTTTGCACATAATGGTGATTTTAATTCAAAAACCGGTGTTTCCGGTCTGAACATGTTCCGAAGCGATAAAGACAGGCATTTTGGAGAATCCTATGCAAAAGTTTTGAGCTACTGGAGTGACAATAAAGAAGAACTTTCAACCTGGATGGAAGAAAGGATCAGGAAAGCTGCTGAACTGGGTAAGAAATACAATATTCCGGTAGGAAATACAGAAGGCTGGGGTGCTGTTTTCTGGCAGGACCATCCATTAACCGGATGGGAATTTATAAAATATGCTGCTGAAGTAGCAACTGAACTCTCAGTAAAGCACGGCTATAAATTTATCTGTACCTCAAACTTTACACATCCACAGTTTAAAGGGATATGGAGTGATGTGAAATGGCACAGGCAGATTACTCGAAAAATTAAGGCGGGTTAAAAACAAAATACTATCTGGCTAAAATTGCAAAAACTTCGACAATGAAAAAACCAAGCATACTTTTCCTCTTTTTTGTACTTATATTTTTTTCATCAATTGGTCAAACAGATGAAGAATTAGGTTTGCACTCTGAAGGGGGTCCCTGGAATTTCTATCCTTCAAAAGCCTATAATCCACAATTATCCAATGTTTTATTAATTGGTAATTCGGTAATGAACGGATATAAAAACACGATAATTGCCGGATTGAGGGAACAAGCCAATGTGGATTATTGGTTGACCCCGATACATCTTAAAAGTAAGTTTTTATTTGATGATCTGGCTAAAATTGTTAAATACAGAAAGTATGATGTGATACACTTTAATATCGGATTGCATGGGTGGCCAAAGGGCAGAATTCCGGAAGATGATTATGTGCCTCTTTTGGAAAAATATGTAAAAACCATAAAAGATAATTGTGGTAACGCCAAACTGATTTGGGCAAGTATCACTCCCGTTATGGAGAGAGACAAGCCTGAGCTGAACGCAGAAATAAATCCTGTTATTGTCAAACGAAACGGACTGGCAAAAGAGGTGATGAATAAATATAATATTCCTGTGAACGATTTATATGGGCTTGCTGAAAACCGGCTTGATTTATCCAAAGGCGACCGTTTCCACTGGGAGCCGGCCGGATATAAATTAATGGGTGAGCAATGTATAAAGCTTATTCTGAGTGAGCTGAAACAAAATTCAAACTTGCCGGTACTGCCTGATTACAATGTAATATGGCGTACACCCTCACTCAACTCTATGGGTTCCATGCCGGCAGGAAACGGAGATATCGGAATCAATTTGTGGGTTGAGAAAGATGGAGATTTACTGTTTTATCTCTCAAAAACCGATTCCTGGAGTGAAAATGGGCGCCTCCTGAAAATTGGTAAAGTCAGGCTGTCAATTTCACCGAATCCTTTTAATTCCGGTAATTCATTTGTCCAGAAGTTAATTTTAGAAGAAGGTGTAATTCAAATTACTGCAGGTAATAAGGAGAACAGAGTTACAATTAATACCTGGGTTGATGCTGATCATCCTGTGGTGGAGATGGATGTAATAAGTAACACTCCTGTTTCAGCAACTGTAAGTACAGAACCCTGGAGAACGAAGCGCCGACAAATTATCAGTGATGCTGAGTTGCACTCAGCATACGGAATAAATGGAAAAGACGGCCCGGGGGGTTTTGTGGAGAAGGATACGATTCTTCCTGATTACAATGACGGTGTTATCTGGCTGCACCGTAATATGCGTTCTATCTGGAAAGAAAATCTTGAATTACAGGGTCTTGAAAAATATACAAAAAACAATAAGGATCCTCTGTTGTACCGTACTTTTGGCGGGCTTATCCGATCCAGGCAACTAAAAAAAACGGCACCAGACCAATTAAAAACACCCCAATCCATAAAGCAATTTTCCGTTTCACTTTATGCACTTACTTCCCAGACAAAAACTCAAAAAGAATGGATTTCAAAAATCAATCAGGATGCGGATAAAATTGAGTCATTTTCCAGACAGGAAAGATATGATAATCATAAAAAATGGTGGCATTCATTCTGGAACAGAAGTTACATACATATCACAACAAAGAATGAGTTTAAAAAAGATTCGGTTTTCAATGTCACACGTAATTATGCTTTACAAAGGTATATAAATGCCTGCGGAGGCCGTGGCAATTCTCCGATAAAGTTTAACGGCAGCATTTTTACCGTGGATACAAAAAACCTGAATGGAAAATTCAAAGATTTTGATGCAGATTATCGAAGATGGGGCGGACCCTACTGGTGGCAAAATACGAGATTGCCCTACTGGTCAATGCTGGAATCGGGTGATTTTGACCTGATGCAACCACTCTTTAAAATGTACAGGAAGGCACTTCCAATCCGGGAACTTGCAACGCAAACTTACTATCATCATAAAGGCGCCTTTTTCCCGGAAACCATGTACTTCTGGGGAACTTATACGGATGTGAATTATGGCCGGAACCGCTCTGAATTACCTTTGGGAATGACCGAAAACCGCTATATCCGATATTACTGGCAAAGCGGACTGGAGCTTTCTCTTATGATGCTTGATTACTATTCATTTACCAGGAATGGGACTTTTCTGAAAGAAACACTTCTTCCTGTGGTTTCGGAAGTGATCACTTTTTTTGATCAGCATTGGGGCAGGGATAAAAAAGGCAAAATACTTTTTGACCCGGCAATGGCACTGGAGACATACAGAAATGCGGTAAACCCGCTTCCTGAAATTGTTGGAATTAATAAAGTTTGTTCGGAATTACTAAAATTACCTGCTACTGAAGTTTCAAAATCACAACGAAAACAATGGGAAAGATTAATAAGTGAATTACCTGAAATTCCAATGAAGACGGTAAACGGACAGACTGTTTTAGCTCCTGCAGAAAAGTACAGTGGCAAACAAAATGTTGAGAATCCGGAGTTGTATGCGATTTTTCCATACAGGACATTCGGAGTTGGCAAAGACAGCCTGGAAATAGCACTACATTCATTCGCAAACCGTGCGATAAAAGTAACAGGCGGCTGGCAGCAAAATGCCATTAAAGCTGCCTGTCTGGGCTTAACAGGGGAAGCGGCAAAGCTTACTTCAATAAATTTCAATACATGGAATAAAGCTTATCGTTTCCCGACAAACTGGGGGCCAAATTACGACTGGACACCGGACCAGGATCATGGTTCTGTTGCCATGATTGCCTTGCAACGTATGCTGGTTCAATACGATAATGATAAAATATACTTGCTACCGGCCTGGCCAAAATCCTGGGATGTGAAATTTAAATTGCATGCACCTCAAAATACAGTTCTTGAAGGGGTGGTTAAAAATGGAAAATTAGAATCTCTGGATGTTTCACCGGAAGAGAGGAAGAAGAATATTATTATATCTGAACCTTTTGTAAAGTGAATTACTTTCCACCTAAGCATTAATCAAAGTTTTTTTATGTTTTAGGTTTTGTGCTTTTTGGCCTGCACACGGGCTGGACCTCCCCGTCCGTCCATTTTATAATTACAATAAAAAGGAAAGATCCGTACATGGACGTCCACCCCTCCTTGAAAAAAGGAGGGGAATTTATTCGTATATGATTAGGCAAAATTACTTCTCCCAGCCCTGTAAGGGCGTAATATTATAGCCCTGACGTGAAAGTCAGGGTTACATGATCAAACACGAAAGTCCGGCGCAATGAAATGCCTGATAAAAGAAAATTGTTATGCAGCGCCGGAACAGAAAGACAAACCTCACAAAATAATTGGTATGTTAGTTGCTGGCACGGATTAAAAGTCCACATCCTCAGGATTGGATCAGAGAAAGTCCGATACGTTTTCGTTCCACATCCACATCCAGCACCTTAACTGTAACCTGCTGGTTGAGTCTTACATAATCGGCAGGATTGCTAACATATTCATCGGCCATATTGGACAGGTGGATGAGTCCGTTCTCCTTTATACCTATATCCACAAAGGCACCAAAATTGGTAATATTGGTGATAATTCCCGGTAATTCCATCCCGGATTTCAAATCACCGATCTTCCGGATGTTTTCAGCAAATGTAAAAACTTTCACTTTTTTACGTGGGTCCAGTCCCGGTTTCAGTAACTCTTTCAAAATATCATTCAGCGTTACCATTCCGGTCTGATCATCTGTGAATTTTCGGATATCTATTCGGTCTATCATCTCCTTGCTTCCTATAAGATCAGCTATCCGGACAGAAACACTTTTTGCCATTTTCTTTACCAGAGCATATCGTTCCGGATGTACGGCACTGTTGTCAAGTGGGTTATTACCGTTTTTTATCCGTAAAAATCCTGCACATTGTTCAAATGCTTTGGCTCCCATGCGGGGTACTGCTTTCAGATCGTCTCTTGATTTAAAAGATCCGTTTTCTTTCCGGTAATCAACAATATTTTGTGCCAATGTAGGCCCAAGACCGGAAACATAAGTGAGCAGATGCCTGCTGGCAGTATTGACATCCACACCCACCATATTTACGCAACTTTCCACTACACGATCAAGGGATTCTTTCAGCATTTGCTGGTCCACATCATGCTGATACTGGCCAACGCCAATCGATTTAGGCTCAATCTTGACAAGTTCAGCCAAAGGATCCATCAATCTTCTTCCAATGGAAATGGCACCCCGTACCGTAACGTCATATGAAGGGAATTCCTCACGGGCAAGGGGAGAGGCTGAATAAACGGAAGCACCGGCCTCACTTATAATAAATACCTGCAAATCATCCTTAAAACGCATTCTCCGGAGCAGATTCTCTGTTTCCCGGCCGGCAGTTCCGTTTCCTATGGCAATGGCCTGTATTTTGTATTGCTCTATTAAGGAGCTGATTTTATGCATCGCCTGCTTGTCCTTTGATTGCGGTGGATGGGGGTAAATTGTATCATTATGAAGCAAATCACCTTTCTCATCCAGACAAACCAGTTTACAACCTGTACGGAATCCTGGATCGATGCCAAGAACCCGCTTCGCACCAAGAGGAGCGCTCAACAGGAGCTGCCGCAGGTTCTCAGCAAAAACATTAATGGCTTCCGTATCGGCCTTTTCCTTTGATAAAACAGCAAATTCATTTTCAATGGAAGGGGCCAGCAATCTTTTCCAGGAATCGGTAATGGCCGTTTCAATATTTCCCGAAAGATCATTTTTAATGAATAAACGAAACAATCTTTCCAGTACATACTCCTGTGGCGGACGAATACTTACTTTCAGAAAACCTTCCGATTCAGCACGCCGGATGGCCAGTAACTGATGTGATTTGCAATATTTTAATTTTTCTTCGTACTGAAAGTAAGATTTATACTTTGCAGCTTCTTCTACTTTGCCTTTTGCCACTTTCGAAGTAATTACTGCCTGCTTTTCAAAAACCGACCGGACAATTTCCCTTGCCGTTTTATTTTCATTCACCCATTCGGCAATGATATCCCTGGCTCCCTGAAGTGCATCTTCAGCTGATTTTACATCGCCCTTTACAAAGGATGCTGCCCTTTGTTCAACATTCGCTTCCCTTTGTGCCATTATGATCTTCGCCAGAGGCTCCAGGCCTTTTTTCCGGGCAGTTTCAGCCCTGGTTTTTCGTTTTTGCTTATAGGGAAGATACAAATCTTCCAGTTCCCGGATGTCCCGGGAATTAAGGATCAGTTCTTCAAGCTCAGCCGTAAGTTTCCCCTGTCCCTCAATGGCTTTCAGGATCGTTTCCTTTCGGTTTTCAAGCTTTGTATATTTATCAAATGTCGATTTAATTTCTCCAATCTGTACTTCGTCCAGCTTCCCGGTCATTTCCTTCCGGTAACGGGCAATAAACGGGATGGTAGCTCCTTCCTGCAAAAGATCAAGAGTCTTTTCGACCTGGTTTTCAGGGATACTTAAATCGGTTGAAATATATTTTGAAAAAGTCATTTGAATTGTATTTTTGATAAGGGTCCAAAGGTAGAGAATTTTTGGATGGATATTCAGGCTGAATTTGATCAATGAATAACTTTTAGTAATTTTGAAAATAATAAAAGGAATAACCATTTTATCAAAATAATGAGGAAAATACCGAAAAGAGTAAAATTATTATGGTTTATTCCGGTCTTGTCGTTATTGATGATTTTTCCGGCTTGTACATCAAACAAAAAGAAAAAGCCGGATACAACAAAACCCAATATTCTCTATATTCTGGTCGACGACCTGGGTAAAGAATGGGTAAGCAAGTATGGTGCAGATGATGTACAAACGCCCAATGTTGATAAGCTGGCCACTACCGGCATGAGTTTTCTTAATGCCTATTCCATGCCCCAGTGTACCCCTTCAAGAGTAGCTTTATTAACAGGCCAGTATCCCTGGAGAAACGGATGGATTAATCACTTTGATGTTCCACGGTGGGGGCATGGTGCCCAGTTTGATCCAAAAAGGTACAACACCTTTGCCAGGGTTATGAAATCTGCCGGTTATGTTACCTGTGCAGCCGGTAAATGGCAAATCAGTGATTTCAGGGTACAGCCTGACATAATGGTCCAACACGGCTTTGATGAATATTGTATGTGGACAGGTGGAGAGGGTGGAAATATCAAAGTCAGTCAGAAAAGATACTGGGATCCGTATATTCACACGAAAGATGGCAGCAAAACCTATGAAGGCAGATTTGGCGATGATATTTTTACTGACTTCATAATCGACTTTATGAAGAAGAACAAGGATCAGGCCATGATGATATATTACCCCATGTGTTTAACGCATGGTCCTCTTACCACAACGCCGCTCGAACCGGATGTAAGGGGTAAAACAGAAAAACATAAAGCCATGGTCCGGTATGCAGATTTTCTCCTGGGAAAATTAATGAATGCCCTTGACAGTCTTGGCATTAGAGACCATACGATTGTGTTCTGGACAACTGATAACGGAACGGCCGGAAGTATTATAGGTCACCGGAACGGATTGGCCGTAAGGGGAGGGAAGACCTACCTTACTGAAAATGGGATCAATGCTCCATTTATTGTGAATTGTCCTGGTATTGTTCCCGGGGGGGTAATTACAGATGCCCTGGTGGACTTTCCCGATATGCTACCAACATTTGCTGAACTCGGGGGTGCAGGAATACCAAAAAGAGATACGATAGATGGGATGTCCTTTGCTCCATTGATCCTTGGAAAGATGCTTGATTCACAGAGAAGATGGATCATGGCTATGGGATCCCATCCGTCAATAATAAGAAATGGGAAAGTTGAAAATTATTTTACGTTCAGAGATCGCGTTATCCGGGATAAAAAGTACAAGGCTTATATAGACACAACAAAAGTGATTTGTGAATTGTATGATCTTGCATCCGATCCTGGTGAAGAAAACAACATCATCAATAGTGATAAACCGGAAATAAAGGAAGTTTTGAAAAAAATCACTGCTGTTCTTCAGGTACTCCCAGATGAAGATGCCAATCCAAAATATCAAGTACTTAAAAAATCTTTTTATGACATCCCTTTAAAAAAGCTTTCCGGTTTGAGCCGGAAAGGAAACCGGATGCCAAACAAATCACCAAAACCCCGTTAAATTGTGAAACAGATTCTAATAATTATTTTATGTATTTCCGCATGGTTCTTCGCAAATTCATGTTCAAACACAAGGAATCACACAAAACCAAATTTTATATTAATCATGGCGGATGATCTGGGTTATGGAGATATCGGATGTTACGGAAGCCAGACAATCCATACTCCCAATCTTGACCGGCTGGCTTCGGAAGGAATGAAGTTCAACGATTACCATTCCAACGGTGCGGTTTGTAGTCCAACCAGAGCAGCTCTGATAACAGGTAAATATCAGCAAAGAGTTGGTATTGAGGGAGTAATCACTGCTGCCCATCATCGAAATGTAGGATTGGACTTAAAAGAAATAACAATGGCTGAAGCATTGAAGAAAGCAGGATATATTACCGGCATGTTCGGGAAATGGCATCTGGGTTATCCTGAAAAATATAACCCTGTTCATCAGGGATTTGATGAATTCAGAGGATATGTCGCTGGAAACATTGATTATTTCTCACACATCGATCAGGAAGGATATTTTGACTGGTGGAAAAATACGGTTTTAGAAGATGATAAAGGTTACTCAACGGATTTGCTTACTAACTATGGCATTGATTTTATCAACAGACATAAAAATGAGCCTTTTTTTCTGTATTTGCCCTACGAAGTACCACACTATCCTTACCAGGGAAGGCACATCAAACCTTTCAGAAAGGTAGGCGTGAAGGCAGCACATAATAAGACAATACAGGAAGACAGTATTCCTGGTATTTATAAAGAAATGATAGAGGTAATGGACGAAGACATAGGTAGAATAATTCGGGCACTCAAAAATGCACATATATCTGAAAATACTTTGGTTTTTTTCTGTTCTGACAATGGGGGAGTAAAAAAATATGGAAAACACAATAAACCACTCAGAGGATGGAAGGCCCAATTGTATGAAGGTGGCCACAGGGTTCCGGCCATTGCCTGGTGGCCCGGAAAGATCCCCGCTGGCACCCGGACGGATGAAACCATCCTGAGTATGGATATCTTCCCAACGCTGATAAATATTGCAGGAAGAACACCACCGGAAGGGTTGGATGGTATCAGCTTTAAAAATGTATTATTACAAAATGGCAATATGCCGGACAGGTCGCTTTTCTGGAGATTTCATCATGTAAAGGCAATCAGACATGGAGACTGGAAACTTATTATTCAGGAAACAAAAACTGCCCAGAACAAGATTGAACTTTACAATCTGAAAGATGATCTCTCTGAAATTAATAATCTTGCTGATAAAAAAACCGATCTGGTAATAATGCTTCAGGAGAAACTTAATAAATGGGAAAAAGAAGTTACCAAAGAGGTAATGATTTTATCACAATAATGATGGGAAAGTTTCCAACTCCTGATTTGCAATATAAATAAATACTTATGAAAAAAGTCCTGAGTTTAATGATTATTGGAGCAGCAATTACACTTATGGTATCTCTTTCCTGTTCAACAACGGTTCAGAAAGAAAAAGAGAAACCAAATATCATTTATATTATGCTGGATGAAATGGGCTATTTTGAACCCTCTTACATGGGGAATAAGAAGCTGGAAACACCCAATATAGATAAAATGGCCGGGGAAGGGATGATTTTTACAAATGCCTATGCAGGAGCTACCGTATGTGCACCAACCCGGGCCTGTTTAATGACAGGAAAACATATGGGCCATACCAGTGTTCGTGGGAATTCGGGTGGGTTACCAATACGGTCTGACGAAGAAACGATTGCTTCAATGTTGAAAAACGCAGGATATACAACAGGTGGATTTGGTAAATGGGGTATTGGAAATCGTGGAACTTTCGGGGTCCCGGAAACTCACGGGTTTGATATATTTTTTGGTTATTACGACCAGGTGCATGCCCACAGTTATTTTCCGGAATATCTGATAAAAAACAGTAAGGAGGTAATGCTTGAAGGCAATGAGGGTTACTATTACAAAGGCAAAACACAGGCTCAGAATAAAATATTTGAAGAATCAGTTAAGTTTATAAGAGATAATGCCGGCAAAACATTTTTCTGCTACCTCCCCTGGACACCTCCTCACGGATTATGGGGAATTGATGAAGATGACCCTTCGTATCTTCATTTTAAAGATAAACCATGGAAAGTTCAACATTCATGGCGAAAAGATGATGCCAATCGTTATGCCGCATTGCTTTATAAAGCGGACAGACAAATTGGAGAAATATTTAAACTTTTAAAAGAGCTTAATATTGATGAAAACACCATTGTTTTTGTATGCGGGGATAATGGGGGGCAGCGTTACTTTAAAAGTGATGAGTTTCCATACGGTATTTTTGGTCCGAATATGAATCCCGAAACAGGCCTGGTATTCAGGGGCGGAAAGGGAAATGTATACGAAGGAGGTCTCAAAATTCCGATGGTAGTGCGTTGGCCGGGTAAAATTAAACCGGGTTCCCAAAGTGATTTTGTTTGGTACTTCCCTGATGTAATGGCTACCATTGCTGATATAGTAAATGTTAAAATACCTGATGATTGTGATGGTTTATCCATATTGCCAACACTAACAGGTGAGGGGAAGCAGAAAGAACATGAATACATGTTTTGGACGGCAGACAGGCATTGGGCAGTGAGATCGGGTGACTGGAAAGCTGTTAAGGTGCCGGATAAAAAGAAGGATGGGAAGGACGTTGAATGGGAGTTGTATAATCTGAAAAATGATCCTGTAGAAACGAAAAATCTGGCTGATGATAATCCTGGACAACTCACGAAACTGGTAAAATATGCTTTCGAGGCATATAACGAGCCGGTTGGTGGGAAAATATATGACAAAGAGTTGTATATGAAAGATCATAATATTAATAAACCCAAGCCGCCCAGAAATTAAGCCAGCTTATAAAGTTTGTTGTTTTTAATAAGGTAGATGAATCCACTTTATTCATTCAGGAATAAGTGAACTGCATGGATCCTGCCAAATCGGGGAAAGTTGCTCGATGGACAGATGAAAGGAAATTGAGTACCGACCAACAGGATTCTGGAATTAACCTCCGATTTATACCCACAAATCAGGACCAAATTTGGGGTATATCAAAACCTCCAATCTCCTGGTAAAATTTGATCGTAAGAAAATTCATAAACCAAAGACCAAAGAGATGAGCTTCACAACCCATCGGCCGCCATAGGCTTGTCGAAGGCGATGCGCAAAAGCTTTATGAGAACAAGGTTGGTAAAACTAATTTTCCAAGCTATATCTCCTTTGCGATATACCATAAAACTTCTGATTTGAGCCTGAGATTATAAGCTCGCTATATTTTTGGGCTTCAGTCCGAATTTACCAACTAATATTTCGATCATGCAACCTAATCTACCATAACTGGTGTTGTTGCATAAGTACTACTTTTTTCACAATTACCAAAATATTAAGGCAACAATTATTGTAAAATGAGCATGATTAAATTTCTGCAGATGTGAAACATTTAATTATCTTTATTGTTTAAAAGCATTTGGAGGAAAAAACCAGGATAAGTATTGAATGAAGGCTTAAAGTAATCATTGAGTAAAATTAGATATAATAAACATTATGAGATATATAAGAGTAATAAAAATATTTTTATTATTGTGTATTATTGTTTTGTTTTCTTCCTGCTCACAGAACAAAAAAACCAAAGTCTCCCAACCAAATATTCTTTTTTGTATTGCCGATGATGCCACTTTTCAGCATATGGGTGCCTACGGATGCGATTGGGTGAATACCCCGGCTTTTGATCGTGTTGCTGAAGAGGGTTTGCTTTTTGCAAATGCATATACACCCAATGCAAAATGTGCACCTTCGCGTTCCTGTATCTTGACAGGACGGAATTCCTGGCAACTGGAGGCGGCGGCTAATCACTGGTGCCTGTTCCCAACCAAATTCAGAACTTACGCGGAAACCCTGGATGAAAAAGGTTACCATACCGGTTATACGGCAAAAGGACTGGCTCCGGTTGTGGCTTTAACCAACGAAGGGAAGAAACGCCCGGTACTCGGGAAAGCATACAATGAAAAGAAACTAAACCCGCCAACGAGAGGAATTTCCAAAATTGATTACGCTGCCAACTTTATTGATTTCCTGGACGATAATCCCGAAGGAAAACCTTTTTGTTTCTGGTACGGTGGCTTTGAACCACACCGAAGTTATGAATATGGAAGCGGGATCCAAAAAGGGAATAAGAAAATAAGTGAAATAGACAGGGTATATGCCTTCTGGCCGGATAATGATACGATCAGGACAGATATGCTGGATTATGCTTATGAGATTGAATATTTTGATTCCCATCTGGCAAAAATGCTGGCTGTACTGGAAGAGAGAGGATTGCTGGAGAATACCATTATTGTTGTTACAGCCGACAACGGGATGCCATTCCCCAGAATAAAAGGTCAGGCTTATGAGTACTCAAATCACCTGCCATTGGCCATCATGTGGAAAAACGGCATTAAAAAACCGGGCAGGCTCATCCGGGATTTCGTGAGTTTTATTGACTTTGCCCCGACCTTTCTGGAGCTGGCAGGCGTGGAACAGGCGGCTTCTCAAATGAAACCCATTGAGGGAAAAAGTCTTACTGATATTCTTTTTTCAAAAGATGGTGAGGTTATTTCACCTGAAAGAGATCATGTGCTGATAGGGAAAGAGCGGCATGATGTTGGCCGTCCCGATGATTGGGGATATCCCATTCGTGGGATAAGAAAAGGGGACTTTCTGTTTGTGATCAATTTTGAAACTTCACGCTGGCCCTCCGGTGATCCACTTACCGGTTACCTTAACTGTGACGGCAGCCCGACGAAGTCATTTATTTTATCTGACCGTCGTGAAAAAGGCCATACATCATACTGGGATCTGTGTTTTGGCAATCGTGTGGGAAAAGAACTGTACAACATAAAAGATGACCCGGATTGCATGATAAACCTTATAAATAAACCTGAATTTGAGAAACAGGCTGAAACACTGGAAGCCCAACTGATAAAAGAACTAAAAGACCAAAAAGACCCGAGGATGTTCGGACAGGGTCACCTGTTTGATGAATATCTTTCAGCCAATAAAAACGAGCGGGATTTTTATAACCGCTTCATGAAAGGTGAAAATCCACGGGCCGGTTGGGTAAACAAAACGGATTTTGAACCTTTGTCAGAGATGAAGGTGATAAACAATATGCTTTCAGAAAAATAATTAAAATAATTACTCCGCTTAGATTGTGAAAAAATGGTGGTAGTTGTACGTATATAATAAACAAATTTGCTGCATTCAGTCCTGTAAAGGCGTAATATTATAGCCCCGACTTTCAAGTCGGGGTTACATTTTTTCAATTGTAGCACCTGTATTCATCACCGGACATTCCGGCGTGTGGTATGTAGAACAATACCACGCGAAGAATTCACGCGGTAGCGGGGGTGGATAATTTTATGGGAAATAACTCTTTAGTTAAATATTTATTATTCATGGTTTATCGTATCACACGAAAGTATTCGCGCGATATACCGGATGTTTTCGGCCCTGAAAGGGCATTTTAATTTAGCCCCGACTTTCATCGGGGTTGTATAAGCAAACACGAAAAACCGGCGCAATGAAATGCCTGGTAAAAGAATTATGAAATGCAGCGCCAGATTGAAAAACTTTTTCAATTGTAACATCTGTATTCGTCTCCGGACAATCCAGTGTAGTATATGGAAAACAATACCACGCGAATGATTCGCGCGGTAGCGGCAGCGGATGGGATAACCGGCCTGCGCACAGGCTGGACCTCCCCTTCATAACAGAATACGTCATGACACCCCTCCTCAGCGAGGTGGGGAATTTAAACGTGATTTGCCTGGTCTTGTTGATAATTTTAAATGGAAATGATTATTTAATAAAATAATTATTATTCATGGTTTATGGTATCACGCGAAAGGATTCGAGCGATATCCTGGGTATATTATTTGGCAAAATTATTCTCCCAGCCCTGTAAGGGCGTAATATAGCCCCGACTTTCAAGTCGGGGTTAAATTATATAATACGAAACCCGGCGCAGTGAAATGCTCCGTAGAAAGAACACAGCTATGCAGCGTCGGAATAGAACGGCAAACCCCAAAAAAGGATTTACATGTCAGCAATTATATACCTGTAAATTAAAACGTAGTGGTAAGTTTCAAATTTATCCTCCTGGAAGTAAGATAGTTGGGAACTGCAAACTGATTCACCATTCCGTTCATATTATTCACTGTGGTTATCCATGTATATGAAATGGTATTGTTAATCCCCAGTAAATTAAATACCTCAAAACTCACCCAGGCTGTTTTGAAATTCTTGAAAATCCCCCTGTCCCCAATCGTAGAGTTTTCATCTTTCAGGATTTTCGAAAGGCCAATATCAACCCGCCGGTACGGAGGCATTCTGAAATAATTTTCATTGGTTTCATCCTGGGGTGGACTGGTAGGCAAACCCGATCCGTAGTGCAGGCTCATATACACCTTAAATGTTGGATTGTTTGGGAAATAATCCTGAAAAAACAGACTAAAATTCACCAGTTGATCTGCCGGCCGGGGATAATAATTATGTTGTTCCTCTCCCTCAGGTGCATCGGTAATTTTTTCACGGGTTTGCATAACTGAAAGACTTGCCCAGGATTCCACCCCTTTCACAAATTCCCCGTTGATCTTGAACTCAATACCGGTGGAATATCCTTTAGCATTATTCTTAGCAGTATAATAGATGCGCACATTATCAACCTTATAAGGATTCAGATGACTCAGATTTTTATAATAAATATCTGTGGTTAACCGGAATGGCCGGTTCCATGCCTTGAAATTATAAATGCTTCCAAGTACAAAATGAGTGGATTTTTGTGCCTGTATATCCGGATTTATTTGTCCCTGTCTGTTTTTTATTTCCTTATAGAATGGGGGCTGATAGTAAAAACCTGTTGAAAATCTGAAGGTAAAATCCTTTTCCCAGTTAGGATCAAGTGTGAAAGATACTCGTGGACTGACCAGAAATTCTTTGTTAAAACTCCAGTAATTTGTTCTTACACCCGCATCCATGATCATATCTGAATTTCCGAGGGAAAAATCTCTGTGATACAACAAAAAAGAGGTAGCCCGTCCATTATTTAGCTGATTATTAGCATAATAACGATACGCAAGATTTACTTTTTTGCCATCGTAAGGAATGGAGTAACCTGCAGAATCTACCATCTCCCATTCATTCGTTTTGTCCTTAACATTCTCAAGTTGATATTTTATGCCCCACTGTAGCATAGACCGCTTATCCATGACGTAACTTCCCCTGTGGTCAAAAGCAATGACTCTTGCTGTAAAATTATTCCGGGCATGACTGACAAAGCGTCCTACCCCGATGTTCATAATACTGTCACCCAGGTTCTCAGACCCGATTTCCTTGTCGAGCTCATTCAGGGAATAGAGACCTTCAATGTCGTAAGTAACTTCTTCAACAGTCTGGAAGGCACTGGTAATAAATTTCAGTGATAAATTCTCACCGGGGCGGTAGGTGGCAGTAAGGGCACCGAGATAAGTATTGAACTGGTCGGTTTCATGCCCGTTAAAAAGTACGTACAATTGTACCGCTGTGGTAACTGTCCCAAAAGATGTACTTCTGTCTTCCGGAATAAAATTGTATTGGTTTACTGCAATATTTCCAAGGAAATCAATTTTCCATTTATCATTGATCTGATAGGTAAGATACGTTTGCAGGTCTCCGAATCTGGGTTTATAGTCACCTGTAACATCCAGTTTTTTAATTAAGTACTGATTTGTTTTAAAACGAACACCGGTAAGCCAGGTAAATTTATGATTCTTACTGATCCCTTCCAGAAATAAAGAACCTCCCAATAAACTCAGCTTGAAACCTCCGCCAAAAGAGGTAGGTTGCCGGTACCGGATATCAAGTACCGATGACATTTTATCACCAAATGAGGCATCAAAACCACCGGCTGAAAACTGTACAGTGGAAGCCAGGTCGGAATTAACGATACTTAGTCCTTCCTGTTTGCCTGATTGAATCAGATAGGGCCGGTAAACTTCTATGTCGTTAATATAGATCAGGTTCTCATCAAAATTACCTCCCCTCACTGAATACTGAGAGCTTAACTCATTGTTGGAGGATACACCGGGCAATGTTTTCAAGTAGGATTCCACACTTCCGGAGACTGTTGGAATGATCTGTACCTCCTTCATGGATAATTTGGTAAAACCATCATCCCGGTTTTTTATACCGGTTACCTCTACTTCACCCAGCCTGCTTGCAACCGGTTTTAGCTGCACAGATGATATTTCAAGTGTTCTCAGACCATTTACAGAGCGTATGATGTTTATTGATTCATATCCGACAAAAGAAATAACAAGGTGAAGGCTGTCTCTGGAGGGAATTTTAAGTTCAAAGCTTCCATCTTCTAAAGTGGAAGAACCCAGTCCGGTTCCGGGGATGGAAATATCTGCCGGAAACAGGGGGTTACCCGAAGGATCGGTTATTTTTCCTGTAATGATCAGATTCTCCTGGCCGGATAGCCGGAGTACAAAAAGCCAGAAGATCAATAAGATATATATTTTATTCCCTTTAGTCATTTATTCGAGTTCATCCTGCTTCAAATTAAACTATTTTTTTTCATGAAAATTGCCAATGATTAAAATAATTTTCAGGTGTGAGAATTCCCCGGAATTCCTGTTTTTGAATCAGATGTAGTAATTTGTTGAAAAAAGGATTATAGTCCGGCAAACCTGATCCTGTCCATATTCTTAAGGTTTCCGGGAGTAAAATATTCCTCAGTCCAGCTGTTATCTCCAGTGAGTGCCGGTGGTTTTGTAGGATTTCCTGCTTTGATTCTTTCTTTTGCACTGAAGCGAAACCGGTAATGATCGTAAATCCGCATTATTTCACACAAATATACATCGGCAACATCTGTATCTTTCCTGATAATCAGATAGTTCTCGTCATTATTTTTTGATGCATTTAATGAAAAATTGTGGGAACCGGAAATGACATAAGGTGTATCTGAGGTTACATCTGTAACAATCGTTTTGGTATGAACACGGATATTGCCTCTTTGTTTTGCCGTTGTCTCTTTTAGCCATCCCTCAAGTCCTCCCGGTAAGAGAGCCGTAGCAGTGAATAAAGCCGTTCTGTCACGATGAATACCCGTTATTTTCGCACTGGAAGAGTTCTGAATGCCCATTCTGAGAATGGCATCATCCGCTGATCCAAGAAGTGCGCTGCTCACCTCTTCATGCAGCTTAAAGGCAGTAGCAAAAAGGACATCCCGTTTGGCATCAGATATAAGATTTGCTATGACATGAATATCGGTAAAGTTTGACCGGGGTGAAAATCCGCCAAAACGCTCAGGATAGGAGGGAATTTTATTGAACTTGTTTATGGCACTTTTTGTTGACCTCCGGCTTGTTCTTGTTGCAATGAGGGTTTCAAACATTGATGAATAATTCTCAAGGATGGCAGGAGTCCGGGAAATGTGTACCACGTTGGCCTGACGGTAACATCCGTTTTCCGTCCAGTTTGTTGAACCGGCCAATACAGCTCTGGGTTTGTAGCTGCCATCTGGTTCGACCTTACTCAATATCAAGTATTTATTATGCATAATGGCCGTGGTGGTACGCGGAAACAACTCCACACCGGGAATATCCGGATCATGGAGTAATTTTTCATTTTCAGAAGTTGCGGGGTCTTTCTTTTTGGAATGGTACAATACCCGTATCTTAACGCCACGTGCACCGGCTGCTACCAAAGCTTTGTGCAATCGTGGGAGGTGATATTCATAAATGGCCAGGTCCAGCGCCCAGTTTTGATCTTTTGCTTCCTCAATAAATGATTCAATCTGCTCAACAAGTCCCCTTGACAACCAGTTTAATGCCCTTTGGGGCAGGGTTTTGGAACTCAGAGTACCCGCTTCTTTTGCCTTTTGGATTTCCTCGTCCAGCTTAGGAAAACGACGGGAAAAAGCCTGGGACGAGGCAACAGCACGATTAAAGATAATGCTATCTTCACCTTTAAAATTCTGAGTTTCTATTTCAACTTTAGGACCTTGTTCCAGATAAAATCTCCTGTTAAAGGCAGTAATCAGTGAAGAACCCATACGGTAAACCGGATAAATTGTGTAGGCATATCTGGTCCCGGGATACACAGCATAATCCGACCACCGGAATTTTTGAATTGGCGCAACATTGGTAGCAATCAGTTCTCCTCGTCCTTTTGTTGAACCTGCAAAATCCAGTATTCCCTGCAACCATCCTATCCTCCCTTCATAACGTCCGCTGCGTATCTCACGGGATATTGCAAAACCCAACAATTTTTCCCGTTTGTTATCATCCACATTAAATGCCAGCAATACCCCGGTTGTACCTGAATATGCCTTAACCCTGATTCCGTTGAACTCTGATATCCGTCTCATAATGTCTTCCTTGAATTTATAAATATCCCATTTCCCGAATATACAATATTCTGTTTGAAAGGCAAAAACTGACTTTAATTAGTGTTTGTCTTTAAAGTCCGATATCTGCGTTGTTGTTCAAATTTCAAATCCTCATCCCGATTCTCGGGACTGCGGTTTAAAATTCTCTCACGCCTTGATCTCAAACTTTAAAGTTCAAACACTCGACTTTATGGACACACACTAATTATGTTACTGAGAAGCAGTCAGGTTTATTTTCTTTTCTTATCTCTACTGAACCAGGCTTAATCAATTACCCAGTGAATGGATTTGGCAGATGCAAGTTTTGTTCCTTCTGCGTTTTCTACTACCGCCTCAAAATATAACATCCGTTTTTTCTTTTCTACAAACCGGGCTTTTACGTAAATAAATCCCATATCAGGAGAAATAACCTTTCCGTATTTCATTTCCATATGACGGGTAAAGTTAGGAGGGGAGACCAGTAAGCTCAGGGGGCCGATTGTATTATCAACCACGGCGGCTATAATACCTCCCTGCATGTATCCGTAAGGGTTCAAATGTTCAGGCAAAACAGGAAACCTGCAGGTTAAAGTTTCCTTTTCCATGTTGTAATCGATTACTTCCCCTTGCATTGTATCAAATACGGGAGGTGGAAAGTTAATTTCATCGGTTCGTCCGTGAAGCTTTTCTTCAACAAGCGGAATGAGTTCTTCAGGTATTTTATTTTTATTGATCATTTTTTGAGTTTGCAACAATGTTTATTCCTTTATTTTTAAACAGGAATACAAGGCTGATTATAGTAAAAGTAAAACCAATCAGGGAGATAGGAGGTAAACCACCCTGCCATTTCTCCGGTGTCAGCCAGCCTCCCAGTCCCATTGCTGCCAGATGTCCGGAGATCATTATAAGTGAGAATATCCGGAGCCATCTTCTATAGGAAAAATCCGATGGGGTATTCCGGACAAGCCAGAAAAAGAAAGTAGCCAGTACACCAAACATAAGCACCAGCTCACCGGTCAGGTTCATTTTGCTCACCGCAAAGAACTTTGGATAATAAGCTTTTGAATACAAGGCAAGCGATAGAAATATATGGATCAGGGCACTTTGAAAAGATGCAGTTCCCCAAAACTTCATATTCTTAACCTTATCTTTTCCGTTTTGAGTAGCAGCCAGAAAAAGGAAAATTACAGTTGCCAATGCAACAGACTTATTTAAAAGATAAGCAGGCATTTGAATTGGAGAAACATTTCCGAATACTATATATCTGGTAATAGTGTAGATACTTGTGAGCAGGAAGATAAGTGTGAGTTTTTTGAACATGTTTTGTCTCGGATTTACGATAATCATGCTATAAAAAATGAGAAAAAAGAGCGGGAAACGGGGATCGAACCCGCGACCCTCAGCTTGGGAAGCTGATGCTCTACCACTGAGCTACTCCCGCAAAAGTTTAGTTGGCAAATATATAAAAAGTGATTTAATTAAAAGTATCTTTTTTGCATTCTCCTGTGGAATTCATATATTTATGCAGAATAAAATAAAGATTTCATTATGACAACAAAAGATTATCGTACACGCCGTGAGTTCCTGAAGAAACTTATGGCATCCACTGCCGTTGCGGGATTAGCTTCATACATCAGCCCTTTTGATCTAATTGCAGCTTCTGCCAAAAGAGGGGCCATGCCTAAAAGGCCTCTTGGAAAAACAGGGTATATGGTCAGCCTCTTCAGCCTGGGCGGACAGGCAACCATTGAAACACCCGGAAAAGAAAAAGAATCCGTTGAAATTATTAACCGTGCAATCGACCTGGGTGTAAATTACATTGATACATCTGCCTATTATGGAAGAGCCACAAAGGGAGAAGATCAGCTAAAAATGCAGGGAACCAGTGAACGGTATATTGGTAAAGTAATGAAACACCGCCGTAAAGAAGTGTTTCTTGCAACCAAATCGCATGACCGAAGTTACGATGGTGCAATGCGGCATCTGGAGAAATCATTAAAGAACCTTCAAACCGATCATATTGACCTCTGGCAAATACACAACGTCAGAGCCCGGGAAATTGATACCCTGGATAAGATATTTGCCGATGATGGTGTACTGAAAGCAATGCAAAAAGCAAAAGACGAGGGTGTTGTGAAGTTCATTGGCATTACCGGTCATGAAGATCCGGTTGTAATGCGTACATTGCTTGAAAGATATCCCTTTGATAATGCGCTGGTTGCTATCAATGCCGCCGATAAGCATTACAATCCTTTTATCGAAAAGTTTTTACCAACAGCCGTTGAAAAAAATATTGGAATTGTGGGGATGAAGATTCCTGCGCGTGACCGGATTTTCAGCCATGGAGGGATCATTACCATGAAAGAGGCTATGGAATATGTTCTTACCCTGCCTGTAAGTACCATCATTGTGGGTATTGACAAGATTCCTGAGCTGGAGGAAAATATTAGGATTGCAAAGGAATTCAAACCTTTAACAGCAGATGAAATGCTTGCGATCGAGGATAAAACCAAGACTTATTACAAAGACCTGATGTTCTTTAAAAAGCTTTCTGACTGGCCTCCTGAATGGTAACGGAAGTCAAAGGAAGAAGGAAAAAGGAAAAAGGCAGAAGGAAAAAGGAAGTCCTCCTAAGCTATCTCCTTCGCTAAAGCTATGGAGATCAAAGATTCTCCTTCGCCAAAGCTTCGGAGATCAAAGAATGAATGAAATTGAGATTGTAAACACATCTTATGAACCGGATCAACATTCAGTATTACAAAACTAAGATCGGAGAATTAATAATTGGCTCTTTTGATGGGAAACTTTGTTTGCTTGATTTTAGATACAGAAAATTAAGGAAAATAGTGGATGATAGAATTAAGGAGGGCCTGAATGCACATTTTGTAGAACAACCCGATGAAATTATAGAAAAAACAAAAACTCAACTTGATGAGTATCTTGGTGGAGAAAGGAAAGAATTCGACATTCCTTTGTTAATGGTTGGGACTGATTTTCAAAAAAGCGTTTGGAGTGCTTTATTGAATGTGTCTTATGGAACTACATCCACATATTTACAACTGGCACGAAATATAAACAATGAAAAAGCGGTTCGGGCAGTTGCCGGTGCAAATGGAGCAAATGCTATTGGTATAATTATACCTTGTCATCGTATCATGGGAAGCAAGGGGGACCTTGTTGGTTATGGTGGAGGATTAGCAGTTAAGAAAAGATTGTTAAAACTCGAAAGAATAACATTGTTTTAATAAAGCTTTAAAGAAAGTGTAATGTATAATTTCAGAAAAAGATTATTAAACGGAGAACTGTTATATGGTGTGGGAATCACGCTCGGCAGCCCAGAGATTCCTGAGATGCTGGCAAAGGCCGGTTATGACTGGTTATTTATCGATGCGGAGCATAGTCCGCTTGACTTCAAAACCATACTCGGATTGCTCCAGGCTTCAGGAAGTACCTGTCCGGGAATAATCAGGATACCCGACCACCACGAAACTACCATTAAAAAAGCCCTGGATATTGGGACAGAAGGGATAGTCGTTCCACAGGTTAATACAGCTGAACAGGCAGAAAAAATAGTAAGCTTTGCTAAATATCCGCCAATGGGGGTGAGGGGCATCGGTCTTGCCAGGGCAAATATGTATGGTCTTAATTTTGAAGAAGCTGTTCAAAATACAAATAATGAAACTGCAGTTATTGTGCAGGCTGAACACAAAGACGTCCTGGATCATATTGAAAATATTGTAAAAGTGAAAGGGGTGGATGCTGTTTTTGTGGGACCCTATGATCTTTCCTCCAGTTTTGGAAAAGCCGGTCAGGTAAACCACCCGGAGGTAGTAGAAGCAATAGATTTGATTGCTGCGGTGTGTAATTCGGCCAATATCCGTCTGGCCATTTACGGAGGTTCCCCTGAGTACCTGATACCCTTTAAGGAAAAAGGTTTTACCATGTTTGTGAGTAGCGTGGATATAAGCCTTTTATCAGAAACTGCCATACGGAATTTAGAAAAATTGAGAGAATGAACCTTCTTTTGAAAGCCGGTATTTTTGTTCTGTTCACCATTTTTAATTTGTGGTTTTCCAGGATCTCTCTCAAAAAGCTTTCTTCGCATGGTTTTTATCGTTTTTTTGTATTTGAAACCATTGCAATCATTATTTTACTAAACGCAGATGTTTGGTTTAAGAACCCCTTTAGCTGGAACCAGGTCATTTCGTGGATTTTTCTTTTTGGATCAGCCTTCCTTGCAATTCATGGATTTCTATTGCTTCATAAATCGGGTCACAAGGATTTACAGCGTACAGATAAGTCATTAAAAGATTTTGAAAAAACAGCAAAACTTATCCAAACAGGAGCTTATCGTACCATCCGGCATCCGCTTTACAGCTCCCTGTTATTTTTGGCCTGGGGAGCATTCTTTAAAAACATTACCTTAACCGGAGTAGCAACTATGTTGGTGGCAAGTCTTTTTCTGTTTTTAACCGCAAAACAGGAAGAAGTTGAGAATCTGGATTATTTTGGCGATGAATACAGGGAGTACATGAAACATACCCGGATGTTTATTCCCTGTATTTTTTAGTAAACATCAAAAGAATTTGAAACGACAGTAAAACTTGTATCTTTTTCCGGAATATAGTATGGAAGAAAAAGCCTGAAGGTACCCGTTGTATCAAACAATGTGGCAGAAAAGGTGTATTTATATGTACTGTTTGCCTCTATTGTATCAATTAAGGTCGGGCAATCCAGTTGCGCATACCAGAAATATTTTTCAGCAGACCATTCGTCTTTCTCTTTCATTTGATATCCCATCTCAAGATATTGTCCGCATCTTAGACCTGTGATCAGATCATTTGATGAATTATTTTCAAGGAACAGATCAATGCTGTCTTTTTCATGATAAGAGCCGGCATCAGTATAAAATTTTACTTTCTCTGAAGTATACTCCAGTAAAGAAGTATTTTTTTCACAGCTAAGTCCAATAAAAGTAAAAACCAGAATGAATGTTATTGTTCTCATGAAGGTAATAAAAAGTGAAATGGTTTCATGGTTTTCGGTGCAAAAATAATGCCAGTGTTCCTGTAAAAAGAACCAATTCCCCGGTTGGATTTAATTAAAATTGGTTATAGTTTAATGTTCTATATTGAATGAGATGCTAAAAAATGTATATTTGTTTATTGCTATTTTTAAATCTGACTAAGCTACAATCTATTAAAATATAATGACTTATGGTTACACAAGTAAATGTAAAACTGCCACGATTTCCCAGGGGATATCATTTAATCAGTTCCTTCCTGGAAAAATATCTGGATGACTTGCCTGAAACCGGGATCGCCCATATTTTTATTAAACATACTTCTGCAGCACTCACTCTTAATGAAAATGCCGATCCTACTGTCCGGGATGACTTTGAGTCCTTTATGAATAAACTGATCCCCGAGAATGACCCGGTTTACCGGCATACCATAGAAGGAGCCGATGATATGCCAGCACATTTAAAATCTTCCCTGCTTGGGTCTTCTGTAACAATCCCGATTACTAATCACAGGCTGAACATAGGGATCTGGCAGGGAATATATCTTTGTGAATTCCGGAATTACGGAGGTCCCAGAGAACTGGTGGTTACGGTTTATGGGGAGTGATGAAGGATGAAGGATGAAGGATTGAAAGAGTGACGGGGTGACGGAGAGAAGGTAAAAAATCAATTTGAAAATTTGAAAATTGTTTGATTTGAAAATGGAGTGGTAATCTCGGAAATAGGTTATTTGCTGGTTGAGCTTGTTTCTGGTGGGTTTCAATGGTCCCGAAAAACAGAATATTGTTAATTTTCTTTGTTTTTCTCCCAAGGGGACTCCTTTGGAAGAGGATGCTCGAAACAGTAAAGAAATCATAGATTTCAACTGTTTCGCGATTTCTATTGTTCCTTTGGTTTCTGAAAAGAACAATAAAAGGGTTTGCTGAAAAAGTTTGCTGGTTTTCGGAAAAAATCCAAGACTCAAAGGGAGAATGAGGAGGTGCAGAGTACCGTAATATTATTTCATAATAAGGGAGTGAGCAGTCATTTTTACATCACAGAAATAAGTCGACAGCATTTACTCATTTTTCATATTAAGTATTTTAAATGTTAGACATTTCAGACAATTTTAATTTTAGTCATTTTAAATTTTAGGCAGTTTAGGCATTTTAGGCACTTTAAATTTTAGGCATTTTAGGCATTTTGAATTCCAGGCATTCTAAGCATTTTGAATTTTAGGCATTCTAGGCATTTTAAATCTCAGGCATTGTCTCTGACTAACCGTATGTCAATGTTTTATCCCCATTTCTTTCTCTGAAAAGATAATTGCCTGATAGGTAAATAAATCGGCATCTTTCCAGCCATCCCAACCTAAACCGGCTTTATCCCTTGAACAATGTCCCAGGAACTCTTCTTTACTCCAGCCTGTACTTTCAGCTACCTGGGGAAGAAAAGTTCCGGATCGTCCGTCATTACGGATGTAAATACCATCCTTCCCCAGCTGCAGTTCATCAATGCTGTTGATTTTCTTCAAAGGGGTTAATACGGAAATTTCTATATCCAAAGAAGGAATCTCTTCTGCTTTTACCGGAGAAAAGCGGTAATCATTCAATGCTGCGGAAATAGCCATTTCTTTTACTACTTTGAATAAGGGAATCTCCGGCTGAAACCGGCCGATACATCCTCTTAATTGCCCTTCAGCAGTATGAAGGGTTACAAATGCTCCGGCAGGAGTGAGGAGAGTGGAAGAAAAAGCTTTGGTTTCAATTTTGGAAAAACGGTTGTAAACGATCTTTTCCGTAAGGGTATTCCTTGCTATTTTAAGCAGCGTTCTTTTATCTTTTTCTGTAAGAAATGCTTTTTCTTCAGAACTATTATCATCTGTAACAATTACTGATACGTAGCCCACCACCCGCTGATGATTGCCATAGGGAGTATCTCCCGAGTTTTTGTAAAGTGCTTTGTGATAACCAAAACCGCCCAGGCTGCTTGTAATATCCAGCAGACTTAAAACTGCAGGCCAGCCACACATGCTAGTTAGTAATCCCGGGTAGTTCTCCTGTTCATTTTCCTGGAGTGCCCGAAGAAGCTGGTCCGGTGAGCCGCTCAAAATCCCTTTTATGGTATGAGCATCGGCTTTATTGGCCTCTTCCCATGTTGGATAATGAGAGAGATCAGTGCTGAAAACGAACAGGTTTCCTGCGGTAAACCAGGGCTCCAGGGCTTTAGCAATCTTTTCTGAAACATCCGGACTCTGTGAACCCAAAACAATAGGAATGATCTTAAAAGGCTTGTTTAACCGGTATTGCAGAAAAGGGAGTTGCACTTCAAGAGAGTGTTCCCTCTTGTGTGCTTCTTCGTTAAAAGTAAAGCAGGAATTATCCTTTATAAGCTTCGATGCGAGGTCAGTATCCACTTCCACCTCACCCAGGGGAGTTTCATAATTTCCTTTATTGTAAATAGAAGCACCATAGAATCCGGTATGATGACTGGAACCGATCACAAAAACATGTTCATACTCCGCCTCCCTGTCAAGCTGACGATAGGCTGAAGCAGCAACAAAACCGGAGAATACATAGCCGGCATGTGGGGAAATCAGCGCCCTGATACTACCCTGATGCTTTACTTCCCCCGCTTTCTTGAAAAATCCTTCCAAAGTTGACCTTAATTCCACAGGATCCGAAGGGTAAAAACTTCCGGCAACAACAGCTTGCCGGTTAACCGGTTGTACATTTTTATTTTTCATGGCAGATTGGTTTTGTGCAGTGCATGTAGAGGCCGTAGCGGCCAGTAAAAGCAAAATGCATGATAACTGAATGACAGACTTCATTATATATTACTTATATACTGCTATTTATGCAAATTCCATATGAAAGAGAAAATAAATTATCTCTTATGAGTACCCCCTAAATATACGGATTTTTTATGAATTAGTCAAGTAATTTCTATTCAGGTTTTCCTGCAACAACGAAGGTCTCAAAACTGTAAAACCATATCCTTTAACTAAATAAGAGGATTGTAAGAGTTCTCTCTTTACATCTAAAGAAAATTATTACTTTTACCTGATTTTAAAAATTTGACTCTAAATGATAACAAATATTAAGAATAAATTGCATAGCTGGGGTACCATGCTTCTGGGTCCGCGCTCCGAATTTATCATGGAACAAAGATTCCTTAATGCTTTTATGCTGTTTGGAGCAACTGTATCACTCTACAGTGTTGCATTAAACGCTGCTATGGGCTTATCAAAAACCGCTATTATTTTACCAGGCCTGATTGGAATAACTTTATCGGGTTTTTATTATTTATCGCGGTTCAGAAAGATTTATACACCTGTGTTGTACACTTCTTTTATTTTTATGCTGGTTGTTTTATCCCTTCTCTGGATTGAGAGTGGTGGCTCAAAAAGTCCGGTCTTGGATGTCTTTTTTGCTCTCCTAATATTTATTTTACTGTTTTTCAGAGGTAATTTGCTGGTTGGTATGATTTCCATGTACACTCTTACCATTATATTGCTGTTGCTGTTGGAGTTGATTTATCCGGATGTGATTTCAACATACCCGAGTGAGAAAGCCAGAATCATTGATCATATAACATTTTTGATACCTATAATACTGATCATCTCTTTTTTCATTTATTATACAAAAAGTTATTACCTTAAAGAGAAAGAAAAAGCAGAACAATCTGATATGCTGAAATCCTCTTTTCTGTCTAATATGTCTCATGAAATACGTACACCCATGAATGGGATCATTGGGTTCAGTCAGCTTCTTATTCATGAAACCAATCCTGAGGCCCGTGATAATTATGTGAAAATTATTAATGAAAGCGGTGAAACATTATTGCGTCTCATAAATGAAATCCTTGACCTGTCAGAAATTGAATCGGGGCAGGGGAAAATCATTCATAAAACCTTTGACCTGAATAATTTACTCAGGGAGATTCTTCAAAGTTTTGAAGCGGAGAAAGGAAAATCATTTAAAAATAATATTGAACTTAAATTAGATATTCAGGATAAGAATACTGTTGATCAGATAATTATGGACCCATTCCGTCTTAAACAGATTTTTTCAAATCTCATTGAGAATGCCTTGAAATTTACAGATTCCGGGAAAGTGATTTTTGGATATAAGAGATCCGGACTTCAGGAATTACAATTTTTCGTTAGTGACACGGGGATAGGCATTAGCAAAGAAGAACAGGAAATTATTTTTGACCGCTTCTATAAAGTGGAGGGAGGAACAAAAAAATTATACCGGGGAACAGGCCTGGGCCTGGCAATCAGTAAACAATTGGTAGAGATGATGGATGGTGAAATATGGCTACAGTCTGAAAAAGGAAAGGGTTCTGTTTTTTATTTCAATCTGCCTTTTAAAGAGGTGGCAAATATAAGTAAACCTGAGAAAGAAGATGAGGAGAAAGATGCTCCCTGGGCAGGTAAACGATTACTTATTGCTGAAGATGAAGAACTTAATTATAAATTATACCAGGAAATGTTTAAGCCTACCGGTATAAGTATTGCCCGGGCGGAAAATGGAAGGATTGCCGTGGATCTGTTTGAGAAAGAGAGAAACTTCGATGTTATCATTCTGGATTTAAAAATGCCGGAACTAAATGGAATTCAGGTTTTTGAGCATATCAGGAGTAAGAATAAGGAAGTGCCTGTTTTTGCCATTACTGCCTTCGCTATGGAAGATGAAAAACAAAAGATTGAAGAGATGGGTTTCAATAAATATTTTTCCAAACCCATCAATAAAAATGACCTGTTTTCTGCACTTGGAGAAATTTTGAATTAATTTATTTGTCAATAGGATGAATGAATTATAAATTTCATCATTTTGTAAAAGGATCACACTTCGAAACTATTGATCAAATACTTTCGTAAAGTTTTAAAGTACCCCGTAAAGTATCTGATATACGCATGAAAACAATGGTTAAAAAATTTCTGAAAGCACTAAGCATCCTTTTCTTGCTTATAATTCTGATTCTGACAATTATTCCTGTTTTTTTTAAAGCAGAAATTAAGCAGGTTTTTACAACCGGAATCAACAAAAACCTGAATGCAAAGGTTTATTTTAAGAATTTCAAAATAAGCTTGTTAGCTTCTTTTCCCGATCTGAGAGTGCGCGTGGATGATCTTTCAATTTCAGGTGTGGATAATTATGAATCTGATACACTGTTAAACCTGAAAAGTTTGAAGTTAGGGATTGATTTGCTTTCGGTTTTCAGAAAATCAGGAATCCAAATTAAGGAAATTACTTTGTCAGACCCGGTGATCCGTCTTATGATTCCTGAAAATGGAAAGCCAAACTGGGATATTATGAAAGAGACTGAATCTGTGGCACAGGATTCCGTTCAGGAGGATACAGAATTAACTGTAAAGCTTAAAAAATTTGAAATAAAAGATGCTGTTTTAACCTACCGGAGCATCCCTGATAAAATGTACGCATCCCTTCAACACTGGAATTTACTGGCATCAGGAAAAGCCGGACCGGAGAAAATAGGGATTCAGATAAATAATGTAGTTGAGTCAGTATTTTTCAAATCAGGTGGTATTCCATTGCTGAATCAGGTAAAGTTTGAGTGGAAAGGCAGTATGGAGGCAGATCCTGACCTTTCGGTATATACCCTGACAAAACAATCTTTTTTATTAAATGCGTTGAAACTGAATCTGGATGGCACTGTTGATCTTTCAGGTGATGATCCCCGTGTGGATCTGGAATTCCGTGCAGATAACAATCGTTTTGAATCCCTTCTGTCTTTGATCCCTGAACTATATCTGAAAGAATATCAGGATCTTAAGGCAGCAGGCAATTTCAGTCTGAACGCCAGAATAAAAGGAGCTTATACAGCAACTGATTCTACTTATCCCGATGCCCGGATGGAGCTGAAAGTTGAAAACGGTTCATTCAGTTACCCTGATCTTCCATCAGAAATGAAAAAAATAAACCTTCTTGCAAAAGCCGGTGTTAAGGGTGATGACCTGGATAAAACCTCCCTGGATGTGGAGAATTTTTCTTTTGAACTGGCAGGAAACCCATTTAACTCAGAGTGGCATATCCGGACTCCAATAAGTAATCCGCAGATAAAAGCATTTTTAAAAACCCGCCTTCGCTTAGCTGATTTTGAAGGGCTGATGTCTATAGAAAATGAGAAAATTGAAGGACTATTGGATGCTGACCTGAAGTTCGATGTGAGAATGTCGGATATTGAGGCTGGAAATTATACAAACACAAAGGCTGAAGGATACCTGAATTTGGAGAATTTCATGTATGAAAGTACAGATCTCTCATTACCCCTTGAAATTGGTAATGCAAGCCTGAAATTCAGCCCGGAAAAATTGAGTATTCCTGTTTGCCGGATGAAAATTGGCCAAAGTGATTTGTCTTTCGAAGGTAATTTTACGAATTATCTGCTTTATTATTTAAAAGATGATTTGCTCCGGGGGTCTTTCAGTCTGAATTCAAACTTCGTAAACGCAATAGAATTGATGAATCTATATCAGGATAGCACAGTTACTGAAGTCTCTGTTGATAATCAGGATACAATTATTTACAGTTCCATAGCAATTCCTGAAAACCTTGATCTTCAGTTTCATACTAATGTGAAAAAACTTTCTTACGGGGATTTTAAACCAGAAGAGATCAAAGGCATCCTAAGCCTCAATAACAGAAAATTAACAATTGAAAATTTCCGCATGGACTTGTATGATGGTTTTGTTGATGCTTCAGGATTTTATGATACATCAGATACACTCCGGCCTGAAATCAGTATGCACTTGTATGTTAAAAATCTTGATATCCCTGATGCGTTTCATAGCTTTCATACACTTCAGTCACTGGCTCCCTTTGCGAAAAGTTTAAAAGGTAAAATATTTATTGGGTTTGATTATTCCGGCAGCTTTGGAAAGGATATGTACCCGGTCGTTTCAAGCATAAACGGTAAGGGGACCTTACGTACCGAAGGCATTCAGGTAGTAAATGCGAAGTTATTTGGCATGATGAAGAAGCTGCTGAAAATGGATCCTTCCTATACAGCTGAAATGAAGGACTTTAGTGGTTCTTTTGAAGTCAGGGACGGAAATGTAATCGTAGCTCCGTTTGATATAAAGGCAGGTGATATAAAAATGAATATGAGCGGACAACACGGACTTGATCAGCGCTTGAATTACCTGATAAAAACAGAGATACCCAGGAAAGAATTGGGAACTGCAGCAAACGGGGTTATTGACGGTCTTTCGGAGCAGGCTAAGAGCTTGGGAGTAGATTTTGTACCGGGTGAAATAATACCGGTAAACTTCAGGTTAACCGGAAAAATGTATGATCCTGCTTTAAATATCGAATCTTTTGGAAAAGGGGGGGGAGCTAGCCTGAGCCAATCGGTGAAAGAAGAAGTGAAAATTCAGATTGAGAAGGAAAAAGAGAAATTAGTGGAGGAAGTAAAAAGTACAGCATCCGATGAAGCGGAGAAAATAATGAAAGAAGCCGAAAAGGAAGCGGAGAACATAAAAAAAATGGCCACCGAAGCAGCTGAAAACATTAAACGTGAAGCAAATAACTCGGCAGATAAAATCATAAAAGAGGCAGAGGGGAAAGGTGCCATTGCTCAGGGTCTGGCTAAAATTGCTGCCACCAAAGTCAGAGAAGAAGGAGACAAACAGGCAGAAAATCTGATAAAAGAAGCCAACGAGAAATCGAAGATGATTCTGGAAACTGCACGAACGAAAGTGGATGAGCTGAAGTAAATGCTTGAATGTGGGAATGAATGAATGAAGGGATGATTAAAAGCAATTTCATCGAGGAACGCAGTGACGAGAAATCCCTATCTCAGAATATCATTCGCAAATCTAAAAAGTCTTACTAAGCCAAGAGGGGAGAGGCTACTCCGGTTTTTGTAAGTCCTTGTTTTCTTTTTTATCCGTAATTAACCTTATACCTGTTTCCGAAATTTCCACACGCTTTTGTTTGTACAGGAAACCTACCGCCTTTTTAAAAACTTTTTTACTCATATTCAACTGATTGATAATTTCTTGTGGAGAACTTTTATCGTTCAACTTTAAGTATCCTTTATTGGCAAGGAGGGCATCGTACAATCTATGAGTCTGCTCGTCAATGGCTCCGTAACCGGACCGGTTTAGACGCACATCAATTTTATTGTCTGATCGTATTTTTTTTACATAACCTGTCAGCTCATCACCAACTTTCACCGGTTTGAAAATTTCATTTTTAAACAACATTCCTTGGTATGCATTGTTAACAACCACACTTATTCCAATTTCCGTTTTTTCGTAGGCAAGCAGGCTAACTTTTTCACCAGGTTCCAGTTCTATCTCTGTTTTTTTGAATGAGTTATTAATTTTAGTACTTCCCGTGAGGCGCTGCGATTTCTCGTCCAGGTACAGATAGACCACATATTTATTTCCCTGCACAACCGGCCGGGCTTGTTGCCGGTACGGAACCATCAGGTCTTTCTCCAGTCCCCAGTCAAAAAATGCACCATAGGTACTTACCGCCACCGCTTCCAGAGCGGCATATTCATTCAGCATCAGTTTTGGTTTCAAGGTAGTGGCTATGATCCGGTCTTCCGAATCTTTGTAAAGAAATACATCAATAGATTGTTCCATTAAAAGCTCATCCGGTACATATTTATTCGGAAGAAGCACTTCATTTAATTCATTATCAATAAGATAAACTCCATTATCCGTTTTTTTTGAAGCAATAAGTGTGTTGATTTGTCCTAAATTGAGCATGAATGATAAGTTTTTTGTAAATTTAGGTTTATTCATGGATATTTTCGAAAAGAATTGAATATTTATAAGAAATGAGAGCCTCGAATCTCACAGGCTATCGTGCGAATTCCTTTGCGTGATATCGTAAAGATAGCCTGGATACAAGGCCTGAAGATTTTGTTTAAGGTAGTACTAGAGATAAAAGCCGGGAATAATGGATTTTGAGAAATATTGTTTTTGTTAAAATAGATCACACGCGAAAGGATTCGCGCGGCAACCTTGGAAGATTCGTGTGCATCTGTCCGGAAAATTACTTTAACATAAAATCGGTGCCGTTATAGGACAGCTGCGCAGTCACTATAACTGATTTTATGTTAAATACTGCGTATACGTAATTTTGCTACGTTTGTCCTATAATTAATATTATGTTAAATAGCAATAAGCTAAAAAAGGGAGAACCCATAAAATCCTCCCCTTTGTATGTCTAAATATTTTTAGTTGCCTGAATCAAGTTCATCCAGCTTTTTAATGATCTCTTCTCTTTTATCCATCATTTTTAACCGATAGTACAATACTTTAAGGTTTTCCATGGATTCACGTTTCTGAACATCTGTAGTGGCATTTTCAAGGGCTTTCTCAAAATAAGGAACAGATTCGGCAAACGCATTATCAGCAACCTTCTTGGCTTTTTCAAATTCGGTATTATCGGTAACCTTATTTGCAGCATCCCAAAGGTTAACACCCTCATTAAACTTGATTACACCGGCGTTGTAATATGGATTGTAATATGTCGGATCAATTTCTATTGATTTCAAATAAGATTTCATGGCATTATCCAACTCTCCACGCTTATCATATAATACCCCCTGAACATACCAGTAATTAGCATTACCCGGATCTTTTTCCAGCGCTTTGTTCAGATATTCAAATGCTTTATCATCCTGGTTGGAAATCAGATAATAATTAATCAGCTCAATCATCAGATCATTATTATCAGGAAATGTCTGAATTCCTTCCTGCATCAGTTTTTCGGCACTGGCTGAATCTCCCTGGGCAAAATAAACCCTCTCCATTAACTGATAAATTGAAATTCCGCCATAATTCATATCCTTAGCCATACCAAAGTATTTTAATGCATTCTCGTAATCATTGCCATTGTAAGCAGCGAGTGCGGCATTGTAGATAATACTTGTATCAACTACTCCGGCAAAAACAGGGCTTTTACCAATTTCAAGGGAATACTCAAAAGATTTTAAAGCTCCGGCAAAATCTTTTGCCTGAAACTTAACAACTCCCTGGTTAATAAAATCATTATTTAGCATTGGTAGCTGAAAATCAATGGCTTTACCCATTTTTCCCTTTTCGTCCAGTTTGATTGCTTTTTGATAGCTTTCATAGGCATTCTCCAGCGGATTCTCTGCAAGAGCTTTGATTTTTTCATCCTTGGATTCTGCGATTTTTTGTAAAATCTGACCTTTTACATAATAAGTTTTGGCATAATTTTCCGTTTTAGGATTTTTCTCAGCAACCTGAATTGCCTCCCATGCTTTTGCAATCTCATTATTTGTCAGGTAATTACTAGCACTGGTTACCTTGCCTTTTTGCGCCTGGGTGAGTAATACAGAACCACTGAAAAGGATTAGAACAATCGCTAATTTTCTCATTTTTTAATTGTTTAAAGATTTAAAATATTCAAAATTACATTATTATTTTTATACTTAATCAAAATCCTTGCCATTTTCAGTCGGAATATCGTTTTTTTGATCGGTTTGGTTGTTATCAGAACCTTCAACATCCTCATCCACAGCATTTTCTATGTATTCTATAGCAGCTATGGAATCACCTTCACGAATATTGATCAGTTTCACTCCCTGGGTTGCTCTTCCCATCACCCTGAGATTGGCCACAGCCATCCGGATAACCACTCCCGATTTGTTTATGATCATCAGGTCATTTTCATCCACTACTCCTTTAATGGCAATCAATGCTCCGGTTTTTTCAGTAATATTCAGTGTCTTCACTCCTTTCCCTCCCCTGTTGGTAATCCTGTAGTCCTCTATCTTAGAGCGTTTTCCATAACCGTTTTCAGAAACTACAAGAATATCCTGACTCTGGTTCTCCACACATACCATTCCAACCACTTCATCCGTATCACCGGCCAGTTTGATCCCTCTCACTCCTGAAGCATTTCTACCCATCGGCCTGACGGTTTTTTCCGGAAAACGTATGGCCCGTCCGGATTTGACGCCCAGAAGAATATCATGATTCCCGTTTGTCATTTTTGCGCGTAAAAGGGTATCCCCTTCCCTGACATTTATTGCAATTATGCCATTCTGACGCGGCCTGGAATAAGCTTCAAGTGAGGTTTTTTTGATCACCCCTTTCCGCGTACACAAAACGATGAAATTGTTATTTATATATTCTTCATCATCCAGTTTCTTAACATTGATGTAGGCTTTTACCTTATCTTCAGGTGCAAGATTGATCACATTCTGAATGGCTCTGCCTTTAGAAACGCGTGTTCCTTCAGGAATTTCATACACTTTCAACCAGTAAACCTTCCCTGCTTCCGTAAAGAAAAGCATGGTATTGTGCATAGATGCAATATATAAATGTTCAATGAAGTCTTCTTCACGGGTTGTACTCCCCCTGGAACCAATTCCTCCCCGGTTTTGAACTCTGAATTCAGCAAGCGGCGTACGCTTGATATAACCCATGTGTGAAATGGTAATCACCATATCTTCATCTGCATAGAAGTCTTCCGGATTAAATTCTTCGGCATTGGGAACGATTTCAGAACGGCGTTCATCCCCAAATTTGTTTTTAATCTCCAGCAATTCGTCCTTAATAATTTGAAACTGCCTTGTTTCATCCGCAAGAATGTCCTTAAGGTCTTTGATAAGCTCCATCAGCTCCTCATAATCTTTTCTTAACTTATCTCTTTCCAGTCCGGTAAGCTTTTGCAAGCGCATATCCAGAATTGCTTTCGCCTGGATTTCAGAGAGTTCGAAGGTTTCCATCAAGCCATCTTTGGCCACTTCAGGATTTTTGGATGCCCGGATCAGTGCAATCACTTCATCCAGGTGATCAATGGCAATAAGCAATCCTTCCAGTACGTGAGCTTTCTGTTCTGCCTGTTTCAACTCATACCGAGTTCTTCTTTGCACCACCTCATGACGATGGTCAATAAAGTACTTAAGCAGCTGTTTTAAGTTCAGCGCCCTGGGTCTTCCGTTCACCAGGGCAATATTGTTTACATTAAAGGAAGACTGTAATTGACTGTACTTATATAGCTTATTCAGAACAACATTTGAAGTTGCATCTCTTTTCAGGATGATGACAACCCGCATACCGTTCCGGTCTGATTCATCGTTGATAAATGAAATTCCCTCCAGTTTTTTCTCATTGATCATATCCGCAATCTTACGGATCATATCGGCTTTATTGACCATGTACGGAATTTCGGTAATAACGATCCTTTCCCTTCCCGATTTGGTAAGTTCGACTTCGGTTTTACCACGAACAACAATCCGGCCTTTTCCTGTTTCAAAAGCATCTCTTACTCCCTGATAACCATATATGATACCTCCTGTCGGAAAATCTGGTGCTTTGATAAATTCCATTAATTCCTCAATTGTAATCTCAGGATTATCTATCATGGCAATCAGGCCATCCACAACCTCACTCAGGTTATGCGGAGGCATATTTGTTGCCATCCCAACGGCAATTCCGGAAGCCCCGTTCACCAGTAATAGGGGGATCCGGGTCGGGAGAACCGTTGGTTCCTTCAGGGTATCGTCAAAATTCAACTGAAAATCTACCGTATCCTTATCCAGGTCTGACAAGGCTTCTTCTGCCATTTTTTGTAAGCGGGCTTCCGTGTATCGCATGGCAGCAGGACTGTCTCCGTCAATTGAACCGAAGTTTCCCTGGCCGTGTACCAGCATATATCGCAGCGACCATTCCTGTGCCATTCTTACCATGGCCTCATATACTGAGGAATCGCCGTGCGGGTGATACTTACCCAGCACCTCCCCTACTATTCTTGCTGACTTTTTGTGTGGCCTGTTTGATGCCACTCCCAGTTCATGCATTCCGAATAATACTCTCCGGTGAACAGGTTTTAAACCGTCTCTCACATCCGGTAAGGCCCTCGAAACAATTACCGACATCGAATAGTCGATATATGCCGATTTCATTTCCTCCTCAATATTGACCTTCCGTATCCTTTCTTCCGTTTCTGGCATATTTATTGAATACTAATTTTATGGTTATAAACCCCGGATGATTTTCATCCGGTTTTAAAGCTACGAAAGTAGTATTTTTTTATATATTAAATAGCACTTTATGCACTGTTTTTTCAACACTTAATTGTTTATAAATGATCGCACTGTTTTTATAACTATATTTGTATTTTTGTAGCTGGAAATGATAAGCTTCTTTTAAGAAAAACAAGTCAGTTTGTCAGAGGTATGACAATTTACCGGATGAAATTGACTATTTTTAACAACTGAGCGACGATCCTGTTGATTTGTATTATTGCAGGAGTTAATTAAACAGTATTAAAGTAAAATTTTAATTTACAGAACTGATTATCAAAATATGAACGCAAAATTTTCACAAAGAATAAAAGACATACTTACTTACAGTAAAGAGGAAGCCATACGCCTTGGAAACCCTTACATTGGTACGGAACACCTTTTCCTTGGATTACTTAGAGAAGGAGAAGGAATGGCCATTGATGCCCTGCTGGCGCTGGGTATTGATCTTTACGCATTGAAAAAATCCCTGGAAGGAAGTATAAGGAGTGATGAAATAATAAACGTAAGCGATTCGGAAAACATTCCGCTGTTAAAAGCTTCGGAACGTACCTTAAAACTGGTTTACCTCGAAGCCAAATCATTTGGAAGCAGCCTGATCGATACGGAGCACTTGCTACTCGCCATTCTGAAAGATGAAAACTCTCTGGTAACACTGAAACTCAAAGAGTTTGATATCGATTATGAGAGTGTAAAGGAAGAGATAAAGGAAATAATACCTGAATCCTCTGCCGAATTTCCCGGCGAAGAGGATGACGATGAAAAAAGCTTTGGAGGTAGTGGTAAAGGCAGTTCTTCCCATTCAGCCCCCACTAAAACAACTTCAGAAACACCTGTTCTTGATAATTTTGGGATAGATCTGACAAAAGCTGCGGAGGAAGGCAGGCTTGATCCTATTGTTGGCCGTGAAAAGGAAATCGAAAGACTGGCCCAGATTCTGAGTCGCCGCAAAAAGAACAATCCGATTCTTATAGGTGAACCCGGTGTGGGTAAATCGGCCATAGCCGAAGGGCTGGCGGAAAGGATCATTAAAAGGCAGGTTTCCCGTATTTTGTTTGGTAAAAGAGTAGTAACCCTGGATCTTGCATCCATTGTTGCAGGTACCAAATACAGGGGGCAGTTTGAGGAAAGAATGAAAGCCATCCTGAACGAAATTTCCAAAACCGATAATATCATTTTATTCATTGATGAGATCCATACCATTGTTGGTGCTGGCGGTGCAACAGGTTCGCTGGATGCCGCAAATATGCTGAAACCTTCCCTTGCACGGGGAGAGATTCAATGCATCGGGGCAACTACCCTGGATGAATACCGGCAGCATATTGAAAAAGACGGAGCACTGGAGCGCCGTTTTCAAAAAGTAATGGTGGAACCTACATCCATTGAAGAAACCATTCATATCCTGAATAATATCAAGGAAAGGTATGAGGATCATCACAATGTATATTATACGGACGAAGCACTTGAGTTGTGTGTAACCTTAACAAACAGGTATATAAGCGACCGTTTTTTGCCGGATAAGGCCATCGATGCCATGGATGAAGCTGGTTCAAGGGTCCACATGACAAATATTGTGGTTCCTGAGAGGATTTTAAGTCTGGAGAAATCGCTGGAAGAGACTAAAAAGGAAAAAATTACTGCTGTTAAAAATCAGAATTTTGAAAAGGCCGCCAGTTTCCGCGACCGTGAAAAGGAACTGATTGACAAACTGGAACTTGAAAAACAGAAATGGGAGAAGGAATTAAGTAAAAACCGTGAGGAAGTAAATGGTGAAATGGTAGCAGAAGTCGTGGCCATGATGACCGGTGTTCCGGTACAAAGAATCGCTCAGGCTGAAGGCACCAGACTGCTGAAAATGAATGAGGAAATCAGTGATAGCGTAATCGGGCAAAAAGATGCCATTGCGAAAATCGTAAAATCCATACAAAGAAACAGGGCCGGACTGAAAGATCCGAACAAGCCCATTGGTTCATTTATTTTCCTTGGGCCAACCGGTGTTGGTAAAACACATCTGGCCAAGATTCTTGCCCAATATTTGTTTGACTCAGTGGATAATCTCATCCGGATTGATATGAGTGAATACATGGAGAAGTTTTCTGTCTCCCGCCTGGTGGGTGCTCCTCCAGGATACATCGGATATGAAGAGGGAGGCCAGTTGACTGAAAAGGTAAGGAGAAAGCCTTATGCTGTGGTCCTGCTGGATGAAATAGAAAAAGCACATCCTGATATTTTCCATCTTTTGTTACAGGTACTGGATGAAGGTCAGCTTACCGATAGCCTGGGCCGCAGGGTTGATTTTAGAAATACAATCGTGATCATGACCTCCAATATCGGGTCACGGCAACTTAAAGATTTCGGACACGGAGTTGGCTTCGATACCAGTGCCAAGAAACAATCCAGTCAGGATATGAACAAAAGCATTATCCAAAAAGCGCTGAAACGGGCATTCGCCCCTGAATTCCTTAACCGGGTGGATGATGTGGTTATGTTCAATTCACTGGAAAAAGAAGACATTTTTAAAATTATTGATATAGAATTAAAAGGTTTGTACCAAAGAGTGAATAACCTGGGTTACAAAATCAAACTTACTCCGGCTGCCAAGGATTTTGTGGCTGAGAAAGGTTATGACATCCAGTTTGGTGCCCGTCCGCTAAAAAGGGCCATTCAGAAATACATTGAAGACCCCATGGCAGAAGTGATCATTCAGGCTAATTTACTGGAAGGAGATACCATTGCCGTAGGCTTTGATAAGAAAAAGGGAGAACTCACTTTTAAGGTGGAGAAGAACAAAAAGAGCCTGGAAAGTAAGGAAAACAAGCAAATTGAAAAAGAATAACAGAAGAACGGGGATGACTTGGGGTCATCCTCCCACTTTTCTTTATCCAGCTATTACATATTTTCTTTTAAAACTGCTCCAAAAAGATCATACTCAGTTGCATCCGTAATCTCCAGGATATAAAAGTTCCCCAAAACGAGCTTACCATGATCTTTCGGGATCAGTACCTCATTATCCACCTCCGGTGAGTCAAATTCCGTCCGCCCAATGTAGAATTCACCTTCCAGTCTGTCAATGAGAACTTTATACTTTTTTCCTTGTCTGGCTTTATTAAGCTCACCGGATATTTCCTGCTGTATTTCCATGATTTCGTCTGCCCTCTTCTGTTTTATTTTCTCAGGAACATCATCTTTAAAATGTTCATAACCGTAAGTTCCTTCCTCATGGGAATAGGTAAAAACCCCAAGCCTGTCGAAACGGAATTCTTTTACGAACTCTTTTAATTCCTCAAATTCCTTTTCACCCTCTCCGGGATGCCCCACCAGCATGGTAGTACGGATAGCCACACCGGGAACTTCCTTCCGGAATCTGTGAAGCAGGTCAATGGTACTTTTCGCATCAGAAGCCCGTCTCATCCTGTTCAGAACCCCGTCATTTATATGCTGAACAGGGATATCAATATATCTGCATACTTTCTTATTCCCGGCCATTACCGGAAGTATATCTGTTGGGAAGTTTGCCGGATAAGTATAATGCAGCCTGATCCATTCAATACCATTGATTTTGCTCAGTTCGTTCACCAGAAAAGTAAGTTTTCGTTTTTTATAGAGGTCCAGTCCATAATAGGAAAGGTCCTGGGCAATTAGAATAAGCTCCTTCACCCCTTTTGAAGCCAGGTTTTCTGCTTCTTTTAGCAGTTTCTCTACTGGACGGGATTTATGTTTCCCCCGGATTAAAGGAATGGAACAGAATGAACAGGTACGGTCGCAACCTTCTGAAATTTTCAGATATGCATAATGTTTCGGAGTTGTGAGCTTTCTTTCCCCGATCAGTTCTTTCCGGTAATCCACACCAAGCGTTTTTACAATTTCATCCAGGTCATTCACTCCGAAATACCGGTCCACTTCCTTAATTTCCTTTTCCAGGTCCTTTTTGTACCGCTCAGACAGGCAACCCATTACGTACACATTATCAATAAGACCGGCCTCTTTTGCCCGGATAAAACTCAGGATGGTTTCCACCGATTCCTCTTTGGCATCATGGATAAATCCACAGGTGTTAATTACTACGGTTCCTGCATCCGTATCGTCTGAATTATGCACCACCTCTACCCCACCGGCATTCAGTTGCCCCATCAGGTTTTCTGAATCCACCAGGTTTTTGGAACAACCCAGGGTGACTATGTTGATTTTATTACGGATGAAGGACATTTTATATAAAGATACAAGAAACAAGATACAAGATACAAGATACAAGATACAAGAACCAAGATACAAGTGCCAAAAATTCCCGAAACAGTTAAAATCACCTTTCTCCCACAGGGATCCCTTCGGGGGACCCGGTTCAGGATGCTACTATTTAATATTATGTGGACTGGTATCAAGTCATATTTATTCTGTCATTTCGATCCGTCTTCTGACGGAGAGAAATCTGCTTTAATTCTAAGATTTCTCAGTCATACTTCCATGCCTACATCGCCTTCGCATAGCTATGGCAGAGCAAGGCCGGCAGGCAGGTTTCGAAATAACAAATAGTAACATCATTTTATATTTGGCTTAACACCAGAATGAATAACTGATTACTGACCACTGTTAAACTATGAAAACAGGCTATCCACAAATTCCTCACGGTTAAAGGGCAACAGATCTTCAACTTTTTCTCCTACACCTATGTATTTTACCGGAATTTTAAACTGATCGGAGATTCCGATGACCACACCACCTTTTGCAGTACCATCCAGTTTGGTAATGGCGAGGGAATTCACTTCCGTAGCTTTGGTAAACTGTTTTGCCTGTTCAAAAGCATTCTGTCCGGTTGATCCGTCAAGAATCAGCAAAACTTCCTGCGGGGCACCATCAACTACATTGTTCATTACTTTCCTGATCTTGCTTAACTCGTTCATCAGGTTGATTTTGTTGTGAAGTCTTCCTGCCGTGTCAATGATCACAACATCCGATCCTTTGGACTTTGCCGATGCCAGTGCATCAAAGGCTACAGAAGCCGGATCAGAACCCATCGCCTGCTTTACCAGGTCCACTCCTACACGGTCGGCCCAGATTTGCAACTGATCTACCGCAGCAGCACGGAACGTATCGGCAGCCCCCAGTGTAACCTGATGGCCGGCCTTTTTAAAATGATAAGCAAGCTTTGCAATGGTAGTAGTTTTACCAACTCCATTAACACCCACAACCATAATCACATAAGGCCTGTTATCTGAAGGAATACTAAAATCGTTAAATGAGGACCTTTCGTTTTCTTCAAGGAGAGCCGAGATTTCTTCCTTCAGGATTTTATTCAGCTCACTTGTACCGAGGTATTTATCCCTGGAAACCCGGTCTTCTATTCTTTCGATAATGCGTAAAGTTGTATCCACACCCACATCCGAAGAAATAAGAACTTCTTCAAGATTATCAAGGACATCATCATCAACCTTTGCTTTACCTGCAACAGCCCTGGACAGTTTTTTAAAAACACTGTCTTTGGTTTTTTCCAGTCCTTTGTCCAGATTTTCCTTTTTCCTGCCTGAGAATAAACCCACTTTTGATAATCTTTGGGATTTGTAAAAATTAAAAAAGCTTCCCCTGGTAAAAAGAAAGCTTCTGCAAATACACTCTGTATAAAAGGATTACTTCTTTGCGAAGAAATCTTTTACATGTTCTTTGTTAACGATTTCTTCCTTAAAAGAATAAGCATTATTTTTTGGATTCTTTACCATTTTTATCACTTTGGTAAAAGACTGTACACTGCCTGTTTTTAATGTTGCAACAACTTTCTTAGCCATAGCTTATTATTTTATTTAATTTCTCTGTGAACGGTTACTTTCTTCAGAATGGGATTGTATTTCTTCAATTCCAGTCTTTCCGGTGTATTTTTCCGGCTTTTTGTCGTAATATATCTTGATGTACCCGGCATTCCACTGTCTTTGTGTTCGGTGCACTCAAGAATGACCTGTATTCTGTTCCCTTTTTTAGCCATTTTCAGTAGTCTTTAATATTTATCTAAAAAACCTTTTTCTTTTGCTTCTTTCAAAACGGTAGTCAGGCCTTTTTTATTGATAAGCCTGATTCCTGAAGCAGAAACTTTTAAGGTAATCCAACGGTCTTCCGCCGGAAGATAAAACTTTTTATTGAATAAATTCGGATAGAACTTTCTTCTTGTTCTCCTTTTGGAGTGAGAAACATTGTTTCCAACCATCACACTCTTTCCTGTTACTTGACAAACTCTCGACATTGTTCCTGTTTTTTCTGGTTTTTACTGTTTTTTAAAAACAGAGCGCAAAATACGTGATTTTTATTTAATTAAGCAAGTATTTTCCTAAAATATTTCTCTTTTCAAATCAATTTTTTATCTTCTCTGTGCAACGAGGTAAGCCCGATACACTTCTAAAAAACCATATATAACTGATAATCTGTCAATTCATAGTATTTCAGCAACAAATCCGCCTATCTTGTTATCCCAATTTATACTAAAACTGTTCCTGCTTTAAGGATATTCTTTCTCAGAAGATTCAGGGAGATTAATGATGCCATGTGAATATTTCTGAGACGATCGGTTCCCAGGTTGAATTTATAGGCAATGCAATTATCGGGTGTGCCTATCGCTATCCAGGTAGTTCCCACAGGTTTTTCAGGTGTTCCTCCACTGGGTCCGGCAATTCCGGAAATGGCTACGGAATAATCTGTTCCAAACAAATCCTTTACATTTCCAGCCATTTGCAATACTACCTCCTTGCTTACAGCACCCTGTTTTTCAATAAGTTCAACAGGAATATTTAAAGTATTAATTTTAACTTCGTTTGCATAAGCAATAAGCGACCCAACATAATAATCAGAGCTACCCGGCACACTTGTAACCAGATGGGAAATATTTCCTCCGGTACAGCTTTCTGCCGTTGCCAGGCTTTGCTTTCTTTCTTTGAGTAAGCGTCCAACAATTTCTTCAAGTGTTTCAGGTTCTGTACCAAAAATCAAATCGGGAATAATTTCATACAGTTTATTTATCTGTTTCTTCAATAATTTTTCAAGCAAACTCCTGTCCTGCCCTCTTGCCGATAAACGTAATTTAATGATGGGGGAAGAAGGAAGGTAGGCCATTTTTATTTCAGCTGGCAGCTCATTTTCGAAATCTTCCAGCAAATCTGCCAGTCTGGCTTCAATGGTACCCATTGTGAGGAGTGTTTTATGTATAATTTCCGGCGGATGAAACTTTTCCTGAATTGCCGGTAGTACATATTCTGTCATCAGGCCTTTCATTTCTGTGGGTACTCCCGGCATAGAAACGAAAACATTTTGTTTGTCCTCGAACCACATTCCCGGAGCTGTTCCCCATTTGTTCAGAAAGACTCTGGCATTCGCCGGCACCAGTGCCTGCTTCCGGTTCAGCTCATTCATCTCCAGTTTTCTGGACTTTAATCTTTCTTTAATGGAGATAAGAATTTCTTCATTTTCAATCAAGGGCATATGAAAATATGAGGCCAGGGTTGTTTTGGTAATATCATCTTTGGTGGGACCCAGTCCACCAGTAATCAACACAATATTAACTCTTTCCCTGCTTTCGTCCAGAGCTTTACGGATGTGTTGCTCATCATCGGTTATAACCGAAACCTGGTGGACATCTATTCCGATTTTATTTAACTCCTGCCCCATCCATGCAGCATTTGTGTTAATGGTTTGTCCAATCAGTAACTCATCACCAATGGAAATAATTTCTGCTATCATAATTCACTTCCTGTTATAAAAATGTATACAAAGATAGAAATTGTTAATACATCTGTGAAGTTTATATGACGAATATATTTGATAATTTCCTTGTTGACATACGACTGAGGTTTATGCATATGCCGGTATATCTACCTCTTTATGGTAAGTGTTCACATTATATTTATCAAATATTTCAGAAACATATTTATTATCTTTAATTACTGATGTAATACTTGGAGCAATTATCTTTTTTGGTTTTTTATGTGTTTCTTTAAGTTTCCACCCTAAATCTTCCAATACCTTACCTAAAGTCTTTTTTTTCAGGGTGTAATCAATGAGGTCTTCAAATGCAATTTCAAATGACTTCCTTGCCTCCCCTTGGACTATTTAGTGTGTGTCCATAAAGTCGAGTGTTTGAACTATAAAGTTTGAGATCAAGCCTCGCCTTCCTTAGTACAAAGTACGGCGGACAAGGGTGTGAGAGAATTTTAAACCGCAGTCCCGAAAATCGGGATGAGGATTTGAAATTTGAGCAAGAACGCAGATATCGGACTTTAAAGACAAACACTATTTTGAATTATTGAATTCCACAACGCAAAATTAAATTATAGCTTTTAATAATAAGGGACTTAGCACAACAAACCGCTAAGTCCCTTTTTTGTTTGCAATGGAATTTGCAATATATTAATGTTCACATTAAACAACTCTAAATACAAAATGGAATTTACTGTATTAGCATAAGAATTGATTGGTTATAAAACCTTTAAAAACATTCTTACTTTTCTACCTTTACCACTTCAAATTTCACATTCGGGAAAATGCCTGTTGGCGGAGCAGTATTGAAATGTGAATTTAGAACATACAAATGATTACCGAATCCACCAATTGTAGTTGGAACAACAAATTTAGGGTCATTAATAGTTTTTTCAAGGGTTCCTGAAAGAAAATCATCGCTTAATGTTATTACAGAAACCTGATTCATAAAGTTCTGAACTACATACAGCGTTTTTCCTTCTAGTAAAATGCCATCTGCAAAAGGAAGAATAACACCCCCCAAATCGATAAGAGATGACGCTCCCGTACCCGGATTTACCAAATACAATTCTCCACGATCAGTATTTGCAATGATCAATTTCTTCCCTGATGGCGTTGCGTCTATACCATTTGAGAAAGCACCCAGCCTTTGGCTTTCAGGGAGACTTTGTTCCATTGAAAATCCATTCAGAGGTAAGGTAATAGGTTCCCCAAATTCGCCCTTTTTGCAAAATGGAATTTTATACAATACAGGACTAAATGAATTTGTAAAGTACACAGCTTCCCTGGTTACTGTAACATCATTAATTAAGGCTGTACCTGGCTGGGCAAAAGTAAATTCTTGCTCCAACTCTCCGGTAACATAGTTATAAACCGAGCCGGTACCTGTAAACCCTCCTGCTACAAAAAGATAATTATTTCGTTTATCTACTGCCAGGCCAAGTGCCTGAGCCGGCAGCGAAGGTTCAATAATTATATCCCCTGCTCCGGTTTGTAAATCACCCCTATATATCCGACCGCTATTAAGTGAACCTACAAAAAAAGTATGGTTTGGTCCAATTACAATTCCTTCTGGCTGAAAACCATCCGGAAGGGGAATTACATCAGGAAAAACCATACCGGAATGCCCTCTGAAATTGTCCGGACTGCTTTTCAGGTTTACCTTGTTAAATTCGTCATAGTCAAACTCATTAGATTTTTGACAACCTAATATTAGAATTAGGAAAATAAAAATAAGCAAATGTTTCATAACTTGAAATTTTAGTTAATTATTAAATGATTCTTTCGAATCTTATATCAGTATGCAAGTTATGGAGTATTTACCCAATCATCTTGTACTCATGTTTCAAGTTATTGGATAAAATGAAGTTTAGGCCTTTTTTTCGACTAATGTAAAAGGAGCCAATAAATAATTAGTGTTTCTTAGAAAACGCCAAATACTGCGTTATTCTCGTTTTGAAAACGGTCATTTACAAAAGTAAACTCCCTGATTTTCAAAGCTTCGAAAGCCTTGTCTTTGG
>JANTGF010000009.1 GCA_024763075.1 Bacteroidales bacterium | reverse complement strand
AACTGATCATGCTGGGCGGATTGGGGTATGCCGGTATTGCCAGTTATATTTTTATGCATTAAGATGAGCTCATTACAACAATTACAGCAGAAAAAACTTTTACTTGCATCCGGCTCTCCCAGGAGACAAAGCCTGATAAAAGGACTGGATATTCCGGTTGAAATTGTGAGACTCCCGGAAATGGATGAAACTTATCCTTCAGGGATGAAAATCTTTGACATTCCCTCTTTTCTGGCAGAGAAAAAGTCAGACAATTATAAAACTGATCTTGGGTTTGGACAGATCCTTATATCAGCAGATACTGTGGTATTGTGCAAAGACCGGATTCTAAATAAACCAAAAGATTATAAGGAAGCCCTGCAAATGCTTAGAGATCTGTCGGGGAACAAACATACGGTTATTACTGGCGTATGTTTAAGGTCGGGGATGGGAAAAAGGGTGTTTTCGGCTACTACAGAAGTGTTATTCAGTAAACTTGCGGACGATGAGATAGAATATTACCTTGAAAAATACAGGCCTTATGATAAAGCCGGAGCTTATGGAATTCAGGAGTGGATTGGGTACATTGGTATTGACAGAATTGAAGGTTCGTTTTATAATGTGATGGGCCTTCCACTACATAAATTATACGCAGAACTTAAATTTTTTTAAACTAAAGCTATTTAAATGAGAAAAAGCATAATAATATTTTTGGGAATACTGACTTTACTTTCAGTTAAACCGGCTGTCGGTGATGAAGGGATGTGGATACCCCTGCTTATTGAAAAGTTGAATATTCAGGATATGCAGGAGAAAGGTTTCAAACTTACTGCTGAAGATATCTACAGTGTAAATCAGGCAAGTATGAAGGATGCTGTTATGATCTTTGGCGGTGGATGTACAGCTGAATTGATTTCCGGAGAAGGACTTTTGATAACAAATCATCATTGTGGTTATCGTAGCATCCAGAAGCATTCAACCGTAGAACACGATTATCTTACGAATGGATTCTGGGCAATGTCAAGGGAGGAAGAACTACCTAATCCCGGATTAAAAGTTACATTTCTAAAAAAAATGGAAGAGGTGACAACGGGATCCCTGGAAGGTGTTAAAGATAGCATGAGCGAAAAAGAAAGAGAGAACAGAATTAGAGAAAATAATACAAAAATCATCGCGGAGGCAACGAAAGATTCACATTATCAGGCCCATGTGGAGCCTTTCTTTGCAGGAAATCAGTATTTTCTTTTTGTTGAAGAAGTTTTCAGGGATGTACGATTTGTTGGTGCTCCTCCCTCTGCCATTGGGAAATTTGGGGGTGATACGGATAACTGGATGTGGCCGAGGCATACCGGAGATTTTTCTATTTTCAGAATTTATGCCAATAAAAATAACGAACCCGCAGAATTTTCGCAGGAGAATATACCTTATAAACCGGCAGGTTTCTTCCCCATTTCATTAAAAGGAGTTCATCCGGATGATTTTACAATGGTTTTTGGTTATCCTGGAAGTACTTATGAATATGTGCCTTCTTACCACATTAAGATGCTGACTCAGGAAGTATATCCCAAATTGATTGATGTCAGAGACAAAAAACTGGAGATTTTAAATGCACAAATGTCTGCTGATCCAAAGGTTCGAATTCAGTATGCAGCCAAATATGCATCCATCAGTAATTCCTGGAAGCGCTGGATAGGCGAAATAAAAGGGCTGGAAAAACTGGATGCACTGGCTAAAAAGCAAAATTTTGAAGTAGAATTTCAGAAATGGGCTGTTTCAAATCTTTCAGGGAATGAAGAATACAAATCATTACTGCCCAATTACAGAAAAGTGTATAAAGATTACGGGAAATATCGTTTGGCTAGAGATTATGCAAATGAAGTATTTTTTAGAAATGGTGCTGAGTTGATTGCGTTTTCGGGAAGATTTTCCCAGCTCGCAGAGTTGGTTACAAACGACGGAAACCCGGAAGATATCTCCAGGGCATCTGATTATCTGAAAAAAATGACAGAAAGTTTTTTTAAAGATTACAATCTTACTACAGATCGGAAAATGTTTGCGGCTTTAATGCAAAAATATGCAGAAAGTATGCCCCCTGAATTTCAACCATCGGTTTTTATAAATATCCATTCAAAATATAAGGATGATTATTCCGGGTTTACGGATGCCGTATATAAGAAAACAATTTTTACAAAGAAGGAACTTTTATTGGACATCCTTAATAATCCGACTAAATCAAAAATAAAAAAGCTGGAAAAAGATCCGGTTTATCATATATATAAAAATGCAGATGATCTTATGGTTGGAAAGATTTATCCGGAATATCAGAGGCTTTCTTTTGGATTAAAGGAGTTGAACAGGAAATATATGGCAGCCCTTATGGATTATCAGAAGGATAAAACTTTTTATCCGGATGCAAATTTTACGCTTCGTCTAAGTTATGGAAATGTGAAGGCTTATAATCCAAGGGATGCAGTGGAATATAAGTACTATACTACCCTTAAAGGGATTATGGAAAAGGACAATCCTCAGATTTATGACTACGATGTGCCTGATAAATTGAAAGAATTATATGAAGCAGGTGATTTCGGACAGTATGCCGAAGATGGAGAAATACATGTTTGTTTTATCGCTACCAATCATACCACAGGAGGGAATTCAGGAAGTCCTGTTGTAAATGCCGAAGGCCAGTTGATTGGTGTAAATTTTGACCGGGCATGGGAGGGGGTGATGAGTGACCTTATGTTTAACCCTGAACAGTGCAGAAATATTTCACTGGATATAAGATATGCTCTTTTTATAATTGATAAATATGCCGGAGCAGGGTATTTGCTTGATGAAATGGAAATTGTGAAATAAAAGCAAAACATTTGAATGGATGAGTGGTTTTTAAGGATCAATGGAAGGGGAAATGCATGGCCGGTTCCATTGGGACAGGAGAATCCTTTTTATTGCCGTAATGGAGAGATTGAGTATGCTAATGCCTCATTTTCACTGATGCAGTTTGAAAAAGGTATAAAAGACAGAGAACATCTTGAAACTGAGTTGATGATTGATGCGGGTCATGGCTCAATACCTAATTTATTGAGACTTTACAACCGGATACCGGATGCACTTTTTATTACACATCCGCATTTTGACCATTTTCTGGGGATTGACTGGATTGCTCAAAGCTATTACAGATTTAACAATAAACAAAAGTATCCGGTTTATGCCACTGAATATTGCTGGGATACCATATTGGAAACGATACCTCACCTTGAAGAGATTATAGCATTTCATCCGCTTGAACCCGGTGTTAAATCAGAAATTCCTGAAGCAGATCAGATATCCGTTACTGCTTTTCCGGTTTTTCATGGTGTTTCAGCAAAAGGAGCAGCTATGTTTTTATTTGAAGTAGAAAAAGAAAAATATTCAAAAGTTTTGTTCTCCGGGGATGTGCTTTTTCCCCTGTTGAATGAGCAGGCATATGAAGAGTTACAGAATGTTGATTATTGCATAGTGGACTCTAATAATCGTTTCCCTTATCCGCGATCCAATCACTGGAGTATGACCACTGGTAATAACCAGGGGAAAGAATCTCTGATAAATTTTATGAATAACCTGAAATTGGAAGTTGTACTGGAGCCACATACAGGTTTACCTTCCGGTAACAGGTATTCAGGCTATTTTAAATACTTGAAAGATCAATCTGACTGGAAAGAAGGTATCCCTTTTACCGTTTTTGATTTTATTGAAAGGATTCATCCAAAAACTGTATTGCCTGTCCATTACAGTGGGCTGGAGGATGAAAAATATTACAATAAATCAGTTCTAAATAACCTTGAAATGCAAAATTGGCTGAACAATTCAGCACAACAATTCGGTTTAAGTACTAATTTTGTGATCGCTGAAATTGGAGACTTTTTCTCCACATAGTTTTTCAAGTGATTCTTTAATGAAATTAACCAACAGATTCATACTATTTTTCATTTTTATATTATTGATCCTGCTTCCGGGTTTTCTTTTTGGACAGGATCAAAAACCTGTAATTAAAGCGCAACAAATCACAGGGAAGATTTCATTGAATGGAGTCCTGGATGAAGTTGAATGGGAGCAGGCTTCTGGAATAAAATCTCTTACAATGGTGGAGCCGGAGACAGGAGGAACTGCCTCTCTTCGTACAACTGTTAAAATACTTATGGATAAACGTAATATCTATGTAGGAATTATTTGTTATGATGATCCTGAGAATATTGTGGCCTATTCCAAAGCCAGGGATTCTGAGCTCAGGGGGGAAGATTATGTGAAATTTGTTTTTGACACTTATCTTGACGGGAGGACCGGTTTCATTTTTGCTGTAAATCCTTTTGGTTCCAGGTATGATGCGCTGGTTGCGCGTATAGGTGAAAGTGAAAATTCGAATTGGGATGCGGTCTGGTCTGCCAAAGCAAAAATTAATGAGAATGGATGGTCAACGGAAATAAGTATTCCGGTGAAAACACTTTCATTCAATAAAAATATTGATGAATGGGGCTTTAATATTGAACGTAAAATTCAGCGAAAACTTGAAGTTGACCGTTGGACAGCGATTAGCAGGGATATCCGGCTGGGACAGACCAGCAATGCCGGTTTACTGACAAATTTACCTGATTTTAACCTGGGAATTGGTTTAATTGTTCGTGGATCATCCAACCTGAATTTTAGCAATAGTGTTGATTCGGATTTAAAAACCAAATGGCATAACAGTCTTGACCTTACGGAAAGATTTACTCCGGATATTACCGGACAACTGACAGTGAATACTGATTTTGCAGAAACAGAGGTTGATTCAAGACGTACAAATCTTACACGATTTCCTTTATTTTATCCGGAAAAACGCGACTTTTTTTTACAGGGTGCCGATATCTATGAATTTGGTATGGGACTGGGGTATGATATAATCCCTTATTTTTCAAGAAGAATAGGTTTATACAAGGGGCAGCAGGTACCCCTGCTTGTGGGTGGAAAATTGGACGGGAAAGTTGGAAGAACAAATTTCAGCGGATTGGTTACTCATATGGGAGAGGTTGACTCCCTGGTCCCGAAGACAACACTTGGAGTGGCACGGGTAAAACAAAACATAGGTAAAGAGTCGAATTTCGGCTTTTTAACAACATTGGGTGACCCGGAGGGCAGGGAAAATAGTTTCACTGCCGGAGTGGATTTTACCTACAAAACATCCTATTTCAGAGGTGATAAAAACTTTTTAATAGGAGGCTGGGGCTTGGTGAACAACAGAGACAGCCTGTCTGGTGACAAATCTGCTTTTGGCGTTTCCATTGATTATCCGAATGATTTGTGGGATATATATGCAGGATATAAGAGAATAGGCAATTCTTTTGACCCGTCTTTGGGATTTGTGCCCAGGAAAGGGGTGAATATGTACCGGTTGGGAGTTGACTTTATGCCCAGACCGAATATCTCATTTATCAGGCAATTCTTTTTTGAATCATCTTTTCGTGTAGTTACAGACTTGTCAAATTTCTGGGAAAGTTACCGTTTTTTTATGGCACCTTTCCATTTTAAACTCGAAAGTGGTGACAGGTTTGAGTTTAATGTTATGCCTGTTGGAGAACAATTAAAAGAGCCTTTTGAGATTGTTGATGGTGTTGTTATTCCGGCAGGTCCGTATCACTGGATGCGTTACAGGGTGGAGCTGGAAACAGCAAGTAAACGTAAAGTTAACGGACAGATAACCTGGTGGTTTGGAGGGTTTTACAATGGAACACTTGATCAGATTGAATTGCAGCTGTTCCTCCGGCCTTTTTCTTTTCTTAACTTTGAACTCTCCTTCGAAAGAAACCTGGGTTATCTTCCTGAAGGAGATTTTGTTCAGGATTTATGGGCAGGGCGTATCATGCTGAATTTTTCCTCGGATTTGCAACTTTCTTCTTTTATTCAATATGATAATGACAGCAGGAACCTGGGGTCTAATACACGCCTGAGGTGGACTTTCAGTCCAAAAGGGGATTTTTTTGTAGTTTACAATCATAATATGATCAATGATATTACAGATCGCTGGGGCTACCAGTCGAATCAGTTGATCCTGAAATTAACCTATGCAATTTGGTTATAAACATTTTGCTTGTATCTTAGTAAAAATTTAAAGGACAGGGTTTGTAAAATTTAATTTATGACGGAAGAAATTCAATTACTCTCGATAACTGCTGCTTCTATTGCGCTTTTCCATTCCTTATTCGGACCGGATCATTATTTACCATTTATTGTAATGTCACGTGCCGGTAAATGGTCTTTGTCCAAAACTTTATGGATAACCCTGGCGAGTGGGATCGGTCATGTATTGAGTTCAGTTCTTATTGGTTTTATAGGCATAGGCCTGGGTTTAGGTGTGAATAAACTTACAGGTTTGGAAGAGGGAAGAGGAAGCCTGGCAGCCTGGTTGCTCATTGCTTTTGGATTTGCCTATTTTGTATGGGGGATGCGAAAAGCATACAGAAATAAAAAACACAGTCATATCCATGTGCATGAAGATGGAACCTATCATGATCATAAGCATAGCCATTATGAGGGGCATGCACATGTGCATACGGAGGAGAAAGAAGGAGAAAAGAACCTGACTCCCTGGATACTATTTACGATTTTTGTTCTGGGTCCCTGTGAACCTCTGATACCAATCTTAATGTATCCGGCGGCGGAGCATAACTATTGGGGATTGTTCATTGTAACAACAATTTTTGCAGTAATTACCATTGTAACTATGCTGTTGGTGGTAGTGATCGGGTATTATGGTGTAAGCTTCATTCGTCTTGGAAAATTAGAAAGATACTCTCACGCTTTAGCCGGTGCAACGATTTTGATCAGCGGGCTGGCCATCGTTTTCCTCGGATTGTAAAAAAAGCCCTTCCTTTGGTGGAGGAAGAGCTGTAAACCGGAATGTCTGATCTTATGAAGAACCGGTATTTTATAGTGCAATAATATTTAGTTGATTTTGTATTTTTTAGCAAACACTACTTGCCTGAGCAAGTTCGTTGGGACCTGTTTCCTGAAGGATTACCTTTTTGATTCTCCGAACAGCCTCTTTTAAATTGTGTTTTGCATCCGGGGTTAACCCTTCTTTAAAGTCCCATTCATAACCTTTCAGATGTAAAAGATAGGTTTCCGGTGATTTTTTATAGATTTTATTACATAGATCCAGCACAAAAGCAGGGGATACGGCATGCATGGAAAACTCGATTTTTGAGGTGGAACATTTTACCCGGGTAAGGGTAAACTCCTTTATGTCTTCAATGGAAGCATCTGCAAAAAGAACCAGATCAAAATTTGAGATCAGCTCTGCATCTTCAATGTTCAACTGATAGTTTGAATCACAGGTAATGTGGTGTATTTGGTTCTTGTCCGCCCATTTTTCAATGGCTTCCGAAAAAGCAATCCCTAACCCGTCGTCTTGCCTCCCCGGATTACCATAACCATAGATAAGAATTCTTTTTTGCTTCCTCATATTAACCGCATATTATCTTTTATACAACCCCGGGTTAGTTATCAGCTGCTTCTTTTTTTATCAAGAATATTACCCGACTTATCCAGTATTTTAATTTCCAGGGGCATTTTCCCCAGGGCATGCGTGGCACAGCTCAGGCAAGGGTCATAAGCACGGATTGCTACTTCCACCGCATTCATCATTCCTTCTGAAATAACCGCATGACCATTCATATAATCTTTGGCCACCGACTCAACCGCCAGGTTCATAGGTGTATTGTTATTGGTTGTTGAAACAATCAGATTTGCCATATCTATCTGATCATCTTCATTAATTCTGTAATGGTGGAAAAGTGTTCCCCTGGGTGCTTCAATCAGGCCTACTCCCTCATATTGCTTATTTCCTTTTGTAACAAGCTGATCACCCGTTATATCAGGATCATATAATAACTCCTTCATCATTTCTGCTGAATGAAGGATTTCTATGAGTCGGGCCCAATGCATATGCATGGACATACCATTGGGCTTACCATTTGTATAAGCTCTGAAAATTTCATGTTCTTTCTGTGCTAGTGGAGTGGGAATAAAGTCTGCCGTATTCATTCTGGCCAAAGGGCCTACCCTGTACCAGCCCTTTTCTTTCCCATATTCTTTTAAGAATGGAAATTTCATATAACTCCATGATCTGACTTCTTCCCCAATGTATTCATAATACTTTTGATAGTCAACATCATGCAGTATCTTTTTACCTTCTGCATCTACAGCTCTTAATACACCATGATAAAGATCCATGGCACCGTCTTTTCTTACAAGGCTGAGGTGGGAGGATGGAAAGTTTGCAAAGTTGTCAACAAGTTCACGGTTTTGACTGTGGTAGGATTTGAAAAAATCCAGTGCTCCAAGCGACCATTCGATCATTTTGTCAACGTTTAAGGGATCCTTACCTAACAGAAAGGAATCTCTTTCTTCGGGTGTAAGGCTTTTATTCATTCCACCGGGAATAGCCCCGGTACCATGGATTTTTTTCCCCGCAGTTGCCTGAATGACTTCTTGTCCAAATTTCCGCATCATTACACCCTGCACAGCAAGATCCTGATGTTCAAGAGCTACGCCAATAATATTCCGGATATTGGGATCGGCTTCAATACCAAAAAGCATATCCGGTGAGGCAAGATGGAAGAAATGCAGCGCATGGGATTGAAAGATCTGTCCATAATGCATAAGTCTTCTCATTTTTTCTCCTGTAGGGGTTAAGCCGTCGCCCGTACCTGCTCCCACAATTTCATCCATGGCTTTTGCAGCAGCAAGATGGTGACTGACAGGACATATTCCGCATAATCTTTGAACCAGTACAGGGGCTTCCCAATAGGGCCGCCCCTGAATAAAACGTTCAAAACCACGGAATTCAACAATATGTAACCGACTTTGAACAACCTGGTTGCTATCATCCATATGGATGGTTACTTTTCCATGTCCTTCCACACGGGTAACAGGTTCTATGGTTATTTTTTTTGGCATTTCTTTTCTTCTTTAATCGTATTTAACAACTTCATATGGCAATTCAACATCTGTCCCCAGAATTAATGCATGTAAAACATCCCAGATCAGGTCGGCTCTTGGGGGACAGCCAGGTAAATGATAATCCATTTTAACAACTTCGTGACAGGGATATACTTTGTTTAATATCATGGGAAGCTCTTCGTCATTTGGTAAAATCTCTTCTTTATTTACTGTAGATATTCCATCTAGGTAGGCTTCAGCCAAACATTCTTTAACAGAAATATCATTACGCAGGGCCGGAAGTCCACCCATGATGGCACATTCTCCAAAAGAAATCAGGATTTTACATTTTTTTCTGAATTCTTTCAATATGTGAATGTTTTCAGTGTTACAACAACCTCCCTCAATTAATCCGATATCACAATCTTTGGTAAATGTTTTTATGTCGTCAATAGGGGATTTGTTAAATTCTACGAGTTCTATTAAATCCAGTATTCTTTCATCAATGTCAAGAAATGACATATGGCAACCAAAGCATCCGGCCAGAGAAGTTGTTGCTATGATAGGTCTGCTCATAATTTATATATTTTGTTTTTCAGGAATTACTATTTTGTCTATGGGTGTATGATCAAACTTTCTGGTACCAATGGGATCTTTAAATCCTTTTCCTTTAACCAGAATGGAACCGACCGGACAGACTTCCATCGCTTTTTCAGCCAGTTCATCCGTTAGCACCTCTCCAAGTTTGCTGTCAAAATTTATCCTGATCTGACGTGCTCTGTTTTCAAAAGCAAATACACTTTTCCCCTTATCGTCTTTTACAACTCTTATACAGCGTTTACATAATATACAACGGTTATGATCATGATAGATTTTAGGATTACTGGCATCAATATACCTCTCATTGAATTGAAATGGAAACCTTGGAGCCATAATCTGAAACTTGTATGCAAGTGCCTGAAGTTCACAATTGCCGCTCTTCTCACAGGCAGGACAGAAGTGATTCCCTTCTGTGAATAAAAGCTCAACAACAGCATTTCTGAAATCCTGAAGATCTGTAGTGTTTACTTCAATTTCCATTCCTTCAGCTATAGGTGTGGTACAGGCTGTCAGGTAACGTTTGTTTACCTTTACCGTACACACCCTGCATGACCCGGCAGGTTTTACTCCGTCATAGTTGCAAAGGGTTGGAATATAAACTCCGTTTTCCCTGGCTGCTTCAACAATATATTTGTCTGAAGTTGAAGTACATTCTTTGTCGTCGATTGTGAAATTTACTTTATTGTTCATAGTTAATTGCTTATAGTTGAGGAATACGGTCAACAAATTCACAGGATTCTGCCACAGCAGCTGACAGATCAATGCCTGAATCAAAATTAACATCCTTCTGAATCAGGGCCTCATATAGTTTTCTGAAATTCTTCAAGCTGGTAATTACCGGATTTGCGGCAGTATGACCCAGTCCGCAGCGATTGATCTGCATTATATTACTCCATTCTTCTATTTCCTTCAGGTCTTCTCTGACACCATCTCCGGCCTGGATTTTTTCAAGTTTCTTTTTTAGTAAAGCCGGAATGTTCCTGCAGGGAACACAGGAACCACAGGATTCTTCTACAAAGAATTCAGTGAAATTCATGACCACATCTCTTAATAAATCACGCGTTTGATTGAAAATAATCAGAGAGCCACCTGTAGCAAGGTCGGAATAACATAATATACGGTTAAACTGAGAGGGGGGAACCAGTGCCCCTGAAGGCCCGCCAACCTGAACAGCCTGAGTACTTTCTGCTCCTGACATTTCGAGAATGTCATTTATGGAGAATCCCCATTCTAGTTCGTATATTCCCGGATAGAGGCAATCTCCTGAAATACTCAGGACTTTTGTGCCTGTCGATTCATCAGTTCCAAGTTCACGATACCAGTTTGCACCATTCTGTAAAATAGTTACGGTAGAACATAGTGTTTCAACATTATTAACAATGGTAGGATAACCAAGGTAACCTTTTTCTACAGGAAAAGGAGGCCTTGGCCTGGGTTCTCCTCTTTTTCCCTCGGCAGACTCAATCAAAGATGATTCTTCACCGCAAATATATGCTCCGGCACCATATTGGATACGAATGTCGAAATCAAAACCTGAGATGCCGGAAATGTTCTCACCCAGTAAATTTTTGCCATGAAGATCCTGCAATACCTGTTTAAGGTACGTCTCAAGGTATTTATATTCATATCTTAAATAAAGAATGCCTTCTTTTGCACCTACAGCATATGCAGCAACCGTCATTCCTTCAAAAACCATCTCAGGTTTCTCTGTCAGCAAAACACGGTCTTTAAATGTGCCTGGTTCTCCTTCATCAGCATTACAAAATATAAATTTTCTTGCACCTTTTGCCCTGCGACAAAATTGCCACTTAAGTCCGGTTGGAAAACCTGCACCACCACGACCTCTCAAATGGGAATCTTTGATTTCACTGATAACCTCATCAGGGCTCATTAAAGATACTTTATTTTGCAAAACCTGGCCCGGAACATAATTAAGCTGCAAAAGAGGCCCTGATCTTCGAATATTATTACGTACTACTGATTCAACAAGAGGAGAGGAGTTTTTTCCTCCCCCAAAATTTGTACAATACATACTTTCTACCGGCTTGCCCTGTCTCATAGCCAGGACAATCTCTTTTACCCTGAAAGTGGTCAGGTTTGTAAATATCTTTTCGTTGATGATGGCGGCGGGTTCCTGATCGCTCATCCCGATGCAGGAAGTATAATGTAAACTAATCTGACCGTCTTTTGTAACCTCTCCAAATTTTATTCCTGATTCTTTCTCAAATTGCCTGGCAATTTTATCCATCCCCATCATTTTTGATACAATACTATTATTCAGGTAGATGGAGTATTTTCCCTGTGGCTTGGACCGAAGAAAATGATAGAAGGTAATGGTTTGTCCAATATCTGCCTCAGACTGGTTTAACTCGCCGGCCAGAACAGAAATATTGTCTTTCGAAATGTATCCGTATTCCTGTTGGATATCCAATAACATATCAAGCAGCCTGTAACTGTCTGAATTAAATTTTTTTATTGTTTGATGAACAAAATCTTTTGTCATTACCCTGATTATTTAATGAATTGATTTTACTGTTAACTAAATAACTGAAATGTTATATAATTAACAGCAAAAGTAAAAGCTTTTTTAAAACCATGCATACATTATGATGAATTTAGAATGAATCAAAATAATAAAATTACGATTGATATCAGATTTTGATTTATAAATAACAGATATTTAGATAAATAAAGAATATAATTTCTTCTCATTTTAAAGAGATGATTTTTATCATATAACATATTTACAGAAATAATTATGCGCAAAAATTAACTGGAATGTTATTATTTCATGCCGAGATGGTTGTTTGGTTTTTTAGTTTTACATTTGCTTGTCCTTAGAAATGAGTGTTGAATTACATGTCAATTTTATATGACCGGATGTGAATTATTATGCTTAAATAAGGATTGTATTACTGGTTCGCAAATCTGAGAATTTTGGGTGGCTCATTTATATAAAACATTAAAAAGCTGAAAACAGCAAAAAAAATATTGATTAAAGGATTGGTTCAGGGTGTTGGATTCCGTCCCTTTGTCTATCGAGTAGCAAATAAATTCAGACTTAAAGGTGAGGTGGAAAACCGGAATGATGGTGTAATTATTGAAATTGAGGGTGTCGAGTCAGCAATTAATGAATTTGTAAATGATATCCGGCACAATGCTCCTCCGGCATCGTACATCGAGTCTATACATGTTTCACCGGTCGGGATAAAATCATTTAAAGGTTTCTCAATTATTCCCAGTACAAATATTTCTGATGAAATCACACTTATCAGTCCTGATATTGCTGTTTGTAAGGATTGTTTGGATGATATGCGATCTCAACAACACAGGTTAGATTACCCTTTTATCAATTGTACAAATTGCGGACCCCGGTTTACCATTATAAAGAATCTTCCTTATGACCGGGTAAATACTACAATGGATATGTTTCCAATGTGTGATACCTGCAGGGCGGAATATTCTGATGTTCTGGACCGTCGTTTTCATGCGCAACCGGTAGCCTGTCATTCTTGCGGACCTGTTTATACATTGAATGAAAAATCTGTTAAGATAGAGAAATTGGCTTTGATTTTAAGAAGACTGCAGGAACTGCTCGATGATGATGGAATTATTGCCATAAAGGGGGTTGGTGGTTACTTTCTCGCTTGCGATGCTCTTAGTACAAAGGCTGTGGAAAAACTGCGTAAATTAAAAAACAGAGAAGGAAAACCCTTTGCTGTTATGTTTGCCGATGAACAGGCTTTAAAGGAGTATACGTTTACTGATGAATATGAATTACAAGCCGTTAAATCCTGGCAAAGGCCTATAGTTTTACTTGGGAAAAAAAACGATCTTGCATGGAGTGTAACCAAGGGTTTCCCTACAATTGGTGCTATGCTGCCATATATGCCTTTTCATTATCTTATGTTTGAGAATATCAGACAAAAAGTACTGGTTTTAACAAGTGGAAACTTCTCAGATGAACCAATTTTTATTGATGATGAAAAGGCCCTGGAGAAGTTTTTGCCGGATTGTGAAGCAGTTTTATCCTATAACCGGGAAATATACAATCGGGTGGATGATTCTATTGTGCATGTGGTAAATCAAAAAGCCAGATTAATCAGACGTTCCAGGGGATATGTACCGGTTCCCATAAAACTTGAACAGAATGCGGATGGTATTGTTGCTGCAGGAGCTGAATTGGTTAATTGTTTTTGCCTTGGAAAGGGAAATATGGCATTTCTGAGTCAGCATATCGGGGACCTGAAGAATATGGAGACCTACCTGTTTTATATTGAGTCATTTAATAGATTTAAAGATTTATTCCGGGTTGAACCTAAGTTGTTTGTTGCTGATCTTCATCCGGATTATCTTTCTACTCGTTTTGCCGATCAATCAGGCTTGCCGGTACTGAAAGTACAGCATCATCATGCACATATTGCATCATGTATGGCTGAGCATGGATTAGATGAAAAGGTCATCGGGGTTGCATTTGACGGAGTAGGATTGGGAGATGATGGCAAAATATGGGGAGGTGAATTTTTTATTTCTGATCTTTCCGGTTATGATAGGCTGACTCATTTTGAATATCAGCAAATGCCTGGAGGCGATAAAGCTACACTTAATCCATGGAGAATGGCAGTTTCATATTTATATAGTATATATGGAGAGTCATTGATGGATTTGGATTTACCATTTCTTCATCAGGTTCAGGAAGAAGAACTCAATGTGGTTATTCAGATGCTGGAAAAAAATTTCAATTGTCCGGAAACCTCAAGTGCAGGAAGGTTATTTGATGCGGTTGCCGGGCTTACCGGACTTTGCCTTTTCTCTGATTTTCATGCTGAGGCTCCCATGCGTCTGGAAGGTGCAATTAAGGGGAGATCTGATGAAATGTACAATATGGATTCAGGAGAAATTATTAATGTGAAACCCATGATCCGTCAAATAGTCACGGATATACAAAAAAATGTTCCGGGATCAGAAATCTCCCTGAAATTTCACAATACAATTGTGGATATAATTCAAAAAATTGTAAACTCGGTGAGTAAAGAAACGGGACTTAAAAAGGTAGTTTTATCCGGTGGAACATTTCAAAACAGATATATTTCAGAAAAAATTGAAATAAAGCTGCAATTATCCGGACTTGAAGTTTATATGAATGAAAAGATTCCTTGCAATGATGGAGGTATTGCTTTGGGTCAGTTAGCAATAGCTACAAAAAAAAGGGGCCAGGTTTAGGATCCGGACTCTTTTTTTTTTTAAATCATTCACATCAGAAACTAAAAAAACTATTAAAAGTATCCATATTCATTATACATTTTCCGTAAGGCATCGGAAACATTTTCAAAATTCAAATAATGTTTCTTACATCCAATTCTGGAGCAAATATAAATTCGTCCTCCTTTATCCAGTGAGAGCGGAATCATATTTGCACCGCATTCTTCACAAATATGGTTGCTGATCAGTTCTTCATGGCATTTTGGGCAGGATACCTTTAATATCTCACCTTCAGGTAATTCAATATCTGATTCATGATCAAAACAACCATAATAGGAACAAAGCCTGAGTTTCCCTTTGTTGCCATTTACTTCAATATCTGTTCGGATACTTGCTTTCTTATTAATGAGGTGATAGGGGTCCATAAGTGTCTTCTTACACTTGGGACATTTTACGTTTAATGCAATTAAATTTTCCATAAGTTAGTTTTTTTGTATGAATATTTGTCAATTACATAAAAATAATTAATCTTTCTGCTTCATAATATTACGAAATATAATTTAATTAGACAAATTTTTTTTTAATTTAATATTCCAATCAGGTGCATGAACTATCAATAGCAATGAGTATTGTGGAAATTGCTGCAGAATATGCAGAAAAGGACAACTCGGACAAAGTACTGGAAATTGAAATTGAAGTGGGTGAGCTCTCAGGGATTGTTGTTGAAGCGCTCGATTTTGCAATGGATGCAGCTGTGAAAAACACGATCTGTGAAAATGCAAAATGGATGATATCAATAGTGGAGGCCAGGGCAAAATGTAGTTCAACCGGAAAAACCTACAAAGTACAAAGTTTATACAGTCCCTGTCCTTTTTGTAAGAAATTCGGGCATGAACTGATTGCGGGGAAAGAATTAAGGGTCCGGTCAATTCTGGTGGAATAAAAATTCTTTTCATGTATTTTATTGTTATTTCTTTCACATTTGTTATCTTTGTTCCCAGATAAATTAATAAGAATTATTATGTGTGATACTTGTGGATGCGGACAAGCGGATGAAGTTTCTATCAGGAAACCTGGTAAAGAAATGGGAAAACATGTTCATACACATGAACATAAGGAAATAGTACATACACATTCTCATGAACCGGGAGAGAGTCCTCATCACCACCACCATGATCACAGTCATGCTCATGCACAAGGCAGGGAGATTTTGGTTGAGCAGGATGTACTGATGAAAAATAATCTGTTGGCAGAGAGAAACAGGGGGTATTTTGAAGCAAAAAATCTGATTGCTTTAAATCTGGTCAGTTCTCCCGGTTCCGGTAAAACCAGTTTGCTGGAAAGGACCATTTCTGATCTTAAAGATCAGCACCAATTCTATGTGATTGAAGGAGACCAGCAAACAATGAATGATGCGGAACGGATAAACAAAACCGGAACGGAGGTTGTCCAGATCAATACAGGAGAGGGTTGCCACCTGGATTCAGATATGGTCAGGAATGCAATAAAGGAATTAAATATCGGTAAACCAGGCTTTCTGATGATTGAGAACGTTGGGAATCTTGTTTGTCCCGCCTTGTTTGATCTGGGTGAAAGCAAAAGGGTGGTTATTATGAGCACAACTGAAGGAGAGGATAAGCCTGCAAAGTATCCTACTATGTTTCAGTCAGCTGATCTTTGTGTTATTAATAAGATTGATTTACTGCCTTACCTTGATTTTGATATGCAGGTTGCAAAAGACTACGCGATGAAAGTTAATCCGGATTTGAAGTTTATTGAATTATCTGTCAGGTCTGGTGACGGAATGGAAGTCTGGTATTCCTGGTTAAATAACTTGAAACATTAAATAAAGGAAAATATCTGAATACACCCTTAATCTATAATATTATGGATACACTACCAGGAAAAACAGTAGAAAGATTAAGTCAATACAGGCGAAGGCTTTTAAATTTGGTGGAAGAAAATGTTGAATATATTTTTTCACATGAATTGGCAGCCATATTGCATATTACAGCCGTTCAGGTTCGTAGGGATCTGATGTTACTGGGTTTCAGCAGCGTTTACAGAAAAGGTTATCCCGTAAAAAAATTAATTGAGGTCATTGGTCAGAGACTGGACAGTGAGAGCGGTCAGAATGTTGCAATTATTGGAATGGGTAATCTGGGTACGGCTCTTGCATCCTATTTAACAGGACTTCGTCCAAAATTGAGAATTGTGGCTTTATTTGATATTGATGAGAATAAAAAGGGTTTGAAAATTGGAGGAGTAAAATGTTATCATGTTTCAGAAATGGGGAAAGTGATAAAGTCAAAGAAAATATCCATAGGTGTTGTGACGGTACCGCAAACTTCAGCTAAAAAAGTGGCCAGCCAGCTCATAAAAAGCGGTATCAAGGGCATTCTTAATTTTACACATATTCCTCTTGAGGTTCCGTCAGATGTTTACCTTGAAGAATATGATATGATTACTTCCCTGGAGAAAGTTGCCTATTTTGTTAAAAAGAAAAAGAAGTAATTTCATTTTGAGGATATTATAAAAATTGTAATTCATACTTTAGATAAATTGCTAAATCTTTTATATGAAGTTTATTGGCAACATTTTATGGCTGGTATTTGGTGGGTTGCTTATTTCTGTAATGTACTTAATAGCAAGCATTTTCATCATTTTAACAATTGTAGGTATCCCATTCGGTATACAAACGCTGAAGCTTGCAAATCTTGCCCTTTGGCCTTTCGGTCGTGATGTTTACATTGACCAGCCTCAGGGCTGCATTGGGATATTTCTGAATATTGTATGGATTTTTTGTGGTGGAATCTGGATTGCAGTGGTTCATTTAATTCTGGGTGCCTTTTTTGCGATAACTATTATCGGAATACCTTTTGCACTGCAACATTTTAAACTGGCTTCTATTGGCTTGTTACCTTTTGGCCGGCACATAAAAACGGACTAACGTCAAGTCATATTTAATCTGTCATTTCGAACCTGAGGTACGATGGTGAGAAATCTACTAGATTTCTAAGTCATACTTCCTTCGAAATGAAATAGTAATGCCCTAATATACTTGACTTAACACTAGCAAAAAAAAGACCTGGTTAGTTAAAATACTGCCAGGTCGAAAGTTTATTCATTTTTTTATTCCTTAAAAGAAATACCTTATGCCTATTCCTCCGTCAAGCTGAAATGCTGTTGCAGGTGATAACATAAGGGAAGGAGCCACCTCCACAAATACATCCAGCGGTATTTCAGAAAACATGTAGTCCAACCCGACCGGAGCACGTACACCTATATGAAAGAACTCAGATATGCCAATTTTAGCCCCTACTCCAAAATACAGGGGCAGCTTACCGGAATCAACCGGAATGAGATTAAATTTATGCCATAAATAATTTGCATTTACAGCAAAGTAACCGGTATTATAAAAAGACCAGGCAACACTGCCGTCAATTGCATTTGTTTCATTAATCCATAATTTAGCACTTATTCCGGTAGGAGAACCAAAAATTGCCCCGATCCCGAAACCTGAATCCTGCGCTTTCAAAGATCCTGTAAATAAAAAAATTGTGAAAGCAATAATTGTAATTTTTTTCATAGTCTTAAATTTAACTTTTAATATCTTCTTCTGCCACTATTTATTACAGGGCCAAAAAGAACAGCATTGCAAAATATCTTATTTGTTCCATACCAGACCCCTCTGAAATTTGAGTTGTCAAAAATAGAAATTATTTTGCCTGCTCCCAGAGAATTTATCAACAAAAATGGTGATTCTGCAATTTGCTTTATGTTTTCTTTAGATGCATATCCACTTAACAAAGGATTTGAACTGTAATTAAACCATTTATAATTATTGTTATCGGGGAATTTAACAACTGTAGCAGAATTTTTAAATACCGGAATTGGAGTATTATGATACCCATAAGCTAAGGGATTTGTTAAATCCAATTCAACTTCAAAAATTGCTCCGCTAATTAATTGTTTGCTGTACTCTTTACTTTTACTTACATAGGTTATTCTTAATGAGGTATCGGGTTGAACCGGTTTCTTATATTTAAGATTGATAAATTTATGGGAGGAAAGCCATCGGTTTGCACTTTTATACCCGATCAGGTTTCCACCTGATCTTATCCAGTTCTTTAATTTACCGGCGTCCTCTTCATTAAACCCGGTATAGGAACCTCCCGGGAGTATGATTGTAGTATAATCAGCGAGATTGATTCTTCCCAGCCGGGTAACTTCTGCCATTGTAATGGGAATTTTATATCGGGTATCGAACAAATGCCATATTTCTCCGGCATCTCTACTGCTTACACTTCCCCCGATAAACATGAGTATTTTTGGAAATGTCAGATTTACAAATTTAGAACTACCAAGATCAATACCATCAGAATTCCATCCCGTTTTAAGCCCGTAAATGTCAATTCCATCTTCAAGGGTGCATTTTTCTAATAATTCTATAATTTTATCGTAATCCAATTTTTGATGACTTGCAGGTATCAGGATGGTACCATATCCGAATTTTTCAGTTTTTTCCGCATTATTATATGTGAATTCTGAGCTTGCAACTTTTGCAAAAAGACCGGCATCTAAAATTCTGAATAATGCTCTGGGGGCAAAATAGTCATCCCATCTGAAAACCCATGCATAAGCATTTTTATCAATGATTAATTTACCGGGTTGAAATTTTACTTTATCAATTTGATCCCCAATCAGACTCTTGTTTGTGATACTTGTATATGGCATATTAAAAGACATGGGAAGATTCCATGTGGAAACATCATAAAATGTACTGTCTCTGAATTTATGAACCGGTTCAAAAAAACTTCTTATTAACCTGAAATTTTCCTGATCCAGCGGAACTACCCAGGAATTTTCCGGATTGAATTTTAATGCTCCGGATTGATATTTTTCATTCAATTTATGGATTTCAATGTGATGTCCCTGAAGGAGTTTGATAAATTCATAGGTCTTCCCACGGTCGTATGGATCACCAAAAACATATGCTTTTTCTTTTAGTTTACCAGCTTCTTTATGGCCGCTTGTGAAAAATTCTTTTTGATAATTTAACAAATCATCTTTAAGAACCTGAGCGGCTTTCAGGGTGGACAGGCTTACTGTAAACTGGTTCTTAATAGCAAAAGGAAAGGTTAGCAGACCATTGGCAGTTTCTCTTTCAAACCCGCGTACGCTGGCCTGTTCAAATAAAATTCCAATCCCTGCATTTATATCCGGATAAGAGGAACCCTTACCAAAATAATAGTCATCAAAATTTTCTTCCGAAACATAATACGATCCAATTTTATCAAGCGCCTTTGCATGAAAAGAAGCTATTTTCTTTGTCAAAGTGTAGTTCATTTCAGGTGTCATTGGATTATTTCTGCTGGGAATTCCCGGCTGAAAGAAAAATGTTGAGTTGGAACCCATTTCATGATGATCAGTAACAATGTTTGGCCGCCATTCCTGAAGCTTTTCGACCCTTCCTTTGCTTTCAGGGTTTATGAGTAGCACATAATCCCTGTTCATATCAAACCAGTAATGATTTGTCCTTCCTCCCGGCCAGACTTCACTAAATGCACGGTTATTCGGGTCGGGGGAAATTTGTTGTGATTTGTGCATATTTGCCCATGTAGTAAAGCGGGTAAGCCCATCAGGGTTCAGGCACGGATCGATAAGTATAATGCTGTTTTCCAACATTTTATCAATCTCATGGCCTTGTGCTGCCGCAAGATAATAGGCGGTTAATAAAGATGCGTTAGCACCACTGGCTTCATTTCCATGAATGGAGTACCCCAAAACTATAACTACCGGCATATCCGAAACTTCATACGCTGATGATTTTTCAGGTTTGCACAAATTATGATGCTCCTTTTTTAATTCAGGAAGATGTTTCTGATTTGCAGGAGAAGTAAAGATCAGATGAAGCAAAGGCCTGTTTTCATAACTTTTGGCATATTCCTCAATAATTGCCCGGTCCGATTTTTCAGCAATCAGCTTCATATAGCTCACCAGCTGATCATGGGAAACATGCCATTCCCCAACCTGATACCCTAAAAAACTCTCCGGTGTTGGAATGTCCGGATTTAGTATGGTACCTTCAGGCATATAGTAGTTAAGATTTACAGGCTGAGCCATAGCTCCCAACGAAAACAAAACAAACAGGACAACAGTCGCGGCATTTTTCATAAGATCATTCTTTTAAAATTAAACGATGTATAACAATATGAACATATACAGATCATTTGAAGTGTTCAAAATTAATTAAAAATGATGAGGTAGTTCATAAATTCTTTAAAATTGTTTTATAGTTTTTGATTGTAAAGTTTTATTTAATGTTTTCTTATTTTAATTTTAGGAAATGAAAATAAATCTTTTTAAACAGAACTATAAGTCTAATTACGGAAATATACCTGAATTAATAGAATCCTGAATGTACTTTGTAATTCCTGAAAAGTTTAAGAATAATGATAAACAAAAACCTGATTAATCCGGGAAGTATTGCAGTAATCGGAGGATCAGAGGATCTTTCCAAGCCGGGAGGAAAAGTTCTTATGAATATAATGAGGAGTAATTTTGCCGGCGAACTTTTTGTGGTTAATCCTAAAACCGACCAGGTACAGGGAGTTAAGTCATACCATAGCCCTGATGTTTTACCGGATGTTGATCTTGCTATTATAGCAATTGCTGCAAAATACTGCCCTGAAACTGTAGAAGTACTTGCCCGGAAGAAAAAAACAAGGGCATTTATTATTTTATCGGCTGGTTTTAGTGAAACAGGAGAAGAAGGTGAACTACTTGAAAAGAAAATTGTGGATGTGATAAACGAAACCAATTCATGTTTGATTGGGCCTAATTGTATAGGTTTCCTGAATCATAATTACAGTGGGGTTTTTACAGAACCTGTACCGGTAATAGATAGCCATGGGGTTGATTTTGTTTCAGGGTCTGGTGCTACTGCTGTGTATATCATGGAATCCGGTATTACCAAGGGATTGACCTTCTCCAGTGTTTTTTCAGTGGGGAACAGTGCTCAGACCGGAGTTGAAGACATTCTGCAGTATCTTGATGAAACCTATGAACCCGGGGTAAGTTCAAAAATTAAACTACTTTATCTCGAAAGCGTTAAAAAGCCCCAATTATTGTTAAAGCATTCAAGGTCACTAATAAATAAAGGTGCCAGGATCGCTGCCATAAAAGCAGGCTCATCTGAGGCAGGGAGCAGGGCTGCGGCTTCTCACACAGGAGCCTTATCTTCCCCGGACTCAGCCGTTGATGCCTTGTTCCGGAAAGCAGGGATCATCCGTTGTTATGGACGTGAGGATTTGGCGATAGTGGCTTCTGTGTTAAGGTTTTCTTTACCCCGTGGTAAAAATATAGCGATTGTTACTCATGCAGGGGGGCCTGCTGTTATGTTGACCGATACTCTCGAAGAGGGCGGTTTCTGTCTGCCTCCATTGGAGGGACCTGCGGCAGATGCATTACTTAAGAAACTTTATCCCGGATCTTCTGTACATAACCCGGTGGATTTTCTGGCCACAGGAACTGCAGATCAACTTGGTGCAATCCTGGATGCTTGTGAAAATGATTTTGATCAGATTGATGCAATGGTGGTGATTTTTGGAAGTCCGGGACTATTTCCGGTTTTTGATGTTTATTCATTGCTGGATGAGAAAATGAGAACCTGCAGGAAACCCATATATCCGGTTTTGCCTTCGGGAATCACTGCAAAAAATGAAATCAAAGAGTTTGTCTCAAAGAAAAATGTATATTTCCAGGATGAGGTACTCTTTGGGAAAGCATTGGCTAAAGTTATGAATACCGGGAAACCGGTGGATACTGTTAATACAAAAAATATGAAAGTATCTGATGCAGTCAGGAAATTCATAAAGGAATCCCGGTCAGGGTATTTGAACCCAGAGGGAGTGGGCAGTTTGCTGGATTTTGCAGGAATTCCCAGGGTCAGGGAAGAACTAGCAGTAAACATGAAAGAAGCTGAGCGCTGTGCTGCAAAAACTGGCTATCCTCTGGTAATGAAAGTTGTGGGGCCCCTCCATAAATCAGATGTGGGAGGTGTAGCATTGAATGTGAGAGGAATTGAAGGAGTAAAAACTCAATTCAACCGAATGATGGAAATAGAAGGCTGTACGGCTGTGCTTTTTCAACCCATGGTATCAGGACTGGAACTGTTTGCTGGCGTTAAAAAGGAGGGTAATTTTGGGCATATGTTATTTTTCGGTCTGGGAGGAATTTATATTGAAGTATTAAAAGATATTACAAGTGAATTAATTCCAATAAATGAAACCGAAGCAAATAAAATGATAAGGAGGCTGAAATCTTACGCTTTGATTAAAGGCGTAAGGGGAAAAACAGGTGTGGATGAAGAAGTGCTTGCCGGTATTTTATTGAAATTGTCAGATTTAATTATTTCAGTGCCAGAAATTGTTGAAATGGATCTGAACCCCTTACTGGGTAAGGCGAATTCAATTTATGCAGTTGATGCCCGGATAAAAATTGAAAAATAATATGGAAAAGCCTGTTTTTATCTGAATTGTGAAAAAAATTGAAAATTTTTGTTTTAATGCACAGGTTCAACCTGTACTGTATTAAAGTCTTATAAAATTTGTAACATATGGTTAGAATTTACAAATTTTTACATGATAAGAAACATGGAATATCTTATAAAATAATTTTATATTTGCATCCGAAACCTGATAATACTGTATATAAGATAACACAATATTTAGGATATAGAGAGTGAAGTCTTAATTTTCGAATTCGGTAATTACAATCTTCATTCTAAATTTAAAATAATAAAAAAATGAATAAAATAGGTCTTTTTTATGGTCCGGTGGGAGGTTCAGTTGAAAAGGTTGCAAAAAAGTTGGTGAAGATGATAGGGGAAGACAAGGTTGATATTATACCAGTCAGGGATGCTTCCGCAGCAGATGTTAATAAATATTCCAAAGTGATTTTTGGTATATCAACTATTGGTAGTCACACATGGCAGAAAGAAACCCCAAGTAAAGACTGGGATGGATTTTTACAGGAACTGGATCATATCGATTATAATAATAAATCCATTGCTTTATATGGTTTGGGTGATCATTTGACCTATGCCCTGCATTTTGTTGATTCTTTGGGTGTGTTAGGTAAGCTGTTAATGGATAAAGGAGCAAAAATTATTGGACAGACATCCCCTGAAGATTATGACTTTAAAGATTCTGATGCTTTAATAAACGGAGAATTTATCGGTTTGCCACTGGATGAGGATTATGAATCCGATAAAACTGACGAAAGGTTGCAAAATTGGCTTAACAAAATTCTTCCATTATTTGAATAAAGGATAAAAAATTTGAAGCGGTTATTTAAAACCGCTTTTTTTATTTCTAAAATTCATTTGATAAAGATTATCAAAAATTTAAAATGAAGATGAGGAATACACCTATAGATTCTGAAATAGTTAGAAATGAGATAATTGGGAGTGGTCTTGCGAAAATTGGGAAAGGTAGTATCCGTGAGATTGTCAGGCTGGTAAATAAAATTGAGCAAAAGACCGGTGAGAAGTTTGTCAGGATGGAAATGGGGGTGCCGGGTTTGAATCCTGCAAAAGTTGGTGTAGAGGCTGAAATTAAGGCTTTGAAAAGAGGGGTTGCATCTGTCTATCCTAATATTGAAGGAATCAGCGGATTGAAGAAGGAGATTTCAAAGTTTATTAAACTTTTCCTTGACACGGATATTAGTCCGGAGGGCTGTATCCCTACGGTTGGTTCCATGATGGGGGCTATGGCATCTTTTATGGTGGCAAACCGTAATGATCATACAAAAGAAGGTACCTTGTTTATTGATCCTGGATTTCCTGTACAAAAACAACAGGTTAGAGTCCTGGGTCATGATTATTGCTCTTTTGATATATATGATTTCCGTGGACCCAGGCTAAGAAGTAAATTATTGACCTATTTAAAAACCGGAAGAATTTCAAGTATTTTATATTCAAATCCGAATAATCCTTCGTGGATTTGTTTTACTGAAGAGGAATTGCAAATTATTGGTGAGCTGGCTAATAAATATGACGTAATTGTTATTGAGGATCTTGCTTATTTTGGAATGGATTTCAGAAAGGATTATTCGAAACCGGGAGAACCACCCTATCAGCCAACAGTGGCAAAATATACCGATAACTATATTTTATTAATATCCAGCTCAAAAGCTTTTAGCTATGCCGGTCAACGGGTTGGGATGATGGCAATTTCGGATAAACTTTTTAAAAGAAAATATCCTGATTTACTCAGGTACTATACCTCTGATGGTTTTGGATATTCGGTAATTTATGGAGCTTTATATACTTTATCGGCAGGAGTTACTCATTCTGCTCAATTTGGTTTGGAGGGGATACTGAAAGCGGTTAACAGTGGGAAATACAACTATGTGGAAGATGTGAAGGAGTATGGAGAAAAGGCCAGAATTATGAAAAGTATTTTTTTGAAGAATGGATTTAAACTGGTATATGATAAAGATATTGATCAGCCCTTGGCTGATGGCTTTTATTTTACCATTTCATATCCTGGTTTTTCAGGAGTTGATTTACTGGAAGAACTTATTTATTATGGTATAAGTGCCATATCCCTGGATATTACCGGAAGCTCCAGAGAGGAAGGAATCAGGGCTTGTGTTTCACTTGTCAGGCGGGATCAGTTTGGGTTGCTTGAAGAAAGATTGAATAGGTTTAATGAGGATCATCCTTATTAGAAATGAATTGTTTTAAATAAATATTGAAATATAGTTATAGGCTTATTATTAATAAAATCCTATGGCTACTTGATTAATTTAATTACTTTTGGATTTACTCTTTTAAATATTTATATATATGGCAAAAGTAAAAGGTACGATTGTAGTTGACACAGAAAAATGTAAAGGCTGTGAAATTTGTGTGGTTTCTTGTCCTACCCATGTTATTTCCATGTCAGCTGAGGTAAACGGTAAGGGTTACCATTTTGCTTATTTAAATGATGCAGATGGATGTACGGGCTGCACCAATTGTGGTGTTGTTTGCCCGGATGGGGTCATTACGGTTTACAGGGTAAAGGTTTCTTAATTTAATAAATTAGTTAAAATGGCAGAAGAATATAAATTAATGAAAGGAAATGAAGCCATTGCTGAGGCTGCCATCCGGGCTGGTACGGATGGATATTTTGGCTATCCTATTACTCCGCAAAGTGAGGTGATGGAATACCTTACAGCAGCAAAACCTCATGAGACAACAGGTATGATTGTATTACAGGCGGAGAGTGAGGTTGCTTCAATTAACATGCTTTACGGAGGAGCAGGGGCCGGGAAAAAAGTAATGACTTCTTCCTCCAGTCCTGGAATCAGCCTGATGCAGGAAGGCATTTCTTATATTGCCGGGGCAGAACTACCCTGCCTGATTGTAAATGTACAAAGAGGTGGACCAGGTCTGGGAACCATTCAGCCCGGGCAGGCTGATTATTTTCAGGCAACTAAAGGAGGAGGCCATGGTGATTACAGACTTATTGTGCTGGCTCCGGCATCGGTTCAGGAAATGGCAGATTTTGTCAGCCTTTCTTTCGACCTGGCTTTTAAGTACAGAAATCCGGTAATGATTTTGTCTGATGGGGCGATTGGCCAAATGATGGAAAAGGTGAAATTTAAGGAACAGGTTCCAAGGATGACTGAATTTCCTGATTGGGCTACCACAGGAAAGAATCCTGACAGGGAAAGAAATATTATTACTTCTCTAGACCTTGATCCTGCCCGGCATGAAAGGTTTAACCTGAAATTGCAAAGAAAATATAAAGAGGTACAGGAGAAAGAAGTTTTATTTGAAGAGTATATGTGCGACGATGCAGAATATGTTTTAGTTGCATTTGGAACCAGTGCAAGGATTTGTCAGAAGTCAGTTGAAATGGCAAGGGAAGAAGGAATAAAAGCAGGATTATTCAGGCCCATTACCCTGTGGCCGTTTCCTTCAAAGGAACTGGAATCACTGACTTCTCATGTAAAAGGAATGCTTTCAGTGGAAATGAACAGCGGTCAGATGGTTGAAGATGTCAGGCTGGCGGTTCATGATAATATTAAAGTGGGGCATTATGGCAGAATGGGGGGGATCATTCCCGCACCGGATGAAATTGTGGAAGCTCTGAAAAAACAAATAATAGGAGATTAAGTTATGGCAGAAAATGTTCTTAACAAAGAAATGATAAAACCGGAAAATCTAGTCTATACAAAAACTAAAGTATTGACTGATAATGTGATGCATTATTGTCCGGGTTGTGGCCACAGTACAACGCACAGGGTGATAGCGGAAGTTGTTGAGGAACTGGGAATACAATCCGAGGTTCTGGGTGTTGCACCGGTTGGTTGCTCTGTTTTTATGTATAACTATATGGATTTTGATATGCAGGAAGCTGCCCATGGGAGGGCCCCTGCTGTTGCAACCGGAATAAAAAGATTATGGCCCGATAAATATGTGTTTTCCTATCAGGGAGATGGAGATCTTGCTGCCATTGGTACGGCTGAAACAATCCATGCCTGTAACAGGGGCGAGAATATCGTAATGTTTTTCATAAATAATGGTATTTATGGAATGACTGGCGGACAAATGGCCCCTACAACCCTGGAAGGTATGAAATCTTCCACAACACCTTATGGCCGGGACTGGATGCAGATGGGACATCCACTAAAAATAACAGAACTGGTGGCAAGCCTGCCGGGTACCTATTATGTAACACGTCAGGCTGTACATACACCGGCGTACGTCAGAAAGTTGAAGAGAGCTGTCAGAAAGGCTTTTGAATATCAACCAAAAAAGAAAGGCGTATCTTTTATTGAGGTGGTTTCCAATTGTAATTCCGGATGGAAAATGACTCCTGTTCAGTCCATTAAGTGGCTGGATGAAAATATGCTTGATTTTTACCCGCTCGGAGATATTAAAGTTCCTGAGGATTGATGCCGGATTTTTGTTTCGTCCGGAAGAATAGTTAAAATGTAAATTTTGATAAAATGACTGAAGAAATTATTATTGCTGGTTTTGGCGGACAGGGAGTACTTTCTATGGGAAAGATTCTTTGTTATTCTGGTGTAATGCAGGATATGGAGGTGAGCTGGATGCCTTCATACGGACCTGAAATGAGAGGAGGAACGGCAAATGTAACGGTAATCCTGAGTGATAAAAGGATCAGCTCTCCAATTCTGAATTCTTATGACTCTGCCATTATCCTGAATCAACAATCGATGGATAAATTTGAATCAAAAATTAAGCCCGGAGGAATTTTACTTTACGATGGAAACGGTATTACCCGCCACCCCGAAAGAAATGATATACAAATTTACCGGGCTGATGCAGCTGCTGAATCTGCTAAAATGGAGTCTGCCAGAACATTTAACATGATCATGCTGGGAGCTTTTCTTAAAATAAAGCCGGTTGTTAAGTTTGAAAATGTCATAAAAGGATTGAAGAAATCCTTACCGGAAAGATATCACCACCTGATTGCTTTAAATGAGAAAGCCCTGATCAGGGGTGCTGAGATTATTCAACCGGTGGAGGTTGCATAAATATGGTTTTTATTTTATAACCCGGGGGTAGTTTCCGGGTTTTTATTTTTTGTAGAAATTCATCTCATCCATATACCGGTAAACCTTCTCAGGGAGGAAATGGCGGATATTTTTGCCTTCCTTTACCGCATTTCTGATAAAACTGGATGAAATTTCCATAAGTGGTGCATTTATCTGGTTTATTCGCTCTCCATAATTTGATAAAACCGGAAGTCTTTTTCTGTCTGCAGGATAATCCGGACGTGGGTAAACAATAATGTCATATTTATCAAGTAGATTTTTAAAATTTTTCCATTTGTGAATGAAATACAAATTATCGGATCCCATAATCAGCCTGAATTTTCTGTCAGGATACTTTTCACCCAGGTAAGTAAGAGTATCAATAGTGTAGGAAGGTTTCGGCATTTTGAATTCGATGTCGGATGCCCGGAATCTCGGGTCATCATCAATGGCTCTGTGAACCATTTCCAACCGCTGGTAATCGTTCAGTAAACTGGACTTTTGCTTAAGGGGGTTATGCGGGCTGACAACAAACCAGATCTGCTTCAGGCTGGTAAACTCAACCAGATAGTTGGCAATTGCCATATGTCCTATATGGATTGGATTAAACGAACCAAAATATAAACCTGTCTCCACCTGACTTTCTAATTAATGTAATTTATAAATTTAAGTCTCAAGAAATTCTCTGATTTCAGCTTCGGCTTGTTTTTGTGCTTTTTCAAGCTGGTCATTAATAATAATAACATCAAAACTGTTGGCATAGGACATTTCCCTTCTTGCCCTTTCCAGTCGTTTTTTGAGGCTGTCTTCCGTTTCGGTTGATCTGTTTACAAGCCTTTTTTTTAATTCCTCTATCGAAGGAGGCATAATAAATAAAGCCAGGCAATTTTTGCCATAAAGCTTTTTAATGTTGATTCCACCAAGCACGTCCACATCAAAAATTACAGGATGCCCTTTATCCCATATTCTTTCCAGTTCCGATTTTAAAGTTCCGTAATACTGGTACGGATAAACTTCTTCCCATTCAATAAATTCCTTCTTTTCAATTTTCTGTTTAAATGCTTCAACAGTCAGAAAATAATAATCAGTCCCGTTTTTTTCATTTGGTCTTTTTTTTCGGCTGCATGCTGAAACGGAAAACTCCAGTTCGGGTAACTGCTTCATAAGGTAATGAACAATAGTCGTTTTTCCGGCACCCGAAGGTGCAGAAACAACTATTAATTTCCCTTTTTTTTTGTTGTAGTCTGAGTCAGTCAATTTTTTGAAGCTTTATGTTTCACAGATTAATCTGTGTGTGATTATTATTTACTTTTTGTTGGTTCAAATCTGTAACCTTAAACAGCATATTTACATTACATTCAGCAACTGTTCTTTAATCTTTTCCAGTTCATCTTTCATCATTACTACAATTTTCTGAATATCAGAATCATTCGCTTTAGATCCAATGGTATTGATTTCCCTTCCCATTTCCTGGGAAATAAACCCCAGCTTCTTTCCAATGGGCTCCCTTGTTTCCATCGAACTTAAAAAATAGTCAATATGATTTTTAAGCCGGGTTTTTTCTTCCGTAATATCCAGTTTTTCCAGGAAGTAAATTAACTCCTGTTCAAATCTGTTCTTATCAAAATCTGTATTGCTCTGAAGTTCATGCATTTTTTCAGTTATACGAATCTTAATCTTTTCGAGTCTGTTTACTTCAAATGGTGTAATTTTTTCAAGTAACTCACCAATAATACTCACTCTTTTAATAATGTCTTTTTCAATAGATGCACCTTCCTGCAGTCTGAAAGATCTTACATCTTCCAGTACCTGAACCAGTTGCTTTCTGATAATTACCCATTCTGATTCATCCATTTCCTGCTTACCGGTTTTCATAACATCCGGAAGTTTTAATATCAGGGGTAATAATTCTTCAAAACCCGGTCGTTTTTCCATCTCTTTCAGGCCGCTTATTTGTGCAAAATAGTTGGTTACAACTTCCTGATTGATTAAAGGTACAGCAGGATCTTTCAGGTTTGTGTAGTAAATATTCAAATCAACTTTCCCTCTTTTCAAATATTGGTTGACCAGGGTTCTTATACCGGCTTCTTTTTCTTTCAGGACACCTGATGCCTTAAAGTTGAAATCCATTTGTTTCGAATTCAGACATCTTATTTCGATTAGTATTCTCTTGTTTTTATCTTCAAAATCTATTTTTCCAAAACCTGTCATTGATTGAATCATAGGAATTATTTTTTAAAATTACCCGGGTATAAGTTCTGTCTTCAAAGGTAAGGGTTTGTTATTTGATTTTAATATTTTTCATCGGATGAGTTAAAGATAGGATTTATTTATCATACTTGATTACTCCTTTTGTTTTATAGCGACCGGTTTTATAATAAATAAATGTTAGGATAACTCCGGTAATCATACCCATGGGAACAGCCCACCAGATTCCCAGTTCCCCAAACCGTTTTGAAAGAAAATATGCAGAGGGTATCCTGACGATCCAAAGGGCGGTGAGTGTTATGAACATGGGGATCAGTGTATCTCCTGCTCCGCGCAGAACCCCGCTATAGGTAAACATAATAGAAAAAATAATATAAAACCAGCTTACAATTTCCAGATATTCAAACCCGTACCGGATTACGTCTGAATCTTTGGTGAACAGGTGTAATAATTGTTCTCCCCAAAGTTGAATGCTAAATGTTACCAGGATAGAAAATATGCCTGACATTCCCAGCGTATAAAGTACTCCTGTTTTTACTCTTTCCTGCTTATTTGCACCCATGTTCTGACCCACAAAAGTGGCCAGTGCTGCTGAGAAATTCATGGCCGGCATTACCGCTAATGCATCCAGCCGGATGGCTATTGAATATCCGGCAATTACATTTGTACCAAAGGTATTAACGATTGTCATCATGGCCATTGCTCCCAGTGCGACAAATGTTTGTGAAAGCCCGTTTGGAATACCGATCTTTAAACTTTTTTTGAACAGATCATAATCAAACTTTAATTTGAGGATCCGGAGTTTTATAATTTCGTGTGTTTTATTCAAATACAGAATGGCAGTAATAAAGGCTCCTGTTTGAGAAACAAGGGTGGCATATGCAACACCGGCTATTCCCCACTTGAAAACGATTACAAACAGAAGGTCCAGAATTATATTAATCAGCGTGGCAAGTATTAGAAAATACAACGGCGTTTTTGAATCTCCAAGCCCCCGGAGTACGGCACTGGTTCCGTTAAAACCAAAGAATGAGATCATCCCCAGAACATATATGTTAAAATATGTTTTTGCCTGAGGAATGATATCTTCAGGTAATTGCATAAGCCTGAAAATTCTTTCACTGTAAATAACACCTACAAAGGATATCAGAATAGATGCAAGAAAAACAAAGATATAAAAGGTGTCAATTGTCCGTTTTACTCTTTCAATATCTTTTGCCCCATAATATTGTGAAATTACAATCATGGCTCCGCTGGCCACACCAATAATCAGTGAAATCAGTGTGAAAATGATAGGAAAAGAAGCACCCACTGCAGCAAGTGCTTCTTTCCCAATATAATTTCCAACAACAGCACTGTCAACAATATTGTATAATTGTTGAAAAACATTGCCCAGAAGCATGGGCATTGCAAAATAAAATATAAGTTTTCCTTCCTTCCCTACGGTAAGATCTTTCATTCATCCCTGATATTACTGCACGAAAATGACGATTTTTTCCCTGTCTTCAAAAAAAAGGGATGAATCTTTTCGAAAAGGCTTAAATTTATTCCGTATTTTTTTCCACAGGTGCAAGTTTTACTGTAAAATGCCTTAAAATCGGAGCTTCTTTTAATATTTTAACCCCTCGGGTGATTTGATCTCTTCGCTCATATATATTGGATAAGGCAGCGGCAACCACGTCCATATGATTATTGGAATATACTCTTCTTGGAATAGCAAGCCTTACCATAACCAATTCAGGATATCTGTTTTTCTTGGTGTCGGGGTCACGATCGGCCATAATGGCACCAATTTCAACTGCACGTACACCTGCTTCGAGATACAATTCGATAGCCAGCGTCTGAGCAGGAAATTCTTCCCTTGGAACTTTTGACAGAAATTTACCGGCATTAACAAAAATTGCATGACCTCCGTATGGTTTTTGTACCGGAATTCCATAATCTGTAAGCTTTTTCCCCAAATAGGCTACCTGCGAAATACGGCTCTCCAGGTACTCATACCCGGTAGCTTCCATAAGTCCTTGTGCAAGTGAATTCATATCTCTGCCTGCCATACCACCATAAGTGATGAATCCTTCAAACATTATATTATAAGTGGTTGCTTTCTCAAACCAGTCTTTTTCTTTAAAAGCAATGAATCCGCCAATGTTCACAATGCCGTCTTTTTTACTACTCATGGTCATACCATCTGCATAGGTGTACATTTCTTTAATGATTTCTCTTATGGTTATATTCCGGTAGGCTTCTTCTCTTTCTTTAATAAAGTATGCATTTTCAGCAAAACGGGCTGAATCGAAAAATACTCTGGTACCATATTTTTGGGTGAGATGATAAACCCCTTTAAGGTTCTCCATACTAACCGGCTGGCCTCCCGTAGTATTGCAGGTAAGTGTTACAATAACTACCGGGATCTTTTCAATGGGATTATTTTTGAGTACATCTTCAAGCAAATTCAGGTCAATATTGCCCTTGAAAGGATCCGGGCTTTCTGTGTCATAGGCTGATCTTACAGTACAATCAACAGCATGGGCCTTCCTGAATTCGATGTGTCCCTTTGTAGTATCAAAATGTGCATTTCCTGGAATAAGATCCCCTTCTTTTAAAATTGCGGAGAATAAGACATTTTCTGCAGCCCTTCCCTGGTGAGTTGGTAGAAAGTAATCAAATCCGGTAAGGGATTTAATGGTGTTTTTAAGTCTGAAATAGGAGGAAGACCCGGCGTAACTTTCATCGCCAGTCATGAGTGCCCCCCATTGCTTATCACTCATAGCACCTGTGCCGGAGTCGGTTAATAAATCGATAAAAACCTGGTCACTGTGAAGATTAAACAGATTGTATCCGGCCTTTTCGATCCAGTCCTGTCTTTCACTTTTGCTACTTAACCTGATGGATTCGACCATTTTTGTTTTAAAGGGTTCTGCATATGGTAATTTCATTATACTGAGTTTTTAGTTTGATGCAATGAATATTGTAAAAAAACGTTAAGCTATTGAAAAATGCTTTAATAGTCTGCTATAACGTTTGAAAAGCTGATTTTATGCTTACAGGCAGATTGTTAAGTCCCGGATTCGAAAATGGTATAAAATTTGATGGACGACTTAACCAAAATCATAAAATAAATAATGATCCCTGTTTTTGATATTTAAAAAACGAAATAAGGGAGATACGTATAAATACAGGTGTGATTTCATCTTGTTTATCAGATTGTTATACAAATTTAATAAAAATATTGATTTTGAAGAAATGAATGCAGAAAAATCTTAATTTACATGACTGTCTCATTCTAACTAGTTTTCTTAAGTTTGTAGCTCAAAATGAATCTTCATAAAATAAATAGAGTTTCGCTGTTCAGGATATTTCTAATTCTGATATTGGCATCAGGTGCAGGGTCTTTGTTTTCACAAAATGATACAATTGCTGTTCGTGCGGTTGATTCACTTAAGATTAAACCCGATAAAGATTCTTTAAATATTAATATTCCGGATACGCTGAAAGTAATGGTTTCTTTGGATGATTCTACTTTAAGGGGTGTGAAAGTTGAAAAAAAGCCAATCAGGCTGGAAGTGGATCAGGCATTACGTATTGTAAAAAACTATTATTTGGAAAATCAAAACAGGACTGACATTGATGAAGGCCTTCAGAAGGCAATTGAAAGGTTGGTTTTATATGTTGAAAACGGTCCCATTGACACTACGATACAATTTCTGCAGAAATATCCTTTTAAGACACTTAAACCGGGAATGCAGGTTCCCTTTGAGTCTCATGCTGATTCGGCTCAGGTGTCGGATACCACTAATATGGAAGATTCCGGAATTAAACTGCTTGCCGGAAAGGAAATGATTGATTCCACCCATCTGGGTGATACGCTTGCTCTGGCAGGATTAACCGCCGCAGACTCAGCACGTTTTGATTCTATAAAACAAAAAGCCGCAGATACTTTGAACCTTGTGTCCTTTCCGGTAAATCAGTTTTTAAGTGACACCTTGAGATATGCGTTAAATACCATTTTGGATCATGCCGAAATGGACTCCACAAGTGTATGGTTATATAATATTACAAATGATTCCACCCAGCTTGTGATTCGAAAAGATGCTAAGGAAATGAGGCGTTTCTGGTTAAAAAATGAAGTGCTTGATTCGTTGGGAATATGGGTCCAGGCATATGATGGGAAAAAGTTAAAATTTCTCATTGATGATAATTATTACTATGCTAGATACCGCAAGGGAAAGAGGAAGGTGAATTATACATTTGAAAGTCAGCGGGTGGATGATAATCTTAAAGATGTTCAATTGATTAAAATTGAAAAAAGTCCCTGGGATTTTGGTGGGATAGGGGAAATTCTTTTGTCACAAACTTATCTGAGTAACTGGACCAAAGGTGGCGAAAATGCAGTATCATCATTGTTGAGAACTGAGCTGAATGCTAATTATAAGAAGGATGAATACATATGGAATAATTCTTTCCGGATGAAACTGGGATTCATGGCGCTGGCATCGGAGGGAATCCGGAAAAATACCGATACCTGGGAGGTGAACTCAAACCTTGGGCTGAAAGCTTCAAAAAAATGGTATTATAGTCTGGCTCTTAATTTTAAAAGTCAGTTGGCTAAAGGGTATAATTATCCGGATGTTACAAATGTTATTTCCTCATTTATATCCCCGGGTAATATGTATTCCTCTTTGGGTATGGAGTTTAAGCAAAATAAGAAAAATTCAATCATTTTCTCCCCCGTTACCTATAAGGCTGTTTTTGTTATTGATACCGCACGTGTTGATCAGACAAAATTTGGAGTTGCTGAAGGTAGAATGGCAAAAAATGAGGTAGGTATGTATTTAAAAGCACAGTACATTTATGAGATTAAAGAGGATTGGAATCTTGAAAACAGATTACATTTCTTTACAAACTATAACGGGTTTAATAAAATTGATTTTGACTGGGAGGCCATACTGAGAGTAAAAGTCGGTCCATTTTTCAGCTTTAGCTTTTCAACCCATTTGATCTATGATACGGACACTACTTTCCCTATTTATGACGACAGTGGAACTGAAACCGGACGGAAAGCCAGGTTGCAGTTTAAAGAGTGGCTTGGTGCCGGAATTACATACCGTTTTTAAAGGTTATTTTTCTTTTGCTTTGACACCAGATCCAACAGATAAACTTTTTTAATTACTTGTGGCCTGGATTCAGGATTCAGGAAAGAAGAGCTTAACCTGCTGATTCTAAAGCTTTCAAATACTTTTTTTGACTTAATTTCAACAGGAAAGTTTAAAAGTTGAGTTTTTTCATCTTCCGCAACAATAAGAAATATTTCATTTTCGGAACTTAGTTTCTCCTTTACTTCTTCTGTACTCTCAAGCACTGGAACAATTGTATCTAAATGAAAATCAAGGGAGTGATTGATGTCGTTATAAATATATAAATGTTGAACAGGGATTTTTTTCTCTTTTACATATTCTGAAATAGTCGTACCACTCTGGTATTGCATCAGTTTTGGGTAAAAGTTCGTATTCATAAGGAAATTAAATGCAATAATTGAAAATGCAGAGGGCAAAAGAATATTTAGTTTCACCTGTTTTTTGCTAAAACTATGATAAACCGATAACCCTAGCAAAACAACTGTTGCCGACCAGATAAAAGGATTTGTAATAGGAAATACCCTAATGCCCAGGTATAAAGCTGAAAACCACAGAATCAGATTTAGGAAAGTCTGAAAAATAAAAAATCCCTTTTTCACTCCTGATTGTTTTTTATCCACAACAGTTTGCAGGGCGTGTGCGGTAAGAATTGACACAAAGGGAAAACATACGAAAATATATTGTGGCAATTTAAAATGAGAAAAGGAAAAAGCAATGAAAGGCATCAAGAAACCTGCTAAACTCAGTACTTCAGTATTCCTTTCTTTCTTCGAAATATCTTTATAGATATCCCTGAATTTTAATCCGGCTCCATAGATTGCCAAAACCATCCATGGGAGGAATGTCCAAAGAAAAGTGTGAACAAAGTATAAAGGTCCAGCAGAGTTTTCCCAAACACTTTCTCCCGTTATTCTGCCAAAGCTTTGCGTCCAGAAATAGAACCGAATACCATCCGGGCCAAATTGTTGATACAATCCCCAAAGCATGGGGCTTAATAAAATCAGAATAACAAATATGCCTGCAATCCACTGCCATTTAAAAAGGGCCTTCCAGTCTTTATGATATATAATTTCAGTTCCGATTGCCAGAACCGGTACTGCCAGCCCGACTGGGCCTTTTTCCAGCATGGCCAGTGATACTCCCAAAAACCCCAGAAAGAAATTCAGGGCTTTTTTATTCTTTATGTATTCAATCAGTTGCCATACACCAAAGATTACGGCTCCTGCAAGAATAGTATCCGTTTTTGGGTCATTGTTGATCATGAACCATGCCTGGCTGGTGGTAAGAACAACAGCTGCCAGTAAACCGGTTTGCCTGTTATAGTACAATTTGCCCAGTTTATAGGTTGAAAATGCTCCCAGGATTGTAAAAAGGAGGGAAGGTACTCTGAATGCGAATGCTGTACGTCCCAGTATATGAAAAGAAAGAGAAGAAAGCCAAAAAACAAGCGGAGGTTTGTCAAGGTAATCAAGGTGACGGTGATAAACCTGAAGAAAGTTGCCTGAATCAAGCATTTCCCGTGCTATGGAAGCATATTGCATAGTGTCAACTTCCATCAGGTCAGTCATGATCATACCAAGCAGATAATCAATAAAGGTAAGAATCAGGATGATAAGCAGGCTTTTTGAAATCTTTGCTTGCATGCCAAATACTATTTTGAAAACAAACCGTATTTAAAAATACAATAGATGGCTCGCAAACCATCTTTCCAGTTTATTTTTTTCCCTTCGGCATAAGTTCTTCCATAATAGGATATTCCAACTTCATAGATCCGTATATCCGGTATTCTGCTAATTTTAGCGGTTACCTCAGGCTCAAAACCAAAGCGATTCTCCTTTAAATCAAGCCCTTTGATCTTTTCAGTCCTGAAAAGCTTATAACAGGTTTCCATGTCAGTCAGGTTTAGATTTGTAAAAATATTAGAAAGAAAAGTCAGTAAATTATTTCCGATCGAATGCCAGAAAAACAAGACCCTGTGTGGCATGGCCCCTTTAAACCTGGAGCCGTAAACAACATCGGCAAATCCATCAATAACCGGCTTTAATAAACTGTTGTATTCATATGGGTCATATTCAAGGTCAGCATCCTGAATGATGATAAAATCTCCTGTTGCTTCCTTTATACCACGGTGCAGAGCAGCACCTTTTCCCATATTTTTCTCCTGAATAAAATATTTAAAATCTTCATGACCTTTCTGGCTTATGAATGATTGTATGACCTTTTCGCTTTCGTCAGTTGAACAATCATTTACCAGAATAATTTCCTTTTGGATTTCGTTAATAAGCTTAACTTCTGAAACAATATTTAGTATATCCAGAATGGTTTTTTCTTCATTATAAACCGGGATAATTATTGATAATTTGCTCATTAAAAGGTTCTTAAAGGTGAAAACTATAAATCTTTCTGAAAGATCCGGAATTTTTTAATAATTTCTCCGTTCGCTCGTAAAACTTCGGCATTCATCTTTGTATTTGTTTCCAGAATTAGATGACTTTCAATAGATTTCATATTTCGCTGAATGGCAGATTCAAAAGTTTTTACAGCCATTAATGCATCCACCCCCTTATCCCGGTGTTCTTTATCAACTGCACCAAGCAGCAATACCAAATGTTTGGATTTTTTAATTGCCCTGAAAATATGGAAAATACCAAACGGGAAAAGATAACCTTTTGACTTCTTTAATCCTTTTGCCGGATCAGGAATGCCAATTACAAAACTGACTACCTTATTATCCATCATTATGACTTTAAGAAAATCAGGATCCAGGATTGGAATATACCTCCGGGCCAGCTCTTTCATTTCTGCTTTTGTGAGAGGAACATAACCGTATATCTTTTCGTAGGTATTATTCATTAACTCAAGAACCGGAACTATAAAAGGTTTTAATTCTTTTTTCTTTTTAAATTCAATAATCTCATATTTTGAATTTTTCATCAACCTGTTGTAGATCATTTGGTACATATCCGGAACTTTACCATCAACTTTTAAGAGATAATCATTCAGGTCAACTTTTTTAATGAAGCCTTCATTTTTTATTAATTCAACCATGTAAGGGTGATTGCATGCAGTATCAAGAATGGCCAGGTGTTCATAACCTTCAATAAGGAAACCCTGTGGGTCTTTATCCGAGAAGGCCAGAGGTCCAATTAATTTTGACATTCCCTTTTTTGTGGCCCAGTTTTCCACATAGGAAATCATTGAGTGGGCAACTTCCTGGTCATTAATACAATCCATAAAAGCAAAACGTCCGTGGTTTTCATTATGAATCTCATTGTATTTGTAATTAATGAGCCCCATGATTCTACCTGCCAGCTTGCCATTTTTGTATGCCAAAAGCATTATAACATCTGAATATAAGAATGCTTTGTTTTTTTTGGGGTTGAAAAGGCTCCATTCATCCATGTAAATCGGAGGAACCCAGGTATTATGTTCTTTGTGAATGCTGGCAGGAAAATGAATAAATTTTCGCAGCTTTTTCTTCTTGTTCGCAACTTCTTCAATTTTAATACTCATAGTTAGAATTTATTTTTCAGGCCCCTTAAAATTCAGAAAAGTATTTAGCTTATAGCCTGAGGCATGATTGTACCCGTTAATATGCAGATAACCTGATTTCTGTTTGATATTTAGGATAATGCATAAGCCGTGTACAGTGTTTATTATTTCTTTTTCTTTTTTGGAAATTTAAAAAATATCTGTTCAACTATTTTAGGTATATTGGCTTTTCTTTCCTGATGATCAGGACTCACAGTTCCAATTCCGGTTCCCTGCCATACCAGTCTTTTTCCCATACGGTCAAAAAGATTAATAATTATTGTGCCCTGAACATAATTAGAGGTTTCCACAACCGTTGATCCGTATCCGGGGAAGTATCCATAGCCATATCCATAAAAACCATAACCACCCCAATATGGACTGGCATAATGACTGGTATAAGCTGTAGTGGATTGTTTCCTGTCCAGAATTACAAATATATCAACAACAAGGTCCCCTTTCTCATTCACTTGTTTGTATCCTTTCTTAGTGAGTTCATCGGCAATAGCGGCAGTTAATCTTTCCTGGTCAAAGCGGTTTATTACTCTTGAATTCTCCGGATCCCAGGGATAAAAACTAAAAGTCCTGAATTGATTAAAATCAGTATTTTTATCATACTCCTGTGTGACTTTATAAGGTGAACAAGATTGGAGAATAAAAACCAGCAGAACAAAAGGAATGATTTTTTGCATAGTAAACTTAGATGTTTTATTCAGCTTGCCTTATTTTATGAAATCTCCGTTTCTCCGTTAAAAAAGTTTTAAAATGAACAAAAAATGATTTCAAAGGCTATAAAATTTAGCCAAATGTAAGTTAAAATTGATAAAAATAATGAATGATTAAAGGAATTTTTTTGAATGGGCTTTTTTTATCACTTTTGCAGCTCTGTTAAATGGGAAAGAGAGATGAAATTTAAAGTCAAATACATATTTGTAATTTCCGGAATAATTTTTTTTATTCTTGTAGTAGCTTTTCTTGAGTCAAAAAAGGAATCTTTATTTTCAGAGAATATAATTGCAGAAGTTTCAGAACAGGTGGGAGAAGATATTGATGGATTCTTCATGCCTATGCAGAAGGATTTTAGAGAAGTATTAGATTGGTATAAAGATGAAGACCTCTCGTTGGGAAATGAAACCTATATGATTGAAAAATGGTATGGGTTGTTTATTTCGAATCCTGCCGTTTCGGCGGTAATCTGTAAAGATTCTGGAGGCCGGGAATTTATTATGTATAAAGACAAAGGTTCATATGTTACCAACTTTCGTGAAATCCCAGGAGAGAATGATTCGGTTTATGTTTGGAAACGGTTCAAGAATCCGGATCAGGAAATAGGGCGGTGGAATGAGATAATGAAGCTTAATACAAGTAAAGTTTCAGGTGACACGGAAATTGAGAATCATTCAGGAAACGATGTTAGCTGGAGCGGAAATCCTAAATCAGTTTATACCGGAAAACCTGTTTTACGTGGTACATTCTTTTTAGATAAAACAAAAAATGTTGCAATAGAAATACCGGTAAGCAAAATGGTTGAGGCACTTACCAGGTTTCGTTGGTATAGAGACAGGCGAATTTTTATTGAAACAACTGATGGCGATTACATTCAAATACCTGCACTGAAAGATGACACTTTGGTATTTATCAGTAAAACAAATCTGCCGGAATTTGCCGCAAATGATTCAGTATATTATTTCATTACACAAAGTTTGAAATTAGTTGAAGCCGGAAATATTGAAACACATACTTTTGATCTTGATAATAATCGCTGGTGGATACAAACAACTCAACGGTATCCTGTTTCCTATGGTATAGCCATTAAGGAGGACCAACTTCTGGCAGGTAAGATCAAACAAAACCTGTATTATATTTTAGGGATAATCTTTGTTATTCTGACTATTGTAATATTTTTATATTTCAGGAGACGTAATAAATTACAATTTTCGGAACCGCCAGATAGTAGTTCCGTGAAAGAGGATGATTACTGGCTTAATTTGATTCAAAAGGGTGAAAATGCCAGAATTGAGTTTAAATCTACTTTGAGATGGGATTTAAATGAGAATACTGTAAATCAAAAGCTTGAAGAAGTTGTATTAAAGACAATTGCTGCTTTTAATAATGGTGAAGGAGGTATGCTTGTTATTGGTGCAAATGATAATGGAGAAGTGCTGGGTCTTGAGGATGATTTTAATTCCCTGAAGAAATATGGAACCGATTACTTTGAGTTACATCTCAGGAATCTTCTCAATTCGCAGTTTGGTATTTCTTTTACTACAAATAATATTCATATTGAGTTTCCGGATGTAACTGGTAAACAGATTTGTGTGATTCATGTTGAAAAAGGGAAGCAGCCATTGTTTGTGGAGCTGGCTGATAAATCCGGCAGAAAATCAGAGAAATTTTATGTAAGGTCAGGGAACTCTTCTCAGGAGATATCATCACTCAGCGAACTGAATACATATATCAACAGCAGGTTTAGTGCCAATACATATTGAATTTATATGCATAAAAAAAGAAGCTTTGACATTGTCAAAGCTTCTTTTTTTACCTGAGGGTGTTAAAGTTTTACTCTCTTTTGAAATATTAAAATCAGGGAAAACCAGTTTTAATACTCTCTTCTCTCCCTGGCTTTGTTAACTTTCAGGTTTCTGCCTTTTACATCGGCACCATCAAGGTTCTCGATGGCTTCATTCGCTTCATTGTCATTTGCCATTTCAATGAATCCAAAACCTTTACTTCTTCCAGAATACTTGTCTGAAATAATTTTTGACGAAGTTACTTCGCCGTACTTTTCAAAAACTTCTCTTAATTCATCTTCAGTGAGGTTGTAATTAAGATTTCCTACATAAATGTTCATAATGATAAAAAAATTTAAGATACAATATTAGACAAAGATAGTTTTTTATTTTATTTCAAAAATTTATTTTGATTTTTTCAGAAGATATTTTAATTCAAAATAAGCTGACAGTGATATTATCGTACAAAAGATTGTTATTTCCGGGGTTCCAAAAGTAGAGTGATAATTCTGATTCTGAAAGATCCATCTCTGGTAATGGGCTAAACAATAGATAGATGTGCTGCCACTCTCTCTTTCGACTCAGAAGTGAGTGTATCTCAGTGGCCCGGTAGTAGTTTACTTTACTACTTTTTTGGGACACAACAATAAAAAATTGGTTTGTCTCCACCGTATTGAAGAATTCTCCCTCAAAAAGTAACACCTTTGGTTTTAATCCGGCTAAACTGTCTAATGTCAGTGTAAGCCCGAATCTTTTATCGGATGTAATAAAACCTGTGGAGGAATTTTTGTCTTCATTGTATTTTACAGAGGTATTTTTCCAGCATGTTGCGGGTAATGAATCAAAGTTTATTTTCTTTATTATTAAAGCTTTTTCCATGTCAAGATGAAGGAAGTCATGGATGTCTTTTGTCTTTCTTGGTTTTATAAGTTTTTTATAGATCGATATTTTTCCGTTTCCTCCCACTTTTTCAATCAGATTGATTATTTCGGGGTAAGAATAAACGACTTCAGGAAACAGAAAAACATCCTGAATGGCAATATAATTGTAATCCCATTGAAGGGCTTCCCGTATATTTTTCTCAGATGTTGTCATTATCGCATAACCTTTTCTGTTCATTAAAATAAACGGAATATTTGGCGCATATGCATCAATTACAAGTATTTTTGCATCTGTTTTTACTCCAAGTGAATCCAGTAATTTCTGTGAATCTGTAAAATTATCCTGAGTGGTTTGAACGCGGTCCCAGTCGCCTGTTTGCCGCCTTTGGTTTTGCACTTTTATAGAACTCCGGATAAACCCGGTACTGAAAACGAGTAAAGCCAGATAGAAAACAAAACGAAATTTTCTTTTAATTCTCGGAAAACCGGTTAACATCCAGATCACCAAGAATATAATAACAGGGAAGAAAGTGTCCAGAAAGTAATAATCATGGGCAGGAAACTGTTTGATCATTAAAACAAAATACAGGAATACACCGGCGAATGAAATTCCGGTGAATGTTATCAGAGATGTTTCCTCTTTTGAGGCTTTTTGCTTTAGGATTAACTTTCTGTATGTCTTATAAATTAAGATGATAAGGATAAAAATATACTGCGAAATGGAAAAATATTGAAGTTTCCAGTTTTTAAATATCTGTTTTAATTCAAGAATGAAATTCTGAAAACTATCGGGAGGAAGTGGCCGGGATAAGAAAATGGATCCATATTTATTTCTGAGATATGAATTGTAAATAAAATAAGCAAGGATGATTGAAAATGAGAAAGCCAATATGAATCCTTTCTGTGTATCTATTTTTCTGTTTTTCAGAAAGGACAGTGTTTCCTGCCCCGAAAGAGCAATCAGGAAGATAACAAAGGGAGTACGGCTCAGAGCAGCCAGGGTGAGGAAAACAATGCCTGTTACAAAATACTTCAGGGCTTTTGATTTACTATACTTAAAATAGAAATAGACAGCAATGAATAAATTGGCCAGTGAAGGTATGCTGGCTAAAAAACCTGCCTGATAGTAAACAAAAACGGGGGAGGTGGCTGTAAGTACAACCACGAATATAGAGAGAACTTTGTTTTCGGTCAACAAAAAACTGAGCTTGTATAAAAAAAACAAGCCGGCAAAGCTGTAAATCAGAATATACAGACGGAAACACCAGGGATGAACTCCTCCTGAAAATTTCATGATCAGGGCTGCCATGAAATGATGAACAGGGAAATCAGCTGCGGTAATACCAGTTTCATTAATTTGCTGAAATCCTCCCGGAAACTGAGGGTTCAGAACATAAGTGACAGGATGGAAAAAATCGAAATGGTTTCTTAAAAAACCAATAGCCAGTGCATAATGATCAGACTGACTCCAGGCATGGATAAAGGATGGAAATTTATTTATTTCATTCCAGTGAAAAAATATACCCAATAAAATAACTATTGCGAATAGAATATTTTTGTCCGGATGCTTCATAAAAAGTCAGAAAAAACAAACGCTATAAATTAAATCATTAAAAATAGGCTTAATCCCTCAGATATATAAGTTGGTGATCGTAAAAATGGCAAAAAGTACGCTGGCAATCCCGTTTGTGGTAAAAAAAGCAAGGTTTACTTTACTTAAATCTTTAGGTTTAACCAATATGTGTTGGTAAATCAGTAAAGCAATAAAAATAAACGCACCAATCCAGTAAACAATCCCAAAACCTGATAATATACCAGGGAGAACAATAAAAACTGCTGAAATAATATGTAAAATTACCGATAATTTCAACGCTTTTTCTTTACCCAGCAAAACAGGAACGGACTTAAGATTTTCCTGTTTGTCAAATTCTTCATCCTGCAATGCATAAATAATATCAAAGCCACTAACCCAGAACAAAACAACCACAGAATACATAAGCGGAATGATATCGAACTTTCCTGTTACTGAAATATATGCTCCGATGGGAGCAAGTGAAAGCCCCAGCCCAAGAACAAAATGACAAAATGAAGTAAACTTTTTTGTAAGGCTGTAACCCAGAATTACAAATAGTGCCACAGGGGATAGAAAAAATGTCAGGGGATTAATAAACCAGGTAGTGAGTACAAACAAAAATGAATTGATAAGGGTAAACTGCAAAGCAGATTTTGGCTTGATGATACCGGCCGGAATTTCACGAATGGCAGTCCTCGGATTTTTTACATCAATTTCTTTATCAGCGTACCGGTTAAAAGCCATGGCTGCATTTCGTGCGAAGACCATACATAAAAGAACCAATCCTAAGAGTCTTATATTCAATTCTATATCATTTAGGCGGATGGCCAGAAAAAAACCGATTAAGGCAAAAGGAATAGCAAAAACCGTATGGCTGAATTTAACCAGCGAAAGGTAGTTGCTGACAGATTTAACGGACTTTTTTATCATCGGCTTTTATGATTGCACAAGTTTTTTATAAATCCATAAATTTTCTTCATCAAAAATTGCAAAAACCACTTTTTCAAAAGCAGGATTGTTTTCTAAAAAGATTTTTACTTCGTTATAAGCAATTTTAGCTGCTTTTTCTTTAGGGAAACCATATACACCGGTGCTTATGTTTGGAAAAGCAATGGTTTTTAGTTCATATTTCAATGCCAGTACCAGACTGTTTTTATAAGATGAAGCCAGTAATTTTCCTTCATTTCTGTGCCCGCCATGCCAAACAGGCCCAACTGTGTGGATTACATAGCGACAGGGCAGATTGTAAGCTTTGGTAATTTTGGCTTCTCCCGTACGACAGCCATTCAGTGTCCTGCATTCCTCCAGTAACTCCGGGCCGGCAGCTCTGTGAATGGAGCCGTCAACCCCACCGCCCCCTAACAGGCTGTTATTCGCGGCATTTACAATGGCATCAACCTGAAGTTTGGTAATATCTGACTGTTGTATGATCAGGCGGTTCATATTTACCGGATTTCTGCCCCAAGCTTTGAAGTGTAGACCTGAATAAGATTTCGCATGATCTTATCAATTTGCTTATCTGTTAGTGTTTTTTCCGTATCCTGAATAGTGAAATTCACCGCATAGGATTTCTTATCATTACTGATCTTATCACCCTCATAAAGATCAAAAATCTTCACTTTTTTCAATAATCTCTTTTCGGTTTTGAAAGCCAGATCCCGAATCTGATCAAAATTGACATTCTTGTCAAGCAGGAGGGAGAGGTCTCTTTTTACCTCGGGGTATTTGGGAAGTGGCTTATATTGAATCACAGAATTCTTTATGTTGTTAATTATAGTATTTAAAGAAAACTCTGCAAAAAATACAGGCTGTTTAATTTCCAGTTGATCCAGTGTGGCTTTTGATATGGTTCCAAGCCAGCCCAGTTCTTTCCCGTTGATGGAATATTTCAGGGCTTCACTAAATATTTCACTGGTTTCTCCTGAAGTAAAAATGTTTTGATCATTTATTCCGGTTCTTTGAAGAATTCTGCCAACAATTCCTTTTAAATAATAGAAGTCGGCTTTACGTTCATTCTGATTCCACGATCCATCTTCAGCATTTCCGGAAACCAGTATTGCAAGTTTTTGTTCTTCTTTAAAATTACGGGTAGAATCAGTAGCTTTTTCTTTATTTTTTATCCGGTAACAGGTGCCAAATTCAAATAGTTTAAGATTCCTTCTTTTTCGGTTGATGTTATAAATAATGGCCTCAAGTCCGCCGAATAAAAGGCTTTGTCGCATTACATTCAGATCCTGGCTTAAAGGATTAAAGAGCTTGACGGATAACTTCTCATCAAAAGCAGTATTTTTTTCATAGTAACTACTTTTGGTTAAGGAATTTGACATAATCTCAAAAAATCCATTTGATGAAAGCAGGTCTGAAATCTGATTTACCACTTTTTCCTTATCCGGTTTCTCAAAGTAATTGATTGAAATATTACTTTGCTGACCTGTTACCACCTGATTGTATCCGTAAATTCTTAAAATTTCTTCAATTACATCGGCTTCACGTGTAACATCCACCCGATAAAGGGGTACCTTGAGTGACAGGTATATATCTGTTTCCTCCACAATCTCAAAATCCAGTGATTTTAAAATATGAACGATTTTTTCTTCTGGAATAATATTCCCGATCAACCGGTCGATATTTTTAAAATAAAGAGTTAAAACAACCGGAGTAAAAGGGACTGGATATTCGTCCTGTATGGGGGAACTGATCTGTGCACCCGTGATTTCCTTTATCAGAAGAGCGGCTCTTTTCAATGCATAAAGTGTCATTTCCGGATCGGCACCCCGCTCAAAACGGAAAGATGCATCGGTATTCAGGAGATGTCTTCGGGAAGTCTTTCGGATAAATACCGGATCAAAACGGGCACTTTCCAGAAAAATGGATCTGGTAGTTTCACTTACTCCTGAGTCAATCCCGCCAAAAACACCGGCAATGCACATTCCTTCTTGTTCATTGCAGATCATCAGGTCATTCTCAGACAGCATTCTCTCTTCTCCATCCAGTGTAACAAATTTACTTCCTTTCTTCAGTGTTTTAACTATGACCTTTTTCCCCGAAATCTTGTCAGCATCAAAAGCATGGAGGGGCTGTCCGGTCTCATGTAAAACAAAATTTGTTATATCCACTACATTGTTAATAGGTGTCAGGCCAATGGATTTCAGCCTGTTTTGTAACCAGTCAGGTGAGGGTGCAACCTTAATATTTGTCATCGTCAACCCTGTGTACCTCGGACAGGCTTCGGTGTTTTCAATTTGTACAGGGATTATGAGGTTATTATTGTCCACTTTAAATAAATCAACGGAGGGAAGTTGTGCCTGTTTTTTTTCAAACTGGTTCAGATAAGCAGCCAGATCCCTTGCAACTCCAAAATGCGACGCACCGTCAATCCGGTTAGGTGTTAGTCCGATTTCATAAACGGTTTCTTTCTTAATATTGAAATATGCACTGGCTGGTGTACCGGCAGTTGCTTTATTGTCCAGCACCATAATTCCATCATGAGAAGTGCCAAGCCCCAGTTCATCTTCTGCACAGATCATCCCTTCCGATACTTCACCACGGATTTTTGATTTTTTTATTTTAATAGCTTTATCATCGTCATACAGAATAGTCCCAACAGTTGCTACTGGAACTTTCTGGCCGGCTTTTACATTGGGTGCGCCGCAGACCACAGGAACTGTCTTTCCATTTCCCAGATTGACTTCTGTAAGAGAGAGATTATCGGCATTCGGATGTTTCCTGACATTCAGGACTTCACCAATAATCACTCCTTCCAAACCTCCTTTTACCGATTCGTATTCTTCTGTTCCTTCCACTTCCAGGCCGGTATTGGTGAGAATCTCGGCAACTTTTTCAGGGTCAAGGTTTACATTTACATATTCTTTTATCCAGTCGTATGATACTTTCACAGCTCTTTTTCGTTTTTGTTTAACCGCACAAAAGTAGTGAATTTCATTTTAAAAATTTCAAAAGGTTTAAATAAGTGAAATTTCAATATTTACCTATCTTTGCAAAAACAGAAAGCAGACTATGGGACAAAGACCTTTGATCTTAATTACGAACGATGATGGCGTTCTGGCAGGTGGACTGGAAGCTTTGACTGAAGTTGCTGTTGATTTTGGCGATGTAGTAGTAGTTGCCCCGGATGACAGTCAATCGGGAATGTCTCATGCTATTACCATCAAACAACCCATACGGATAGATAGCAGAAAAAGTAGTAAGGGTCTGGATGTCTATTCCTGTTCGGGAACTCCGGTAGATTGTGTCAAACTGGCCTTAAATCAGTTATTATTTAGGAAACCGGATCTTGTTTTATCAGGAATTAATCACGGTTCAAATGCTTCGGTGAGTGTACTTTATTCAGGAACGATGGCTGCTGCTATAGAAGGGGGGGTGAATGGGATACATTCCATTGGTTTTTCTTTGCTGGATTATTTGAAAGATGCTGATTTTACCCTTGCCAAAGATGTTTGCCGGAGAGTGATTGCAGAAGTTATGAAAAATGGAATTCCTCCGGAAATTTGCCTGAATGTTAATATTCCTGTAGTAGCCGAAGGTTCTTTGAAAGGAGTTAAGGTTTGCAGGCAAACCAAAGGATTCTGGAAAGAGGAGTTTGTAAAAAGAACAGATCCGTTTAACAGGGACTATTACTGGCTAACCGGTTTTTTTAATAATAATGAACCGGATGCAGAAGACACCGATGAGTGGGCATTAAAAAATAATTATGTTTCTATTGTACCAGTCAGAGTTGATTCTACCTGCTTTGATTACATTGAGGAACTGAATAAAAGGAGTTTCTGAAAGATAAACGATGATTTAACAGCTTGAAGATGAAAGAAAAATGGAACCAGATGTGGCTGGGATTTGTTCCGGGGATTATTGTACCTTTAATTACATTTTATCTGATCTATCTGAGTCTGGCAGAGAATCAGTCCATTATGGAATATTATGACAGGCTGGCTTCCACTCATGTACTTACCAAATTTTTGAGCCTGACTGTAGTACCTAACTTATTGTTGTTCTTTATTTTTATCTGGCTGGATTTTCTGAAAACAGCAAGGGGGGTTCTGGGAGCTACCATGTTTTACGCTTTTGTTATTGTAATTTTAATGGTGGTATAAGAATTGTGTGCAAGGATATTGACTGTTGAAAATTTCAAATTGAAGAATACGTCAGTTTCTAATAATATTTCCAACTATAAAATCTTAAGGTTTAAAGACTTTTCCTTATTTTTGCAAATTAAATTCAGACAATGGTAGCCCTGTTCAGAAAAGAAATCAGTTCGTTTTTCAGTACGCTCACCGGGTATTTCGTAATTATTGTGTTTCTCCTGGCGAATAGCTTTTTCATCTGGATATTTCCGGGTGAATTGAATGTACTGGATAGCGGGTATGCAAGTCTGGATACCTTGTTTATCATTGCTCCCTGGGTGTTTTTATTTTTGGTTCCTGCCATAACCATGCGTATGTTTTCTGAAGAAAAACGTTCAGGTACTTTTGAGTTATTATTCACCCGGCCTTTGAGTGATTTAAATATTATCAGCGCCAAGTATTTTGCCGGACTTGCCCTTGTTGTTTTATCATTATTACCCACCCTGGTTTATTATTTTTCAGTTTATTATCTGAGTTTTCCGGTTGGGAATCTGGACGTTGGTGGATTCTGGGGCTCTTTTATCGGATTGTTTTTCCTTGCTGCAATTTATGTGGCAGTTGGAATTTTCACATCTTCCATTACAGACAACCAGATCATTTCTTTCTTACTTGCAATTTTGTTAAGTTTTATTTTGTATGCGGGATTTGATTCTATAAGTGCTTTACCGGTTTTACATTCCATTGATCAATGGGTCATCCGGCTGGGAATAAATGAACATTACCGTTCCATGAGCAGGGGGGTTATCGATTCCCGGGATATTGTTTATTATATAAGTGTTATATTTCTTTTTCTGTTTGTTACAAAATTTGTTTTGCAAAGCAGGAAATGGTCTTAAACTGAAATGAGAAGGATGAGAAAAAAAGACAGAATAATAAAAAATAGCCTGCAATTGTTGCTGATCTTCCTGATTATCGGGGTTGTGGGTTATATGAGTTCTGTCTGGTATTTCAGACTCGACCTTACTTCGGAGAAAAAGTTTACTTTATCCAAAACTACCCGAAGAATTCTTAAAGAGCTGCCGGGAGATGTTTTCATTCAGGTATATCTTGATGGGGATATGCCCATTGGTTTTAAGCGTTTAAAAAGGGCCTCCAGGGAATTATTGGATGAGTTTCATGTGTATTCCAATCGTAAAGTAAGTTTTGACTTTATCAATCCGTCTGATGAAGATAACATGAAGGAACGGAACAGGATTTACAAGGAGCTGTTTGAAAAGGGTTTGCATCCATTAAATGTGAAATCCAGTGATAAGGAAGGTGGGCAATCTCAGAAAACACTTTTCCCCGGAGCTGTTTTAAATTATAATGGATTGGAAATGCCGGTAAATATGCTGATAAATAATCCGAATTTGCCGGCCAGTGAGAATTTGAACAGGTCTATGGAGAACCTGGAATATGAATTTGTCCGTGCGATAGAAGCGATTACCAGTGACACCATTTATAAAATTGCTTTTCTGGAAGGGCATGGTGAATTATACGAGCCTCAGGTTGAGGATATTTCGAGAGAATTGTCACGGTATTATACCATTGACAGAGGGCAGATTGGCGGGAAGTATAGAATACTGGATGACTATGTAACCGTAATTATTGCAAAACCTGTTAAGCCCTTCAGCGAAGCAGATAAACTGGTGCTGGATCAATATCTTATGCAGGGCGGTAATATTTTATGGATGATTGATCCGGTGGCTGTGGACATGGACAGTCTGATGTATTCCAGTATTACCCTGGCTTTTCTCAGGGATCTTAAGCTGAATGATATGCTTTTTAAATACGGGGTTCGCATCAATGGTGACCTGATCCAGGATATTCAATGTGCACAAATCCCTGTGAATACAGCCATTGTTGGGAACCCGCCAAAATATACTCCGGTTCCCTGGTTGTTTTATCCCCTGCTGGAAGGAACGGGTCACCCTATCTCGCGGAATTTGAACCTTGTCAGAGCAGAATTTGCCAGTGTTCTTGACACGCTCGCCGGCGGGGGAGATATCCGGAAGTCTGTTTTACTGAGATCTTCGGATTTTTCAAAAACATTCGGGGTGCCAAACCTTATTAATCTGGCGGATGTGAAGAAACCCCTTCCAAGGGAAGCATTTTCCAGAAAAAAGATTCCGGTAGCCGTACTGCTGGAAGGGGAGTTCAACTCAGCTTTCAGAAACCGGAGTTTAAAAGCCGTTTTGCCAGACCAGGAAATATATTTTCTGGATAAAAGCAAACCTGCAAAGATGATCGTAATTTCAGATGGAGATATCATAAGAAATGATGTCCGGTTTCAGGGAGGTAAACCATTTCCACTTCCACTTGGGCAGGACAGGTTAACCCAGCAAACCTATGGAAATAAGGATTTTATTCTGAATGCAGTGAGTTATCTTGCAGGCCAGTCAGATCTGATGGAACTCAGGGAGAGAGAGCTGAAACTCAGGTTGCTTGATAAGGCCAAACTAAGTTCCGGAAAACTGAAATGGCAGTTGATGAATACATTGTTTCCGGTTTTTTTGGTATTGCTTTTCGGAATCATAGCAGGTATGGTGAGAAAGAGGCGTTACGCCAGATAGCCCGGCTGGTTTTTAAGGGATTTCTCTCCTAAGGCTGGCGGATGAAAACCTTATAATTTTATCCCTGCTTTGCATCTTTAGTATTGAATTGTAAAATCACAGTAAAGAATTCCGGTTTTTTAGCAATCTATTGTTTGATAAATCATTGAAAAAAGGATGGGAAATGTATTTGTTGCTACTTATTTTTTTTGTATTATTGATATCTGATTTTTTCCGGCTTCCGGAAATGGTTTTTGGTATAAATTTAAATTTTTAATTATATGAAATTTGTAATCTCCAGCGCTGACCTTTTGAGCCACCTTCTGGCCATCAGTCGTGTGATTAGTTCAAAGAATACACTTCCCATTCTCGACAACTTTTTATTCAGGCTGGATGGGAATGATCTTGAAATTACTGCTTCCGACCTGGAAACTACTTTAATAACTACAATGACGGTTGAAAATGCCAGCGAGTCGGGGAGTATTGCTTTGCCGGCAAAGCTTTTAACCGAAACTTTAAAAGAATTTTCTGAACAACCTCTGACTTTTGATATCAATATGGATACCATGGCAGTGGTAATTATTTCAGAAAATGGTCAGTTTAATATTGTAGGGCAAAAAGGAATGGATTATCCTCAGCTACCCGTACTGAAGGATGATAAAAAGGCTAGTTTGCTTATGGGACATGAGGTTCTTTTGAGTGGAATATCCAAAACCCTGTTTGCTACCGCTGATGATGATCTTCGTCCGGTGATGAATGGTATTTATATTGAGATGACTGAAGAAGATGTGACTTTTGTGGCTTCAGATGCACATAAACTTGTGAGGTACAAGCGTTCGGATGCCAAAGCTGAGAAAGAAGCTGCCTTTATTCTGCCAAAAAAACCAGCATCCCTGTTAAGGTCAATTCTTCCGAAGGAAGACAATGAGGTAAGCATTGAATTTGATGATAAAAATGCATTTTTTACTTTGTCGGAATTTAAGCTGGTTTGCAGACTGGTGGAAGGTAAATATCCAAGTTACAATTCCGTTATTCCTCAGGATAATCCGAATAAACTGATCATTGACAGGATTGAATTGTATAACTCTCTGAAACGGGTTTCTGTATTTTCAAACCAGGCAAGCAACCTGGTAAAACTTCAGCTTACCGGCAATCAGATGATGGTTTCGGCACAGGATATTGACTTCTCAATTTCTGCCTATGAAAGGCTGACCTGCCAGTATGAAGGAGATGAAATGGAAATCGGATTCAAATCGGTTTTTTTGATTGAAATTCTGGCAAATATATCATCCGGAGATGTTATTTTTGAGATGTCAGATCCCTCACGTGCAGGCATCATGCTTCCTGTTGATAAAGAAAATGAAGCTGAGGATGTGCTCATGTTGTTGATGCCCATGATGATCGGTGCCTGATTCCGCTTCTTTTTAAAATCCGTTATTGATCTCTGTGTTTTCTTACATAACAATTGTTGTTTCCGGAAAGGGAAACAAATGAAATTTATTTATTAACCGATAAGGGAAAAAATGAACCTGAATTTAAAAAACCCTATTGCCTTTTTTGATCTGGAAACTACAGGGATCAATACGGTATCTGACCGGATTGTTGAGTTGTATATATTGAAAGTGAATCCCAATGGGAGCGAGGAAAGTCTTTCAATGAGACTGAACCCTGAAATGACCATTCCCGATAATGTTATAGAGATCCACGGAATTACGAACGAGGATGTGGCAGATAAGCCAGCTTTTAAAGAGATGGCCAGGAAAATTGCAGCTTTTATTGAAGGATGTGATCTGGCAGGGTATAATTGTAACAAATTTGACATACCGGTTCTGGCTGAGGAGTTTTTGAGGGCAGGAGTGGACATAAACCTAAAGAAAAGAAAAGTAGTGGATGTGCAGGTAATCTTTCATAAGATGGAACAACGTACCCTTTCTGCCGCCTATAAGTTTTATTGTTCCAAAGACCTGGAAGGGGCGCACGGTGCTGAAGCAGACACTATTGCCACTTACGAGATTTTAAAAGCACAGCTGGATCATTATGACAATCTCAAAAATGAAATTGGTTTTCTGGCCGGTTTTTCTTCCCACACAAGCAATGTGGATTTTGCAGGGCGAATTGTTTACAATAAGGAAAAGGTAGAGGTTTTTAACTTTGGAAAATATAAGGGGAGAGAGGTGGTTGAAGTACTGGAGAAAGATCCGGGTTATTATGGATGGATGATGAAAGGAGATTTTCCGCTTTATACAAAAAAAATGCTCACAGAGATTAAAATGCGGGGATTTGGAAAGTAATGAACACTATTTTAATATTATGATTTAAGTAATTAGCAATGAAAATTTTATGTATTGGAAGAAACTACGTTGAGCATGCGAAAGAGTTAAGTAATCCGGTACCGGAAAAACCGGTGTTTTTTTCAAAAACAGATGCCTCTCTCCTGAAAAATGGCAAACCGTTTTTTCTGCCTGATTTTTCAAATGAGATTCACTTTGAAACCGAACTGGTTTTAAAAATCTCAAAATTGGGAAAGCATATTGATGAAAAATATGCAGATAGGTATTATGATGAAATTGGAATAGGTATTGATTTTACAGCCCGGGACCTGCAGCGGGAATGCAAAGCAAAAGGTCTGCCCTGGGAGATTGCCAAAGCTTTTGATAATTCAGCCCCTTTGGGGAAATTTCTTCCCAAAGAAAAATTTGCGGATGTAAACAATATTGGTTTCCATCTTGATATCAACGGAAAACTTACCCAGGAAGGGAATTCCAGGGATCTTATTTTTTCTTTTAATCGGTTGATTTCGTATTTATCGATATTTTTTACTCTGAAAACAGGCGACCTGATATTTACAGGAACTCCTGCCGGAGTAGGTCCGGTTAAAAAGAACGACCGCCTGCAGGCTTATATTGAAAATGAATTGCTACTTGATTTTATGGTGAAGTAAAGAATAATTTTTAATTACAGTATCGCATTTAAAGTTATTTGTATGATATTTAGTTAGTTATAGGGTTATTGTTTAAATTATATTATTGCTAATTAGGTACTTAATATTTTTATTCTTGAACTTTTACTTTGTGGTACTTTGTGGATTCCTTAGTGTTTCTTTCGCCACAGGCATTCCTTTGGAAGTGGTAATAAAGAAACTCCAATTTAACCACTAAGGTTCCAAAGGATATCACAAAGGATTCACGAAGTTTAATAATCTCTATAAGAGCATATTATATTCAATTATTCTATCTGAGAAACTTAAATTATTTATTTTCAACCAAATTAAATACACATGAAAAAGAAAATCCTTGTCACTATCCTTATTGTATTTCTACTAATCCTTGGTTTTGGCGGGAAATACATAGTTGACCGTTCTCAGATATTTACCGGATATGCTGCCAAGAACCTTGCATCCGGTATTTTTATTGCCGGCAGAAGTCAGGAAAGCCTGGAGGAAGAAGATTTAAATTTTTCTTTAGTGAGCCTTGCAAAAAACAGGGTAGATTACGAAAATAAAATTGTGTATTCTGATTTTTATGGTTTTGGAAATCAAAAGGCTGTTTATCGGGAAGGTCTCGGTGTGTGTCTGGTCTATGAAGGTACATACCCTGATGCAGAAAATCAGTCACAAAAAATTGAGGAGGCTCCTGCTTCTTTTCAGACTGAATATTGGCCAAAAGGTCAAAAGATCAGGGATAATCTGTCTGTGGTTTTTGATGTGAATAAGCTGAGTAAGGCCATAGATGCTTCTTTTGAAAAAGGAAATACCCGGGCTGTTTTAGTATTGTATGATACCCTGGTACTTGCCGAGAAATATGCAGATGGATTTGATAAAGATACCAGAATACAAGGATGGTCAATGAGTAAGAGTGTGGTAAATGCCTTGTACGGCATAATGGTAAGGAAATATGGTTTTAATATTGATAAACCGGCTCCGGTTCATGAATGGGAAGGAGATGAGAGGCATAATATAACTACCAGAAACTTATTGAATATGACAAGCGGACTTAGCTGGGTAGAGGATTACGGGGATATATCTACTGCAACGGTAATGCTGTATGAAAGTCCAAATCTTGCAGAGATGGCCCTCCGTCAGCCAATAGCGTATCCTCCTGATTCTGTCTGGTATTATTCATCGGGTACTTCAAATATTTTAACGGAAATTCTTAAAAGGCAAATAAATAATAATGCGGAGTACTGGGAATTACCTTATAAAGAGCTGTTTCATAAAATTTCAATGTTTAGTGCAATTATGGAAACAGATGCTTCCGGGAATTTTGTGGGTTCTTCTTATACATACGCCACACCCAGGGACTGGGCGAGGTTTGGTTTATTGTACCTGGAACAGGGAGTTTGGTTTGGAGATACCATCCTTTCACCTGACTGGGTAAAATTCACCTATACACCTGCTCCAAATTCAGATGGGGAATACGGTGTCCAGTTTTGGTTGAATGCTTCTGGAAAAGAATTGCCTGATGCGCCCCGCGATATTTATTACGCCGACGGATATCAGGGACAGAGAGTCTATGTAATCCCATCAAAAAATCTGGTAATTGTAAGAATGGGGCTTACCAAGAAAAAAGATTTTGATTACAATAAGATGATTACGGATATTTTGGACGCTTTAATGACAGATTAATCGTATTCATATTCTCTTTCTTTACTTTTTTTACCAAAAATTACATTAGGGACCTCAATATTTTTTCTTTATTTTAGATTATTCTATAATAATTTTCTTAACGTTTGTCCCCTTGTCAGTTGTTACTTTAACGAAAAATACACCTTTTGGTAAATTACTTAAATTCAAATTTATTTTATCATTCACTACTTTAAATTTTTGAATTGTCTTACCCTCAGGATTAATAACTTCGATCTTTTCTATATTGATACCATTAACAGTAATTCTCCCTGAGGTTGGATTCGGATAAATGGTGACATCTATATCTGAATGTGAATCAAATACCCCAACCGAATTGGATTTTGAAAAGACTCTCATTCTGCCGGCCCGGTCTGCACCCGCATTATCCCAGGGTTCTCCAAATGCTACAATAGAGCTATCCCTGCTTAAACTCACGGAATAACCTGCATTACTCGAATAATTTTCTCCTTTGATCGGATCAGCAAGTGGCGACCATTCTTCCTCAAAAAACAAATAAGTTGTTACACTTCCGGTATATTGTTCATCTCCTTCATTCATTGGAGATCCTACTGAAACCATATTCCCACCGGAATTTATACTTACCGAATACCCAAACCAGTCCAGGGTAGCTTTACCATTAAGAGTGCTCCCCATTTGAGCCCAGCTTCCATCAACATATCTGAATATCTTTGCATAGCCGGTTCCATCAATGCTATTGGTTTGCGGAGCACCGACTGCCATTATCGACCCATCAGAGCTTAAACTTACCGAGAGTCCAAAGTTATCCTTAGCATTATCTCCAGTTATACTTTCACCCGTTTGTACCCAGTTTCCTTCGATTAGTTTAAATATTTTTACATATCCGCCCTTTTCATTGTTGTTGTACTGACTTGCTCCAACAGCAACAATGGAGCCATCAGCACTTATACTTACTGAAATTCCAAATAAATCACTGGCTGCATCTCCATTTATATCGTCACCTGTTTGTGTCCAGCTATTTTCTAAGAATTTATAGATTTTTACAGTACCGGCATTCAGTCCGTTCGTTGAATTGGCAGAACCTCCGATTGCTACAATAGTACCATCGGAATTCAAACTTACAGCGTTTCCTAACTGGTCACCAATATTACCATCAATATCCTGGCCCTTTTGTTTCCAGGTTCCATCAGAGAATTCAAATACTCTAACATGGCCTGTGTACAATCCTCCGCCTTCATTGTAAGGAGCTCCAATGGCTACTACAGAACCATCATAGTTGAGGCTCACGGAATATCCTGATCTGTCATCTGCTGCCTCTCCATTAATATTACTTCCTTTTTGGACCCAGTTTCCGTCCGAATTGTAATAAATTTTTACCTGACCTGCTTCTGTACCGTTTTCTTTATTAAAGATTCCTCCGGCAGCTACAACAGATCCATCTGCGCTCAGGCTTACGGAATAGCCGAATCTGTCTCCTGAATCACCGTTCATACTATTTCCTGTTTGTACCCATTGTGCAAGTGAAATGTTTGTTAGTCCGATGAAACAGAAAATTCCAATAATTCTTAATTTTTTAACCATTTTAAAAGATTTAATAATTAATAATTCATTCGATTGACATTGTCAATTAAATAAAAATGTGATTTGCAGGGTTTAGTTGATATGTTTTGCTTTGATTCTGCTTAATGAAAGATTTAAGAATCCTTATATAGAATCATCGCATGGTAAAGGTACTTTTTTTTAAAATAGATTGTTTCCCAAAAGTGGAATTTTTTCATTCAATTATAAAAAGGGACAATTGTTTAATGTTCTCAGTATTGTTTCTGTTAGAATTAAAACATAATCCCGGTTTAGCGTTTTTGCTGCGATAAACCGGAAAATTTAGCCGGAACCTTAATAAAGAATAAGGATCATTCCAAAGGAAGGTCCTGCTTTTCTTCTATCCGGTACACCGGATATCTTAAATAACTTTTTTCCAGATAAGGGGAGTGGTTATAAATATAACTGAACTGGGCATAGCTGTTTTTGGCAAATTCGGGATCTGTCCCCTTTTTCTTTTCAAACTGTTTCTTTAATTCCGGGTTTTCATCCAGATATTTCAGTGCCTTACTCTCAAATCCCGAAGGTGAAAAATATTCCCGTCTTTCAAAAACCGGATTGAAAAAGTTCCAGCTCAGGTAGGAGTCTCCGCAAACCGGTTCCAGCACTTCCATAATAAACCGGTTTAATTTTTGGTTCATTATTACAATATAATCTCCTTTGTAAAACTGAATTTTTTGCTGTTCTTTGGTAGTTTGAATGTCATTTACGCGGAAGTGGCCATTATTTAAACGTGTGGAGAATTGATAAGAGGATAAATGGTAAGCATTCACTTCAATTTCAATATCTTTTACAAGTCTTTCGAGTTTTACACCATTGAGCTGCAGGTGCCGGATGGCTTTTTCCCAGGCCTGGGGAATAAGGTACATTTCCGGTTTGGTAAGGGATTCCTCAGGCAGGAATTGCCGGTAAAAAGGCACTTCTTTTTCATAAGGCCGGTTTCGGTCATAATGATAGAGCATCTGTTCTGTAAGCTGGCTTTTTACCATTCCTCCTTCATAGCCTTTAAAAAGTAATGATTCAGAATGTGTTCTGTCCAATTTCCACTTTGAGGTGAACTGCTTTGCATGTTTGGATTGTTCATCTGCCTCATTTTTTGTGCGGATGATCTCTTCTGAATTTATGTTTGAGAAACTTACCAGTGCTTTCATAAAAGCATAAACAGATTTTACCTGATCCCTGAATTCCTTATAAACATGGTTCTCAGTCATAAAGGCATATGTGTTAAATGTAGATGCAAAACCTGTGGAAACCCTGGGTGCATCATAATAGGCGGCGATGCCCTGATCCGGATTGGAACCTCCTTTTAACCAGTTTACATAAGGGATCATCTCATAGGGAGTTTTGTGCATTTGGGAAAAAAGGTCGGGGATCATTTTTTCCCTGAAGAACCTGCTCATTGGTTCCGGCAGCCGCTGGTAAATGGTAGGTATAAGGGTAATTACATATTGATGGTCCGATCCGTTGGTAACATGCGTGTCAAGAAAGACCTCGGGCTTCCATTCATGAAAAGCCTGTACAAGGGAACGGGCATTTTTGCTGTCCATCTTGATGAAATCCCGGTTAAGGTCAAGGTGTTTGGCATTTCCCCTGAAGCCGGACTCCGGGGGTGTGTCCTGGTTGGTCCGGTGATACGGGCTCCTGTTCAGGCATCCTCCCACATTGTAAACAGGTACGATGCAGATAACCGTGTGATCCAGCAAGCTGTTCAACCCATCTTTTCCTGAAAGCAGGTCTTCAGAGAATTGAATGCTGGCATCAATTCCCGGAGGTTCACCCGGATGTATTCCGTTATTTATAAAAACCACGCATTTCTTCCTGGAATGAATGGATTCGGGATCAAAGTCCTTATCTTTTGAGATCACAAACAGATGCAAAGGCTTTCCAATATCCGTAAGTCCAACTTCAAAAAGTTTTGCTTCTTCCCATGTTTTATCAAGATATCTGTATGCTTCAATGATCTCATCATATTTCAGCGTTTCATTTTTCTCATAACGGAGATTTATTTGACCAAAAGATGAGAAAACTGAAAATATAAAAGCAGAGGTGAGTAAAAGAATGGATTTTGTAGAATTCATTTTTGGTTGATTTTTCAGGTTAATTTAGAACTGGCAGGCAAGTTAAAAATAGTGTGCCTGATTAACAAAAAACCATCAGTTTATTTCCATATTAAATTCTCTGAAAAACTCATAAACTTCCGGCTCGCAGGTTTCTTTTCGCAATAGTGAAAACAAATGTTCAGGCCGGCTTTTCCGGGTGAGGATAAGGTCTTTGAAAATATGAATGATTTTCCGGGTGTAAGATACGGGTTTTGTATTTTCTGTATCTTTAATCTCTTTTCTCATGCGCTTAAAGAACTCAGCAGTAAGGCTATTTCTTTTTTGTTGTAAATCGTAAAAATCATCGCGGAACGGGTAAACATCTGAAAAGAAGTTCATTCGGTTTTGCAGGCTATGAATGATTTTTTCCACCATCTGATCCTCCCGGATATGGCGCAGGCTATTGATCTCCCAAAAACGATAAATCCCAATATTACCGTACGCATCCATGTCATCTGCTACACAAAGCCAGGGAAGAAGCTTTTCATGATTCAGGAAAACTTCTTTCCGGTATGATTTGTCATCGTGAAATTCTACAGCATTCAATATTTTCTCTTTCTGAAACAGAGACAGAGAGGATTGATTTTTTAAAAATGTATGGCAAATTTCCCTGCTGTATTTTCCATGCTCAGGATTCAGGGTAACCGACATCCCTGTGTCATGAAAATATGAGGCGATCAACAGTTCTTCCATTTCTTTAAAGGAAAACCGGATTTTATTTTTCCTCATAGCAAGGATTAAACTTCTGGCAAATTCCCAGACCCGGTTGGAATGCCATACATCATGAGAGGGAAGCCAGTGGGTACTAAAAATATTTTCAACACAGGAATAAACTGGTTCCTGCCATTTATGTTCTGCTCTATTAATATCCTGAACTGTGTTCATGCGGTAAAAAAAAGGCAAAAAAGAAATTTCTTTTTTGCCTTTGGCTTATAAATATCCTGAATGAATTATTTTCCTCCGGCAATTTCTCTTGCCAGGTCAAGAATGGTTGTATCATCAAGAGTTACAATTCCACCGTCCGGCCCCTGCTCAATATGTATCCCCACGCTTTCTCCCATATTGTAATTTGATCCACCAAAATAATTTCGGACCGTTTCAACGTTCAGCTTAAGTTTTTTAGCAATTTCTCTCATACTACCATCAGGTAATTGATCTTTAATTCTTCGTAACTCATTGAAAGTGATTGTCTTTGTCATGTTTCTTTAATTTTTTTATTAAACAAAATCGACTATAAAGATAGTGAATTCTGATTAGAATTTATATATAAAACGTCTGAGATATTTGTAAAATTATATTTGAATGAACTAAAATTTTTCATACAGGCTAAAGTTCCTTTATTTTAGCCTGATTCCTGTAAGATCCCTGATAATAAAAATATCATAATCACCCAGCGGTTGAAATCCAAGCTTCCGGTAAAGCCGGATGGCTGGTTGATTATTTTTACTAACCTCCAGCTTAATCTGGCAACCTAAATCTTTGGCATATTTTAAGGTTTCTACTCCCAGTTTGTAGCCAAGGCCTTTTTGCCGGTACTCCGTTTTAATTCCAAAGTGATGAATATAGGTCCTTCGTCCGTTGCTGGTAATCCACGAAGTTCCAAGGATGGTTCCGTTCTCTGTATCTTCCATAATAAGCAACTTCCCTCCGTGTTTCAGGGTCCTTTCAATTACTTCCGCATTGTCACCTCTTTCAGAACCGCCCAGTCCGGTTTCTTTCCACAATTCATCCACTCCGGGGTAGTCCGGTTTGTTATAGTTCCTTATAATAATTTTAAGATCCGGGTTCATTATGCCTTGATAACAAAAAGCTGCCCTGCTTCGTCCCTGACTACTTTTATTTTTTCACCTTTATTAATGTACCCAACCTCTGAAAGGGCATCGAACATTTCGCCATCTATTTCAACTTTACCTGCAGGCCGGAGGATGGTAGCTGCAGTACCTGTTTTACCAATAGTTTCCTTTTGTACTTTTGCATCCACACCTACAAAACCTTTATCGGTTTCCTGTGTTGTATGCAGGGCAAACTTCAGCTTTCTGGAGGTAAATAATTGTTTTGAAATATACAGGGAAAGTGTTAGTGAAAGGAAAATAGCCACCAGAACCGTAAAAAAGGCCTTTACCACTGCTTCCAATGCCAGTCTGAGGTCAAGTTGAAATACAATATTATCTACCATACTGAGTGTCAGTCCCGTAAATACCATTACAATTCCCATTACACCGGCAACACCAAAGCCGGGAATAACAAATATTTCTACAAAAATAAGGATAATACCTATGACAAAAATGATAAACTCCCAGTTTTGTGCCAGGCCTTCCAGATATAAGGGCGCAAAATAAACGATGGCAGCGAGTATGGCAGCACCCAGTGGAAAACCAATACCGGGTGATTGCAATTCAAAATAGATGCCCCCAATGATCAGCATGATAAGTAAACCGGAAATCACCGGGTTTACAAGAAAATGAATGATCTTATCCAATGTAGTAGGAATGTATTCTTTAAGTTCATAATTTTCAATTCCTGCCAGTTTCAAGACTTCCGGGATGTTTTCAGCTTCACCTTCACAAAATCCTACTTTTATGGCCTCTTCGGCAGTCAGGGTCAACACTTTTCCTGTATCGCTCACTCCTTTTACATAAATGGAAGGATCAACCATGGCTTCTGCGATAGCAGGGTCGCGATGCCATTTGAAAATAGTATCATTCCCCTGTATGATGGTGTCTTTACCATGTGCCTCAGCAGTAGCTCGCATGGTGGAACGCATGAATGACTGGAATTTGTCAGGGACGGCCTGCCCGGATTGATTTACAACAGTGGCTGCCCCGATACTTGCACCCGGACGCATGTAAATACTGTCGCAGGCAATAGAGATCAGAGCTCCGGCAGATGCAGCATTGTTATCAATAAATACAAATGTGGGTATTTTACTGTTCAGGATTTTTGTGCGGATGGAATCAGCGGAAGTTACCATACCCCCATATGTATTCATGTGTATAAGAATGTAATCAGCCCCTATTTTATTTGCTTCTTCATAACTATCTTTGGTCACCCTCCACATGGGTTCTGAAATTTCCTTGTTGATTTTAAAAGTATAAACCAACACTTTTTGATTCAGTGTATCATTTTGTACTGCTTTTACTGTGTCATGTTTGATCAGAAAGCCGAAGATGAATATAATACTCAGAATGTAGTTATGCATTATCACAGTGTATTTAGTTTGTTTAGTTCTTCAAAAAAACGATTCATTCCTTTTTGCTTTTGCTCATCCAGGGAAAAACTGATATTATTCTTCAGATACGACAGCAGAGATGTTTTATCCAGGTAATGATAGTCTGAATAAGAATTTACAGATTCTTTGAGATGCATCATACCGTATTTTAATGCATCGTTAAATTCTTTCAGAAAATCCATATCAATTTTTTTATTAGCCGTCCATGCCGCAAAAACAAAAGGCAAACCGGTATAATTTTCCCATTCTTCCGAGAGGTCATAAATATACGGATACTTTTCTGTTATTGGAAATGCCCTGTCACCTATAATTACTCCGGCTTCTCCTTTTTCTAATCGTTTTTTTTCAAAACCAGGAGGAGCCTTATCCCATCCGGGGGTAATTTGCCAGTAGTTTTGGGCCAGTATCCGGATTAATTTAACAGATGTCCTCGACTGATTGTCGAGCCATATCATTTTGATTTGTTCCAAAGGAACCGTACTGTACAATAGAACTGATTTTACTTTTCCCTTTGCACCAATACAATAGTCCGAAATTATCCGGGCATTGCGGAGCTGAGGAATGACAGCTACCGGTATCAGTCCGATATCAGCCTGATCTGTAAATAATTTTTCTGCGCAAACGGCCGGATTATCAAGTGAAAGTTTAATTTTTTTCAAAAAATCATGTTGTTTCAACCCATAGATAAAAGGCAGGGTGTTCAGGTATGAAACGGCAGAAACTCTGTATTGGCTCATCAGGCGGATGCTGGTTTGGAAATTTATATTTTATGCGGGGAAACAAGTTCCCCTAAAAAGCAACAGTTTTAAAAAAATATTTTTTTCAATCCGTTGTGAAATTACAAAAAAACATTGGAATAATAATGCATGAAAATACCAGGGAAAAATCAGACTGTTTACCATTTATTGCAGAAATATTTTTTTTGTTTTAATCCAATTGAGAAATAAATGCATTTGTCAGAATGCAATGGACGGCCCAAAGCATAAAAATATTACCTTTGCCTTAAAATAACATGATGGTTTATGGATTTTGATGATTTACATGCCATATCTCCGGTGGACGGAAGGTATCGAAGTAAAGTAAAAGAACTGGCTGCTTATTTTTCTGAAGCTGCATTATTTAAATATAGGTTACTTACTGAGGTGGAGTACTTTATTGCATTATGTAATATCCCTTTACCACAGTTAACAGATTTTCCAAAAGGTCGATTTGAAGATCTTAGGAAAGTTTATCTGGATTTTGATAAAAAAGGGGCTCAAAGGATAAAAGAAATCGAAAAAGTAACCAATCACGACGTAAAAGCAGTTGAGTATTTTCTGAAAGAAGAGTTTGACAAAATGGGCGTATCCGGGTTTAAAGAGTTCATTCATTTTGGTTTAACATCACAGGATATTAATAACACAGCGGTTCCCAAATCTTTTTTTGATGCCCTGGATGCAATCTATGTTCCTTTACTTAACAAGTTATTGGGAAAACTGGAAGAATTATCAAAAGAATGGAGCAATGTTCCGATGCTTGCCAGAACACACGGACAGCCGGCTTCTCCTACCACTTTGGGCAAGGAAATAGGTGTATTTGCAGAAAGGCTGAAAAATCAAACAGCAACTTTGCCTGAAATCCCCAAAGCAGCAAAATTCGGGGGTGCAACAGGTAACTTTAATGCACATCATGTTGCCTATCCCGGGATTAACTGGTCACTTTTTGCCGATGATTTTGTGAAGAATGCCCTGGGGCTGAGTCGTTCACATGTCACCACACAAATTGAACATTACGATTCTTTTGCTGCGGTATTTGATAACCTCAGGAGGATCAATACGATACTGATAGATCTTGACCGGGATATATGGACTTATATTTCCATGGATTATTTTAAGCAGAGAATAAAACAGGGAGAAGTTGGATCATCGGCGATGCCCCATAAAGTAAATCCGATAGATTTTGAGAATTCTGAAGGTAATCTGGGTATTGCCAACTCCATTTACCACTTTTTAGCGGAAAAATTACCGGTTTCCCGCTTACAGAGAGACCTTACGGATTCAACTGTCTTGCGGAATATAGGGGTTCCTATGGCTCATACCATAATTGCTTTCAAATCAACAATCAAAGGCCTGAATAAACTCATCCTGAATCAGGAAAAGATCAATGCCGACCTGGAAAATAACTGGATGGTAGTAGCCGAAGCAATACAAACTGTTTTGCGCAGGGAAGGGGTTCCTAATCCCTATGAAATGCTGAGAGACCTGACCCGGAAGAATCAAAAAATTGATAGAAATGCCATCCGGGGTTTTATTGAACAACTGGAAGTAACCGAAGGAATAAAAGAAGAACTTTTGCGGATTACTCCTCAGAATTATACGGGCATTTCAGAATCTTAAAGAGGGAGGTTGAAAAAATAATATGAGAAAATTCCTGTCCATACTTGTTTATGTTAAACCCTACTGGAAAGAGGCAGTATTAAACGCGGTTTTTAATATTCTTTCCGCTGTTTTTGCCTTGTTTTCTTTTACTATGGCTATTCCTTTTCTGGGGATACTATTTGAGACCCAGCAACTTGTTACGGAAAAGGTGCCTCTTGATCCTTTTTCCATGAAATCCATGATGGCCAATTTTAATTATTATATGAGTTCTCTGATCATTGACCACGGGAAGCCTACAGCTTTGTTGATGGTTAGCATAACGGTTGTCATCATAACATTCCTTAAATCATTATTCAGATACCTGGCCAATTATTTTATTACACCGGTTCGTACGGGAGTAGAAAAGGATATCCGGAATGATGTATATGATAAAATACTGAGATTGCCATTATCATACTATTCAGAATCAAAGAAAGGAGATATTCTTTCCAGAATCTCCAGCGATGTTAAGGAAATTGAGATATCTATAATGAGTTCCCTTGAGATGATCATCAGAGATCCGGCAACGATTATTATCTTCCTTTCCTATATGATAAGCATGAGTATTCAGCTTACATTAATTGTTGCTGTTTTATTACCCATCAGTGGCATATTTATTGGCAGGTTGGGAAAGAAATTAAAAACAACTTCATTTAAAGGACAGAAAAAGATGGGTTTTATTCTGTCGGTCATAGAGGAGACCCTGTCTGGCTTACGAATTATTAAAGCATTTAATGCAGAGGAGCATTCCACCCAAAAGTTCCATGAAGCAAATAATGTTTATACGCGGTTGCAAAGTCGTGTTTTCAGGAGGAGGTATCTTGCCGGGCCCTTGAGTGAGTTTTTGGGTACAGTGGTAATGATGATACTTATGTGGTATGGGGGAAACCTAGTACTGGGAGGAAAAGCTGATCTTCGTCCGGAAGAGTTTATAGCTTTTATCATTGTTTTTTCACAGATCATTGTTCCTGCCAAAAGCTTATCTGCAGCATTTTTTAACATTCAAAAAGGAATGGCATCGGTTGACAGGATCAATGAGATACTGGAGGCGGATGAGAAAATTATGGATAGGCCGGATGCCATTTCTGTACAGGATTTTAAGAGTTCCATTCGGTTTGTTGATGTGAGTTTCAAATACAATACGGAACCGGTATTGCAGAACATTAATCTGGAAATAAATAAGGGACAGACAATTGCTTTAGTAGGCCAGTCAGGTGGTGGTAAATCTACACTGGTTGATCTGATACCCAGGTTTATTGAACCCAATTCCGGGCAGATTCTTCTGGATGATATTCCGGTTGACCAGTATAAGATTAAAGATCTGAGAAGTCTGATGGGGATTGTTAATCAGGATCCGATTTTATTTAATGATACCTTTTATAATAACATCGCATTTGGACTGGAAGGAGTAAAAGAAGAGGATATTATTAAGGCTGCCAAAGTTGCTAATGCCCATAACTTTATCATGGATACACCCGGAGGGTATCAGGCGAATATTGGAGATCGCGGGGGTAAACTTTCCGGTGGCCAGCGGCAGAGAATCAGTATTGCCCGGGCTTTATTAAAGAATCCGCCTATTCTAATTCTGGATGAGGCAACTTCCTCACTTGATACGGAGTCTGAGAGACTGGTTCAGGATGCTATTTTTAAGCTGATGCAAAACCGTACTTCAATTGTGATCGCCCACAGGCTTTCAACAATCCAAAATGCAGATCAGATTTGTGTGGTTCAGGAAGGAAAGATTGTTGAGAAAGGCAGGCACAAAGAACTTTTAAAGCAGGAAGGGCAGTACTTTAACCTGCACAGACTACAGGTGTATGAGTAAGCTTATTACCTGACAATGAAACCCGAAATCATTTTTGTGTCAGAAGTGGTTATTTCTATGTAATAAGTTCCTGATGGAAGTCCACCCACATCTACTGAAATTTGATTACTTCCGGGTTCCTTTTTCTGAAGAAGTATTTCCCCTTTAATATCAATGATCCGGTAGCTTATATCTGAATAGTCTTTATTAAATCTGACTGTGAGCAATTCGTCAACCGGATTTGGGTAGATAGTCAAATATTTTTCGTTTTCCTGGACTTTTGTAGTATTTACGATCAGGCGTTCTGAGCTTGTTACCGTAGCTTTCAGGGTGGTGTCAACTGAATATCCGGTAACTCTGAACCAACAACTGTCACCAATGGAAACAGGAGGGTTGCTCCATAAGTAAAAAGTATCGGTAATTGCCTGAGCAACCGGTGTAAATGTTTGTTTTTGATCTGTGCTGTATTCAAGATCATATCTTAGGGGTCTGGCTTCATCAAAATTATTCAGTTGCCAGGTGATGGGAGAGGAGCAGCTCCAGTATCCTAATGTGGGGTAGGTGATGGTTAATTGTGGTTTTTCATACGAATGCAATAATTCGGCAAAGCCTTTCCCGGTAACCGGAATACCGTTTACAGTTCCTTCAACTGATGTAGAACCTTCAAAAAAGCGGAAAGGTAAAAACACTTCTGGTCTATTATGATGTATTGTGATCGTCAAATCAATGTTTTCTTCAGGAGATGTAAATCTCCATTTTCTTGAATAACATCTCAGACTATCCGGCATATATTGAAAAGCCAAACGTTCAAGTTCATAATTGGATGTGGTAAACTGGCTTAAGCTATCTTTGTAAACGGCCATCATATTATACCGGAGATTATCCGGGATTTCATTGTTAGCTGTAAAAACATTATATATGTTCAGGTCCATTCTGTTTGACAGCTGTATGCAGAACCATTCATATTCCTGCTCTGTAGATGGATTAAAATTACCATATTGCCTGTCAATCCAGGAGGTTCCGGTTACAGCTTCCGTGATATTGTTAAAAGTAATGGTGCCTGTGACTGTATTCTTAGTTTGAGAGTAATAATAGGTGTAGGAATTCTCTCCCTGGTACATGAATCCGCTGTCTGCAATGATCAGTGGTGATTTTTCTCCAATGATATCAATTGTCAGTGCTTCATTTACAGTAGCAGCAGAAAGAATATACTCAAAGGGCCGGGTTTTTCCGTTTTGATCTGTTTTATTATGCCAGTATTCTTCTCCTCTTGCAAAAATCCGGGCCTGAATATTCAGACTGTCGGTAGATAAGATGCTGTAGTTGAGAGGCATAGTTTCTGTTAAGAATTCTCCGGTAATATCATTCATCAGGTTAAATATCCTGAAACCGTCAAAACCGGCTTTTGGGCTGAAGAAATAGCTGATCATAAAACTGTAAGGGGTATTTGTGGTTTCTCCTGTAATGTGGCCTGAAGTGTACCACCACTCAACGGGTTCATCAGGATGTCTGCCCTCATCTTTTGGAAAGGAAATCAGGCTCCCTTCAGGAGTAAACGGATAAACTTTCCATTCCTGAGCGATCCCCGAAATTGCCAATGATGCTAAAAAGCAAACCGTTACTAATTTTCTGAATACAACTTTTCTGTTTGGCACCATTCTTTTGGTTCAAATGAAACAGGTTCTAATTTGCCTATGAATATACTTTATTTTTCCCAAAAAGCATATTCCGGAGTTTATTTTATCATCTTATAAATTCCCTCCTTTACCATACAGGAATGAAGTAAACTGCATGAATAAAGGGGTTTAATAATCATGATCGGGCCAGTAGTTAATCCTTTTGCTTATGATGGTATCTGTTTTAGAATTATATTCGTAGATTAGTTTCAGTCGGAGTTCAGGAGTCAGGGTTCCCCATGTTGAAACACTTATGTCTTTAACTCTGTAAACATCAAAGCTTACTTCTTTCCTTTCATGGGCTTGCAAAGTATCTTTAAAAGCTTCAACTTTATAACATTCGGCAGATTTATCCATTATCTGAACTGAAAAAGGAATGGCTTCAGAGGTGTATGACCGCAGGTTTAAATGATACCTGGCAGGTACAGTAAACAGCGGGATATCTGATAAATTATTAGAAATAGCAGAATTTAGTCCGGTAATTGTATTGAGTTTTTCCTGCGACACAATTGCATTTTCATAAGCCTTGTTATATCCTTTTTTGTTTTTTATTATTTCCAGTTCATCCAGTAAACTTCCATCCATCCTGATGGCTTTGAGTTTTAATGTATTCCCATCTATTTTTACATCCACAAAATGATTTACTGACTCAGTTACTGCCAGCAAAGACTTGTTTTTTACGGATTCGTACAGTCCTGCACCAGCGCCACCGGTTGTAATGTAGGTTACAGCAAAACCATTCTTTTCATTATCAGGTCTTACCGGATAGAATCTTTCATAGAGATGAGAATGGCCGGCAAAAACAATATCAACCTTATATTTTCTGTATAAGTCCGGCCAGGTATCTATACCCCAATCCGATCTGTGTCCACCAAAATTATAGGTAGGTCTGTGCATATATACGAAATTCCATTTTTTGTTTGCTGATGTAATATCCTTTATAAACCAGTCTATCATCTCCTGGTCATCCGGATGCCTGAAATCTAAAGAAATAAAATGCGCATCGCCATAATCAAAGGAGAACCATTGTTTATCAACTGTTTCGTTATTCCTGAGAAAATACCGGAATAAGTCACCGTTATCTCCATTAGTTTCATGATCTCCCAGGGTACTTACAATGGGCGTTGACTCCACAAAACCTTTAACAACTGAAAAATAGAAGTTTTTCCATTCTTCATAATCAGCTCCAACCTCGACCAGATCACCCATGCTGATAATGAAATCCGGATGTACACCTTCCGTTTCCTGCATTATTTTGGTAAATATATCCGGGTGGCTCCTGCTGTCACCCATGGCAACAAAGGAAAACTTTTGCTGGCCGGACAAATAAGTTTTAAAAGAGAACCATTCATCTGTTGAGGGTTTTAGCAGCCGGTAGTAATAAGTAGTATTTGGTTTTAAATTACTAAGATTTGCTTCATAAAGATTGCCTCCGTTTTTACTCTCTCTGAAAACAAGCTTTACTTCTTTTGGAGATTTCTTGTTTTTTCCAAACTCAAGTACAAAGTCAGATTTACTGTCAAATTCATACCGGATGGTCATATTTTTGTCTCCGGGTTTTAGCAAATAGGGCCCCTTTAAAATGTTTTGTGCAGACAATTTATTATTCAGTGTGAATGTAATTGCAATAACAAACAGGAAATACAATCCCTGTTTATTCATTTTCTTTGTAAATTCTTTCATTGGTTTAATTCATTTAGTTTTTAAACAATTCATTTATTTTGATGAATAATCGTTAATCAGGTTCCGGCCCGTAAACAATAACCTGATCCATCCGGATCCGGTATCCCTCCACGGGATTCTTCCAGGATATCCTTACTTTATGATTATGATCCGGCAGGTTGTATTTCCAGGTAATCTCATGTCTACGTGTTCGAAATGCCGTAGGTAGTTTCACCTGCTCATATAGTTCATTATCGATAAATATATTCACAATTAAATCTTTGTTGGCAAGACCGGTTTCCAGCTTTTCAGCTACTCCTTTTAAGATGAATCCTTTTCCTTTAAAAGTAAAATTGTATTCCGGATCTTTTCCTGTTTCCAGATATTTACCACCCCAACCCAAATCAATAACTTTTACAGGATAGTGACCTTTGAAAGATCTTTCATATCTGACAGCAATCGGTTTATCAGGAGCAATTGTAATATTTTCACCCTCCACCCTGCCACCATTTCTTTTTATCATTTCCAGAGCATGTCTGTAACTCATTTCATAAACATCATTCAGGGAGATATTTGTATATTTAAAGTCAATGTCTTCAACCTTATGGAGTCCCTTTTTCCAAAAATAAGGTATTTTATTATAACCTAAAACCACTCCAAGAATACCACCTGAGCTGGCCGGGTTGCAATCTGAGTCCTGGCCACAGCGGGTACTGATATCAATGGTTTTCCCAAAATCACCATTGCCATACAATAAGCCAATTACAATGTAGGCAGCATTTATCTTTGCATCAATATCAAATGCATTGAATACCCCATCCGGACAGCCAATGTCAGATGACCATTTTTTCTGTATTTCAAACCAGGTTCTTTTCCAGTCTTCAGGGAATTGCTGATGCCATGAAATGACGTCATGAATGCACTGATAAAATTCACTTTCCTCAGGAATCGTTTTTAATGCTTCAGAAACAATAGCATTAATATCATTTGTAACAAAAGCCAGTGAGTACATGGCGGCAACGTAAACCCCTCCATACCATCCATCACCATAATTCATGATATGCCCTATTTTATTGCATACTTCAGAAGAAGAATTAACCATTCCCGGATTCATTAAGCCTGCAAAATCAGCTTCTATCTGAAAGTCAATATCATCGGCATGTGGGTTGTTTTCCCAGTACCCTGTTGCCGGTGGTTCTATTCCATGCAATATGTTGTATCTTGCGGCCTGGTTTGCATGCCACAGTTTGTAACCTGCATTTGCAAATGCTTTTGCATGGGAAGATGCGGGTGCATCCAGCCCTTCTTTTTCAAAAACTTCAACAAAAGTCAAATCCATGTATATATCATCATAAAGACCCGGGGATTCTTTGAAAGTTATCTCCATCATTGAGTCATTCCATTCAATTGGAATATAGTCCTGAATCATTGTACCCTGATAAGAAAATTCCGTAGGCCCTCCATAGGTGCAGCCTATGGTCTGGCCTGCCCAGCCACCCATGATCTTGTCCTTTAACATGGTTTTGTTGATCTTGAATTCTTTATCATACTGAAAGGCCATACTGGTCTCAGAAACAGTTTTTGGATTGCATGATAAAAACAGGATACAAGCCAGTGATCCTATAAAAATAAGGAAATATCTTCCAGGCTTATTTAAAGTTTTAGTAGCTCTCATGATTAATTTACAGATTAAGGAAAAAGTTTAAACTTAATGATGGAAATTATTTGTTTTTTAAAAGATTTGTAGGATTCTCATTGAGGGTATTAAAAAAATCATTTTTCATAGCTTCTTCATCTATATCCAGAATAACATGAATATTTGATTTTCCTTCAACTGGTTTCCAAATGTAATTCTCTTCTTTATTTCCAATTTGCATATCTTTTATTTCAGTTATCCAATTCAGACCAAGATAATTGTTTATAACGGTGGATATGGTTGTAAGATCGTATAATGATTTTTTATCATTGCCATACAGATTCATCCGGGAAAGAACAATATCCCGTAAATAGTGCCCAATCTGATTGTCAGGATACAGCTTTGCATCTTCCGGTTTTTTGAATTGTAAACGCGCACTCGTTGGATGTTCCAGCATAATAGTAAAATCAATGCCACTCTTGCCAACCACATAAACCGACCAGGGATCATTGCTGCCATTGTATGTTTCTTCACCGGCACTTATAGGTCCTCCACCCAGCCAGATTACGCGAATTCTGTTATCTAAATCAAAGTTTTCCTTTTTTGCCTGAATCAATGCACTTGCAATATTTGTGCATGGCCCAACGGGTATCACATATACAGGATGAGCCGGAGAGGCCCCTCTGGCGGCTGCAAGAATGGCATTGCCAGCATCGGTGACAATTGGCTTTGTATCTTCCCACTTTCCATTTTCCGGAGGATTCAATTTATGAGGTGCCCCCCGAAATACCAGCGGGGTTGCCCCCGGAAAATCAGAATACCATAATTTTCTCAATACATAATAAATTTCTCCATAGTTTACCTCTTCTGAAAAGTCTGTACCATTGTGAATGCTGTTAATGGCCAACACATCAATCTCACTATACATGGCATAAGCAATGTAGTGTTGGTCATCTATTTCATTCCGGGCATCAGTATCAAGTATAACCTGAGGCATTATTTGTGCTCCTGTATTATGCACCCTAAGAATTAAGGAAGATTGTTTTTTCATCCCATCTTCCTCAGTTGAGAACAATTGAACAAAATACACGCCGGGTGTGTCATAAGTATGGCTGACTTTTTTGCCTGTTGACTGTGTGCTGTCACCAAAATCCCAGTATAAAAGATTATCACCCACATTCCTTTCCTGAATCGTAAAAGTGACTTTATCTCCCGTATAAACCAGATTTTCCAGAGGAGTAATATGTACATTAGCGGGTTCCTGATTACCTGAACAACCTGCCAGCAACATGGTCATGACAATACTACCCAACAGAAGAAGGAATTTACATTTTCTTTTCATGGTTCATTTAATTATGATTACAATTTACTAAAAATTAAATAAAATAATTACTAATGTTGAGTCAATTATATTATGACGTTACTATTTGTCATTTCGAAGGAAGTATGACTGAGAAATCTTTGAATTAAAGGAGATTTCTCACCATCGTGCCTCAGCTTCGAAATGACAGATTAAATTTGACTTGACACTAGGATCTGTCTGCAATATCTTCGAATAATTTCATAACATGCAACTCAACAACCTTCCTAAGATAATATTTTAATACAACAGTAGTACTTTCTTAACTATCTGACTTCCTTTACCAGAATAAGATACATAGGCTTATAAACTTTTTCATGAGTTGTAAGGTTTCCAAGGACAACCTTCCCTTTATTATATAGCTTGTTGAATACAAGGTATTTACGATCAGAGTTGTCAATGATGAATTTTCCGGTATTTTCCCAGTCGTTTAACCAGCCGGGTAAAAAATCCAGAAAATCTGCATCATATCCAATAAATATATTTGCATTCGTATTTATATTGAAGGTAACAAACTTTTCACCCTGATAGTATTTGCCGGAGGTAGTATTAATAGGTGATATGAGCCACAAACTGTTTTTAAAATCATCCGGAATACTTTTTATTGTTCTGTTCCGGTCGGCATAGAACCTTTCATTTTCTTTTAACCATTTAGTTGAAACATAATTATACCCGGATGCATATTGAACATTTGAAATCAATGGCTCCTTTTTCAAAACAGAGACAGAAACAGTTATTGTATCACTAGCCATATTATTATTGAATAAAACAACTGTAAATAAATCTTTCATAAAGGCTATAGTGTCAGGCGCCATACCAAATATTGAATCATTCAGGTAAGAAATCCAATCAGGAAAATCCTTGAAAATCAGGGTTATATCTCCTTTGTTGAAATTGTAATAGGGCAGTTTATAACCAAATCTCTTATTCCTGACAATTTGAATTGTATTATCCAACGGAAGAGTGAAAAAAGCCTGTCTGCTTTTGTTTGGCAAATCCATCATCAGGTCTTCAATGGTATCCTGCATTTGAATATTTGGAATCCTCTCTTTAATGTAAGAATGGTCTTTGTCCGGTTTATCCATCCATTTTAAACCAATATCAGGATTGTCAGACATAGAGCAATATCCCCTGGAATTAATATCCCAATATCTTTTAACTGCACGAACCGCGGCCAGAACTGTGATCTGGTCGCTACTTGCATTTCCACAACCCGAACATGTTCCGATGGTTGCAGCCAGATGAACCGGATTTGGTTGGTCCTCCATATAGGGCAACCTCTTGCCTGTGAGAATCTTGCTTCCTATTTCGGTTCCGGTGAAAAGAATGGGACGTGGCCAGTTTTCAAAAGCGAATTTGGTTGTAGGAGCATCGGAAGTTATGTTTGTGCCCCGGCCACCCTCAACCAAATTACCTGCCATACATACCCATTGCTTTGCTTTTTTCTTTATCAAATCAAGGCCATTCAGATTACTGAATTCATCCGGTTTTGACTTCAACAGGTTTGCAATATTGGTCATAAATCCAATGGTAACAATAACCACACTGGTATCCGGCTGTTCACTCAATACTTTTCGGTACAGCTTTGTCGCATCCCAGATTGTATCCAGCGTATAAGGAAATTGTTGGGCAATTTGCCGGCTATACCCGACCAAATTTTTTTCAAAACCATGAGCAGGTACTCCAATGGGAATATCAGGGCGATTAAAATATGTATTTATTGCATCTACACAGGGGGCACCCCATCTGGCACTTTCTCCGGTTTCTGAAATGGCCATTGCCAGAATTTCGGCCTCACCGGAATTGGCAAGGCTATGCAAAACGGCTATAGCTCCAACGTCATCGTGATTGCTGGCAATATCGGTGTCAAGAATGATTTTTACAGGATTTTTAGTTTGTTTATGAATCTTCTTTTCAGGCTGCTGAGAACAGGTAGTGAAGAAAACCACTGCTAACAGGCTAAATACTGTTGGTTTAAATAATATTTTCATCTCAAATATTTTTATTTAATAAAAAAGGTATATTTCTATTCCTATCATTTCATCGCTCAGAATAATTGCATTATAATCATCAGTTGATTAAACTTCTGATTTTCCGGATATACCCAAAAATGCCATTTGTTTTTAAAAGATGTGTTTTCTACAGAAGCCCAAAGTGTAAGTTTTCCAATTTTGTGACTGCAACAAGTTATAAAAGAAGATAGTAAGATTATTATACTCAATAAAAGTAATTTCCGCATTGTCTTTAGAATCTATGTTTATTTTCTATATGGCTGACAAAATACCAGATCAGTACGACTTATATAGATCAATTATTCAGGATTATTTTTTCTTTAAATACTACATCACCAATTTGTAAATTGATAATATAAGTCCCGTTTTTTATTCTGCTATTAAAAACATCTCTACCCTTCCAGATAAATTGATATTCTCCGACCTTCTGTTTTTGTCTGACAAAAGTTATTACCTTGTCACCCAAAAGATTATAGATGGATAAATTTACAAAGACCGGATTAGTAATTGTATATTCAATAAGTGTGAAATCTTTAAACGGGTTAGGATATATCTGATAATTAAACTTATTCTCCCTTTGATCAAAAACAGAAGTAATTGAAACAAAAGTAGCTGTTATAAATAAATCACTTTGCATGGTTATATTAAGTACAGTATCGGTTCCGCTGGCATCACTGCTCCAGCCTGTAAAGATATAGCCGGCATCTGGTGTTGCAACAAGGGATATTGTGGAATCTTTTTTAAATCTTCCACTTGAAGGAACTACACTACCCGAGCCGACAATGTTAACAGATAGCTGGTATTTGTCATCATTCCCTAATAAAGGTGCTGCGGTTATCATATCTTCAATTTCATCTCCAATTGACTCAAAACTGACTTTTTGATTACCACAGTCAACATAAGTATGATTACAGGTGTCTCCCTGTACAAAGTAATTGCTGCCATCGTTGTTCACCTTATTGCACCCTGAAACTAAATTGAAATATGTATCATCACCCCGGACGGCAGCAATAGTTGGGGCACAATCAAAAGCATGCTGGTAGTCTTCAACAGGTTTTCCATCCCAGTAAATCCCTCCGTTACCGGCTAATTTATGATCCATTGCCTTTCCGGGAGGAGTATTCATTAATCGGAGATCTTCCCCAATATGAATTCCTCCTACACAACTTCCTGCAAGCCACATGGGTGTAGGCCAGTTCTCCATATAATATTTGGTTGAGGCAGGCTCTAATTCATAATTAAATTCTTTACCTGATGGAAATATTCCACCCATATCATAGACCCCCGTTACTTTTTGTGCCACTAATTCACTGCCTGTCAGGGGACTGAATTCATCTGGACCGGATTTTATTAAGTCAGCCATATCCTTTTTTAACCCTACCACAATGAATTTTATACTATGATCGGGTGCAGCTGCCAGAGTCTTTCTGTATAAGTCAATTACATCCGGGTTATAGTTGTAATCCAGATCGGATAATTCAGGATAGTTATCAATTAAAAATGTAATATACTGATCTCCAATATGGGTGTCACTTTGCTGTTGCCCCAATGGTATATCAGGCCTGCCATAATATGTATTTATAATATCAATTGCGCGCAAAGCTTTGGGGGTAGAGTTACACTGTCCTATTGCAAGAACTTCACATTCAGCATTGTCCTGCATATGATGAAGCATAAGCAAAGCGGCAAGATCATCTGCGTCATCCCCGAAATCACAATCCAATATTATTTTTACAGGAGTTTCCGGCTCAAAACCGGGATCATAGTGCAATGAGTTATCCTCGTACAGATCATCAAATAAACCGGGATCAATTTTAAAATCCGATGGTGTTGAACCAAAACCAACATAACCGATAGGGTGACGTCCTCCGGTAAAATAATTATTAACCGCAAATCGCAAAGAAGGTAAATTGCCTGCAGGGTCTAATATGGAGACAGCAATGATATAAGTACCAGCAGATATGGGTGCATTTAAAACAAAAGAACTATTAATCAGATATTTCTCAGGAGCTATATTGTATTCTCTTTTGGCTTTGTCATAGTCCTCACCCGGATACCAGGTACGAATATCCACATTACTGAAATTCTGTTTCCATACCACATTTTTGTTTGTATCCAAAAGTGATAGTTCAACAGGCCAATCGTAATAAAAGGGAGCAGCACCTTTGTTTACCACTGAAAAAGAAACATTAAAAGGTGTACCTGCTTCAATTTTTTCAGGGTAGGTGAAATCTTCAATCACAAATCGGTATCCAAAAGTTTTTTGAACCTCTTCTCCTCCTGCTTTTGCGGCAGGGTTGCTTGCATCATAATGAGTTACCCATCCCAGGCCTGAGCAATGCAATTCATATATTAAGTTTTCGAGAAAGTGCCTGTGAATTGTATCGGTAACAGTGTCATCAGGATCATCCCCCGGCTGAATTTTGTAATCTCCCCAGTCATAAGCTGTTTCACCTTCAATAATTGCCGTTTTCCAGTAATCGCCCATGGCCAGCATAGCAGCTTCATGCGTAACTACTTCATTTGCATGAGAAAACGAATCCCAGTAAATGCCAAAGTTATAATCCGTAAAATCCCATGGATGCCGTCTCACAACCTTTTTATTTTTAAAAGCATCCATAAAAGCCTTCGCCAGAATATTCTGCATTTCAATGGAAGGTTCAGGGGAGTGCTGCTCACCCCATTTGCCTATAATGCCCATTTCAATATAGGCAATACGGGGGTCGTTATCCCAGGCCATGCCTAATTTCCTGACAAATGCCTTCACTCTTTTTTTAAACTGATCGCTGGTGTAGTCGCCCTCAGTCATGTCGGCAGGCCATGCAGGGTCTCTCCCGGGGTAGTCAAGCCATACCCGGGGCACAACTTTAAAGTTTTTATCCGCGATTCCTGTAAAATGTTCGTTGGTCCAGTCAATGATTTTATTTACACCATCGGCTGCCTTGTTTTCAAGTTCATTCCAGCCCACATAATATTTTCCAACGGTAGCCCATTCATTTAGGGTGCTAATATTCCATTCTCTGAAACCCATAAGCGGGTTTTTTAGGGCCCGGGTGTATTCTGCCGGGTAAATCGTTATACTATCAGTTGAATTTACCTGCCGCCCGGTAACAGTCAATACATCACAAATAAAAGCAAGTGCAATTGATGATATTACTATTTTAATACTCATATTTATCAATCTTCTTTTGCGAAAATGAATGTACTGAAGGCAGAAAAATGGTTAAAGATGTAAATAAGATGCACTATCTCTATGAAGCAGGCAGCAGATACATGGATACAACCGATTGATCTAAATCCGGTTTTTTAACCTGAAGTATTCCTACACTATTTTTCTGTCTCCTTTAGACAAATATTTGCAAAAGAGGTATGGAAAACTGTTCTGATTTATGACTAATGCCCACACATTCTCTTAGTACTTATTTACCTGAATTTGCGGCCTCAGAAAAAGCCTGAAAAATAAATGCTCCAACGGTAGCTCCCGGGTCCTGTACTCCAATCGACTTATCCTGATAGTAAGCTGCCCTTCCATGTTGTGCCTTCATTTGTTTTGAGGCTTCCACTCCACCAATGGCTGCTTCATAGGCCAGTTTCAGAGCTTCAGGAATCGATTTATTTCCGGAAGCTGCATCTTCAAGGGCTAATGTAGCCGGATGAAGAGCATCAACAATGGTTTTATTTCCCGGAACTGTTTTCCCGGCATCCATGATGCCTTGGGTAAATGCCCTGAAGAACACAGCAAGTTCTTTTGAAGAAATAGTTTCAGTCTTAAATAAAGCTTTTCCTCCTTTCATAAATCCTGTGGCAACCAGTGTTCCCATGGTGGATGGTGCTGCCTGGGCAATTTTCATGCCTGTTTTCATAAGAAGCTTACCCAAATCCTGCTCCCCGGAGCTTTGAACCTCTTCGTTTGCGGCTGTAAAAGCTTTCTGCATGGTGATTCCAAGATCGGAATCACCCATTACTCCGTCAAGTTCAATCAGGTACTCACGTTTTTCATCCATGAGCTTTTTCAGCCCATCAAAGATGGTCTTTAACTCATTTAAACCAATGGTATTCATAACGATAACTGTTTTTGTTCAAAAAACGGAGTGTTTGCAGGTTTTGATAAGAGTTCTTTTAGTTCCTGGTCGAGTTTCAGCAGGGAAACAGATGCTCCTGCCATTTCCATACTCGTGGCAAATTCGCCAATATATACTTTGAAAACAGAAATGCCTTTTTCCGTTAAGATATGATGTACTCTCCTGTACATTATGTATAATTCTTCTTTTGGTGTTGCACCCAGTCCGTTGATCAGAACAGCAACCTCATCTCCGGTACCGTAGGGAAGGTCCTGAAGGACAGGATTAAGCATTTCATCCACTATTTTATCGGAGGTTTTCAACGGACCTTTGGAAATGCCCGGTTCACCGTGAATACCCATACCTATTTCCATTTCATCGTCTTCCAGGGTAAAAGAGGGTTTCCCTACCTCCGGAACAATACAAGGAGTTAATGCGACACCCATGGTCCTTACATTATCAGCTGCCTTTTGTGCTACCCGTTTTACTTCATCCAGGGAGGCCAGTGTGTCTGCCATAGCTCCGGCAGCCTTGTAAACAAAAAATATTCCTGCAACACCTCTGCGTTTTCCTTCTTCCCCTTTTGGTGCAGAAGCCACATCTTCACCTGCAATAACCTGTTCTACCCTGATATCTTCAATCTCTGCCATCTCGGAAGCCATATTAAAATTAAGGATATCTCCTCCATAATTTCCATAAATGTATAGTACTCCTGCTCCCTGATCAATGGCCTTGGTTACCTCCAGCATTTGGGTGGAACTCGGGGATTGAAAAACGCCTCCTACAGAGCAACCGTCCAGCATTCCTTCACCAACATACCCTAAGAACAGGGGTAGATGTCCTGATCCTCCTCCGGTTGCGATTCCAACCTTATTTGGTGTTTTTCCGGCTTTTATAATGCATCTTAAATCGTCTGCTGCAATTGTTAATTCTGTTGGATGTGCTGCCAGGATACCTTCCAGCATCTCATCAACAAAATTTTCGGCTTTGTTCATTATTTTTTTCATGATAATACTTTTTTATTTTTATTGATAAATAGGTTTTTAGTTTGTTTTTGCAATGATTAAAAGTGAAAGGCCAAGGATGTATAAAATAAACATTGCCGTAATAAGTTTGTTTGTACTTTTTGGCGCAGTTTTAAATTCTTTCCAGATAAATACACCCCAGAAGGCAGCAATCATGGTGGCTCCCTGGCCCAAGCCATAGGAAATGGCTGTACCCGCCTGATCCTGAGCCATTGTCATAAAGGAAAAACCAGTCATCCAGATTGTTCCACCCAGCAAGCCCACCAGATGATCTTTCAGTGAGCCCAGTTTGAAATAGTCACTGAAGGTAACTTTCGTGCCAACCAGAGGTTTCCGCATCAGATAATAATTCCAGATAAAGGAAGAAAGAAACAATCCCAACGCAAACATTACAATAGCGGTATATGGAGTAATTTTCTCCGGTTCCGGAGTCATCAGATCCGTTGTAATAGATTGCACTAATAATGGATAAAAAAGTCCCATTACAATACCTACGATTATAGAAAGCACTATCCCCTTTACAATTGATTTATTCCCTTCAGCAGGGATTTTGCTGTAAGCAATACCATCAATAATTATCGCAAGAATGACACTTGCCAGTCCGGTAAAAATAAGGACCGGATTTCCTACCGGATCACCAATGTATCCGGTAACGACACCCACCACCAGGGCCAGTCCGACTCCAATCGGGAAGGCAATGGCCATACCTGCTAGATCAATTACAGTAACCAGTAAAACATTTGAAAGATTGAAAATGACCCCTGCAAGAAAGGCCAGGAAAAGGAATTTCATCCCGGCTTGTGAGAGGTCTTCCAGAAATGGGCGTCCGTTTTCTCCAAAACTCCCGGCAGTAAAAGCAAGAAGTAAAGAAAATAACAACACACCCAGTGAATAATCCCAGTAAAATAACTGGAATGTCCATTTTTCCCCTGAAAGCTTCATGGTATTAGCCCAGGAACCCCAGCATAACATGGTGATGACACACATGATGATGGCTGTACTGTAAGAATCAATAATTAACATAGTTTTTAAGTTTTAGATTTATTCAGACAACAGATAAATTTTAACAAATGTATTAAGTAAAATGCATTCAAATATAATAAATAAAATTTATACAACAAGTAATTATTTCCTTTTATATTTAGATTAAAATTGAGGTTGTATGGGAAATACATATTGATAGTCAGGTAATTAAATGACATTTGCAAAATCTTAATAAAATTTAGTTATTTTGATTATATATAGATTTATTTGTAGATTTTGTCAGTTCTTTGTTTTCATACAAAAGACCTGAGCTGACAGTAAAGATTATTTTATGAAAAGAAAGAGTATTTTTGATACTCTGGTAGAATATTTGAGTTTTAGTTCAGCTTACTTCATTTACATGAGGCACCCTTTAATTTAAAAGCTGAAAATTAAATAAATTTAATTAAAACCATTCGAATCATTATTATCAGATATTTGGAATAATTGCTTTAACTTTCTACTGACAACTGACTTATTCCTTGCTTAATAGTCTGTATACGTGGACAGTATACTAAGTTTTATTATAAACTAATAAACTTTATTTTATAAAAAATGTATGAATCTTTGAATCCTGTTCGTGAATCTGTTTTTTTATTTGTAACTTTGCTATTAAACAATTTTAGTGAAATTAAGTTGAGTTTATAACCCAATTGAACGTCTCTTCGCATGAAAGTAAGCCTGAAAAAGATAGCGGAACAGGCCAACGTATCTGTTGCCTCTGTATCTCTTGCCTTAAATAATAAGCCTGGTGTGAGTGAAAGTACCAGGAATAATATTCTTAAGATTGCTAAAATACTGGAAGAAGAGAGCCGGGAATTTAGTGTTTATAAGCAGGTGAGGGAAGGATCCATTAAGTTTCTTAAAATTACAAAGCATGGTCATACATTAAACCGTGATCATGATGTGTTTATCTCTGATTATGTGCAGGGAATTGAGAATGCAGCAAGCAAAGCCGGATACAATATAGAAATCAGTTCGATTGATAAGAATCTTAGCAGAAAAGTTTTAAACCTGATTGATAATTTCGATTCCAACGGACTTATTATCCTCGGAACCGAATTGAGCAGAAAAGACGTGGAACTTCTGAATCAGATTAAAAAGCCCAAAGTTTTTATAGATACTTTTTTTGATTTTGTGCCTGCATCGTTTGTTGATATGAGTAATTTTGATGAGGTTTATCTGGCTGTTAAACATTTCGTTGATATGGGGCATCAAACCATTGGGTATATCCGGACTGACACTCAAACTCAAAACTTCAAACTGCGGGATACCGGATTTCAAAAAGCAATGGAATCTTTTAACTTATCCTGTAGCAACGAATGTATTTTTACTGTTGATTCTACATTTACCGGTGCATACAATGATATGACAGCCTATCTTAAAAGAGACGCTGTAGTGCCCGGTGCATTGTTTGTAGCGAATGATATAATTGCATTGGGTTGTATAAAGGCATTTAAAGAATTTGGTTATAAAATACCTGAAGACATTTCTTTGATCGGTTTTGATGATCTTCCCACCAGCAGTATGATAGAGCCACCTCTGACAACAATCAATGTCAGGAAAAAAAGAATAGGAGAAATCGGAACTCAACTTCTGATTGAAAAATTTAATACCAATGACAAGCTCCCCCCGTCAAAAACCGTTATTACCGGAGATCTGATCATAAGGGAAAGCGTAAAAAAAGTTGTTTCCTGAGAGTAATCCTGAATTTTAAATGGAGAATCCCTGGCTTCTAAATAGAAGGAATTTGTGTTCCTTACTTTTTTTAATTCGGTATTTCTCCTTTATGCATTTGAAATCATGGTAAACTTCATAGCCAGCAATTGAGATACAGCCGCAATGGCACCGGGGAATGTCTGGCGGAGATCTATCTGATCTGTTTCACTTAATATTTTCTTCAACGATTTCATAAAAGTGTCTTTTATTTCAGTCGCCAGATTAATTTTTACAATTCCGTTGCGGATGGCCTCCTGAACCTGTTCATGAGGGATCCCCGAACTCCCATGCAAAACCAGTGCAGCTGGTGTTATTTCCTTGATTTTATGGATTACATCGATTGCCAGATGCGGTTCTTCCATATAAAAACCATGAGCATTGCCTACGGCAATAGCAAGAGAATCAATTCCGGTTAACTCCACAAATCTCTTGGCATCTTCAGGGCTGGTATAGTCAAACTCCTGTGCCTGACCCAGTTTTGCAACATAACCCAATTCTGCTTCCACATTGATACCCTTTTTAGAAGCAATGGAAACTACCTGACGTGTAAGGTTTACATTTTCTTCAAAGCTGAGGTGGCTGCCATCTATCATTACAGAATCGAATCCTGCATTAATACATGCTTTTGCAAGCTCCGGGTCTTTCCCGTGATCGAGATGGATCCATGCTTCAATGCCTTCTGCTTTTATTAAAGCCCGGGCCATTCCCAAAGCAGTTTCCAGACCCATATAATGAATGGAGCTCTCCGAAAGTTGCAGGATGACCGGAGTGTTTTGTGCTTTTGCCGCAGTTACTACACCCCGCAGGGTTTCATAGTTGTAAAAATTAGTTGCCAGAATGGCCTTCCCTTCCTGCTTAAGCAGTTTGAGTTTTTGTTTAAGAATCATATCTTTTTGTTAAATTTATTATTAGCTACAGTTCTGACGGTTTCCAGATCAACAAATGCTGTTGTTCCTCCCGGTTGTGTTGTATTTATGGCTCCGGCTAAAGATCCAATCTCGAGACACTCACTCAAAGGTTTGTTCTGAATGAACCGGGAAATAAACCCTGCATCAAAACTGTCTCCGGCACCTATGGCATCAGCCACATCCGGATTCCTGAATATTGACTGGTGAATGAGTTTCCCTTCCTTCCACAGGTGCGAACCGTTTGTTCCGTCTTTAATGACAAGAATATTTGCCACTTTTGATATTTTATTGATAGCTTTCTGCAGACTGTCAGTTCCGGTCAGGAGTTCCAGTTCTTCAAGATTGGGTAAAAAAACATCTACAAATGGAAGGAGCTCCATCAGGTCAATATCCCACTTCTCATAGGGATCCCACTGACAATCCAGTGAGGTCGTCAGCCCCAGGTCCTTGGCCATCTTAAATAAAGTTACCAGATCCGGTTTCATTCCTTTCTGGAAAAACACAGAGCTATAGTGCATATGCCTTGCCTCCCTGAGACTTTCAGGTTTGATATCCTTTATGGTCAGATGATCCATTGCTCCAGGGTAGGTGACGGCATAACGGTTGTCTCCGTAGGCACAAGAAACAGTGATGCCTGTTTTGTACTCATCTGATTGAATAATATTAGAGGTATCTACTTTTTTTTCCTTCAGGTTGTCAAAAATCTGATTTGCAAAAGAATCCTTCCCTACTCTTCCGATAAAAGTTACCTTTGGGCCCAGCACACTCAAGTTGGCAGCCATGATAGCCGTACTACTTCCCAACGTCATTATCATTTCCGAAGCATTGATCTCCTTTCCCATTTCCGGTAATACTCCTTTAAATCCA
>JANTGF010000008.1 GCA_024763075.1 Bacteroidales bacterium | reverse complement strand
TTTCGAAGCTTGCCTACCGGCAGGCAGGGAAGTATGACTGAGAAATCTTTGAATTAAAGGAGATTTCTCACCATCGTGCCTCAGGTTCGAAATGACAAATTTAATTTGACTTGACACTAGAGAGATAAAAATAAATTGGAGCGTATTATGAGGAGCGTATTTTTAAATATTATTGTTTTGTTATGCCCCCTTATGGTTTTGGGTCAAAGCACCGGAAATCAGGATAATTATGACATTTCAAAGGAGAAGGTTCTTTATACTGTGGGATATAGCCATCTGGATTCCGAGTATGAATGGGATTACAAAACAACGGTGAGTGAATACCTCAGAAACACAATGGCAGAGAATTTCTATTTGTTTGAGAAGTATCCCAATTACGTATTCAATTTTACGGGAGCCCGCAGATATCAGCTTATGCAGGAGTATTATCCGGAACTTTTTAAAAAGTTGAAATACTATGTTGCCAGGGAACGTTGGTTTGTCTCCGGATCCAGCATTGATGAGGGCGAAGTGAATACCTCTTCCTCAGAGTCCGTTATCAGGCATATTCTGTACGGTAATAATTATTTCCGGCAGGAGTTTGGTAAGGCGAGTGTTGATTATATGTTGCCGGATTGTTTCGGCTTTGTGGCAAGCCTTCCTACAGTGTTGCATCATGCAGGTGTTCTGGGTTTTTCTACCCAGAAGTTAACCATACCTAATCTTCAAACAGCCATACCCTTACCATTCAATATAGGTCTCTGGAACGGTCCGGATGGGAACGGTCTGGTTTCGGTACTTGATGCTACCGATTATGACGGGGACATACTTCCCCGGCTTGATATTGATAAAAAATGGGTTGATCGTGTGGAGAAGGATTACGAAAAGTATGGTATTATGTTCGGATACAGATACTATGGTGCAGGTGATATGGGTGGCGGAATACGGGAAAGAGATCTGGTCAATGCTGAGGGTAGTTTGAATAATCCGGATAGTAAACTAAAAATTGTACTGACTTCATCGGACCGGATGTTTAAAGATATCACACCTGAGATAAAAAAGAAATTACCTGTTTTTGAGGGAGACTTGTTTCTAGTGGAGCACAGTGCCGGTTCCCAGTCATCCCAGTCCTACATGAAACGAATGAACAGGAAAAATGAGATACTTGCACAGGAGGCTGAGCTGATGGCTGTTATGGCAAATTATCATACAGGTGCAGATTATCCTTTGGAAAAATTAAATAAGTCATGGAGTTTGCTTCTCGGAAGTCAGATGCATGATATACTTACCGGGACAGCCATCCCCAGTGCTTTTAACCTGTCATGGAATGATGAGTTTATTGCGCAGAATGGTTTTGTAAAAGTTTGGAAAAATTCAGCCGGGAGAGTGTCCTCACAACTTAATACACAAACCAAAGGCCGGCCTGTAGTTGTACACAATTCTGTGGCCATTGAAAGGGAAGATGTGTGTACTGCAGAGCTGGAATTTACAACAAACCCTTCTTTCATAAAAGTATTTGACCATGAAGGCAAAGAGGTCCCGTCTCAGATTATTTCAGGAAATGAAAATAAACTAAAGCTTATATTCATTGCTAAAGTTCCTGCATTGGGCTTTGCCGTATACGATGTTCGTGAGGCAGAGGCACCTTCAAAATATACTGTTTCAAAACTTTCCATAACACCCAATGCCATTGAGAATGAATATTACAGAGTAACATTGAACGACAAGGGTGATATTGTCGGTATTCTGGATAAGAAGCAGAACCGGGAGCTTCTTTCAAAACCAGCCCGTCTTGAGTTCTTACATGAGAATCCAAAGAAAGAGCCTGCATGGAATATGTACTGGTACGACAGGAAGAATCCTGCATTTGCTTTTATGGATGAAAATGTGTCTGTCAACATAATTGAATCCGGGCCTGTACGGGTTGCTCTTGAAGTTACCAGCGAAGGACAGAATTCAAATATCACACAAATTGTGAGTTTGTCTGCAGGTGAGGCTGGAAAAAGAATAGAGTTTGCCAATAAAATTAACTGGCAGTCAACAGGAGTAAGCCTGAAAGCATCATTCCCCTTTGTTGCGGAGAATGATTATGCCACATACAATCTTGGCGTTGGAACTGTTGAACGGAATACGAACCATGAAAAGAAGTTTGAGGTGCCATCGAAGATGTGGTTTGACCTGACTGATAAATCCGGTAAATTCGGAGTGTCTGTTCTGGAGGATTGTAAGTACGGCTCTGATAAACCGGATGAAAATACCCTGCGATTGACATTGCTTTACACACCCTCTGCCGACAGGTGTCCCACATGGCTATATCAGGCAACTCAGGATTGGGGTATACAGGATGTTAAATATGGTTTGTACAGCCATTCAGGTGACTGGTCAGAAAGTGAGACGCAATGGCAGGCTGAGTTTTTAAACAAACCGCTGATCGCTTTTGAAGCCCCGAAACATAAAGGATCGTTAGGCATGGAGTTTTCATTTATGGGTATCAGCTCTCCAAAAGCTGGTTTGATGGCCCTGAAAAAAGCTGAGAACAGTGATTATTATATTGTTCGTGTAAACGAACTTACCGGGAGTGATGTAAATAACCTTATTTTAAAGTTTCCCGGTGAGATTATAGATGCTTATGAGGTAAACGGTCAGGAGCAAAAGACAGGAGAGGCAAAGATTTCCGGCAAGAAACTGAAGTTTGATTTGTCGCATTACACCATCCGTAGCTTTGCTGTTAAACTGGCACCAAAGAATCAGATTAAGCTTGCCCAGGTGCCTGTTGACCTGCCTTTTAATGAAGATGCAATGAGCTACGATGATAACAGGACGGATGGTACCTTCTATAAAAGACCCTATGATCCTACACGCCATGGAAATCTGAGGGGTTATCCGGCAGAAATGATCCCTGATGAGATAACAAGCGAAGGTTTGGTCTTTAAAATGGGAAGCAGGGAAGATTTGCATAACAATGTTGTCAGATGTGACGGGCAGGAAATAAAATTACCTTCAGGTGATTATAATAAGCTTTATATTCTGGCTGCTGCCTATAAGGATTTATCGGATGATTTTATTGTGAACGGGAAAAAAGTTAAGCTGGGTATTTCGCGATGGCGGGGTTTTATAGGCCAGCATTATGACAGGCAGTTTGAGGTGGATGGCTATACCGTTTATGATGTGAATGAGCCTTATTTGAAAAAAGATAACATAGCTTGGTTTGCCTCACATCATCATTTTGCCTATCCGTCTGCAAATGTACCCTATGAGTATTCCTATATATTTAAATATGAAATTGATATAGATGAAAACACAGATAAAATTACATTGCCGGATAATTCAGAGATAAGGATTTTTGCGGTTACACTGGCAAAAGATACAGGTGATGATATTCAGTTGTTGCAGGAACTGTCAGATGATTTCTCAGAGAATGAGCCATATGTGCTAAGAAATGAAAATAAATAGAAATATCTGTAAATAATATAAAATAATGAAAAAAAAACAATGGATCAGTATTCTTGTCGTTGCCATGTCTCTGGCTACGGCATGGGCAATTCGAGGACAGTTCGGACATGAGCAGGGTGCTGCATGGGCCGGTGGCATTGGTGCTTTGGCATTGGTTTTAGCATCCGGAAGAAAAGACTGGTATAATAAGGCGGGCTTAATTGCCCTGGCTTCAGCAGTGGGTTGGGGTGCCGGTGGTATGATCAGTTATGGAATGGTTGTGGGTTACGGACGTGCGGATAATTTTATCAATTCATATTACGGGCTTACCATGTTGTTTGTCATTGGGTCTTTGTTTGGTCTTCTTGGAGGTGGTTTGGTTGGCCTTACCCTGGATTCGGTTAAGAATAACAAAGTAAAATGGGGACGGCTGATTGCCGAAATGACGGCAGGTGGATTAATTAGCTATTATTTTTTAGTGGAACAGTTGGGTTTTTTAATGACTCCGCCCAGATCTGAGGCCTGGGCAGTAATTCTCGGTGCAGGTCTTGCGATGTTATGGTATATGGCAAGGGAAAAACGCAATTCGGCTATCCGTGTTGCTGTATTTGCTGCACTTGGAGGAGGTTTTGGATTTGGTTTTGGTAATTTCCTTCAGATCGTCGGGAATGTGCTGGAAATAGACTTTAATATGTGGAATGTTATGGAATACAGTATTGGGTTTTTCGGTGGTACGGGGATGGCTTACGGTGTATTCAGCTCTGTCTGGCCCGGGGATGATGCGGTTCCGGAGAAGTGGATGAACAGGGCTGCATTGTTTATCGTAGTAGTTCTGATTCCTTTGATCGTATTCCGTGAATCATTGAGACTTGAACATTTCCTGAGCAGGTTGGGTGATATTCCAAATCTGGCAGGTGTGGCAGCATTCAGTACCTGGTTTGTTGTTGCTTTATTGATTGTAATGATGGTAACATTGTTATGGAAGCTGAGAATCCCCGGGTATAAAAGAAGTGATGTCTTGTGGTTTTTCTTTTTCTACTTTATTGTATATGCATTTGTGAGTTATGCAATTACAGGGCTGTTTGCAGGTCATACAAGCTTAAACCACCATCTGTACGTAGCTAATATCATTTTAATTTATCTCTTGCTTAATATGAAAAGTCCTGCAATGTTTGAAGTGCTTACGGATAAGCTCGAATTTAAACGTTGGCTAATGTATCTGTTTTTAATAATTGTTTTTCTTGCAATTCTTTCTTTTATCGCCATAAATATTCACGGTGAAATGGGTGGCGCTCATGATCGTTTTCCTGTAGCTTAAAACCAGGTAGGATGTTGAAACTTTACAAAGAAAAGATAGCTGACAGAATAAATATAAATTGTGCATTAGGGATCACTAAATTTTTGATTCTTTTTTTACTGTTTTCTTACGGTTGTTCCGGATTGGACGATTCATCTGAAGACTTATCCGGATATGTTGATCCTTTTATCGGAACAGATAGTGACGGGCACACATTTCCGGGTCCTGTTTTTCCTTTTGGAATGGTTCAACCCGGCCCTGATACCCGGATTACCGGGAATGATTGTGCCACAGGATATCATTATTCTGATTCTGTGATAATGGGATTCAGCCATATCCGGTACAGTGGCACAGGACGTGGTGCCGGTGGCGATTTTATGTTTATGCCCACAATAGGAGAAGTTCAGCTTTCAGCAGGTGAAGGTTCTGATACTAACAGTGGATACCGTTCATCCTTCTCTCATAAAAATGAAACGGCATCACCGGGATATTACAAAGTGCTTCTCGATGATTACAATATAATTGCCGAACTTACTGTTTCAAAAAGAGTCGGATTTCATAAATACACTTTTCCTAAGGATGGAATCGCGAATGTGGTCCTTGACCTAACGCATGGAATCAAAGATAGACCGGACAGTTTGTATTTGAAAATTACCGGTAAAAACAGGATTGTCGGGATGCGAAAATCTATTGGTGGTTTAAGGGATTTTCAGACATTATATTTTGCTGCTGAGTTTTCAGAAGACTTTAATGAACATGGAATATCTGTAACAGGCCGGGTTAAGGATAACTTAATGGAGGCATCTGCTAAAGATCTAAAGGCATTCTTTCGTTTTAAGGGTAAAAAGATGGTAATGCTTAAGGTGTCTGTTTCTAAGGTTGATATGGAAGGCGCCGAAAAGAACCTGGAAGAAATAAAGGGATGGGAATTTGACCGGGTAAAAAAAGATGCCCGCAAAACATGGAACAAGGAGCTCGGAAAGCTTGTTATAAAAAGTAAAGACGCTTCAAAATATACGATATTTTATACGGCGCTTTATCATTCATGTATCATGCCTTCGCTGAACACGGATATAGACGGCAGGTATCGCAGTACCAATAACAAGGTTTATACAGCCAAAGACTTTACCGATTATACAAATTTCTCGTTGTGGGATACTTTTCGTGCCTTGCACCCTTTGATGACAATCATCAACCAGTCAAAAACACGTGACTTCATCCGGACTTTTATCGAGCGGTACGAACACTCTGGAAGTATGCCAATATTTGAACTTTCAGGTAATGATCTTTTGGTCATGATTGGTTATCATTCTTTGCCGGTCATTGCGGATGCTTATGTGAAAGGTATCAGGGGATATGATGTGCAGAAAGTAATCGAAGGGATGAAGGGTCTTGCTGAAATGCCCTTTGAGGAAAGGAATGAATATAAAACTTTTGGATATATCCCTTATGATTACACCGATCAGGCGGTATCAAGGAGTCTGGAATTTGCGTTTGATGACTGGAGCCTGGCTCAGGTGGCAAAAGGCAGGGATGAAAAAGCATACAGTCTTTACAGTAATCGTGCGAACTTTTTTAAAAACCTTTATGATAAGGAAACGGGATTTATGCGGCCAAAAGATGCAAAAGGCAAATGGATGGCTGATTTCGATCCACTGGAATACACACGTAAATATACCCAGGGAAACGCCTGGCAGTATTCAACTTTTGTATTGCAGGACATTCATGGTTTAATAGAAATGATGGGAGGGGATAAGGAATTTGAGGCATGGCTGGATCAGTTTTTTAGGATAAAAAACAGGAAGACCTATCAGGGCAAAGCATCAGCGATGATGATTGGCCAATACTACCATGGGAATGAACCTGGTCACCATGTGGCATATCTGTATAATTATGCAGGAGTAGCCTGGAAAACCCAGAGGATGGTGCGTAAAATTATGGAAACCCAATACGATGTAACTCCTGACGGACTGGCAGGGAACGATGATGCAGGTCAGATGTCGGCATGGTATGTCCTCAGTGCAATGGGTTTCTACTCCGTAACCCCGGGAGTGGATTATTATGTTATTGGCTCTCCCTTGTTTGATGAACTTTTAATGAATCTTGAAAACGGGAAAAAGTTTAAGATAACTGTTCGGAACAATAGAGACAAGAATATTTACATTCAGTCAGTTACATTGAATGGAAAGCCATATACAAAGTCCTATCTGAAGCATAATGATATAATGAATGGCGGAACAATGGAGTTTGTTCTGGGCGATAAACCAAATACTTTATGGGCATCATCAGGAGATGACCGACCCTGTTCCTTAACTTTTAAAGTTGCGGCAATGCCCCGGATAATTGTTAAAGACAGGCAGATCAACCGCGATGGTGTGGTTACTTTTAATGATAAAAGTGATGTTTCTGTTAATTGTGATATGACTGATGTTGAGATTTTTTATACCACAGATGGTAGCGAACCGGGCAGAAAATCAAATGCATACAGGGAAACGATAAGTATAGATAAATCCTGCATACTAAAGGTGAAATCATTTAAAGATGGATACCATCCGGGATACACATCAAGTGTCAGATTCAGGAAACTGGCACGGGCTCCGGCAAAGGAGGTGAACAATGCAAAAAGGGGAATTGGGTATGATTATCGTGAAGTCTGGGTTTGCAAAAGTACTGCTCAGATAGACCAGTATCCTGTACTGAAAAGTGGTATTACCACAAAGATTAGTTCTGATATCGGGTTTAAGATGGCTCAGAATCACGGGCTCGTTTTCAAAGGGTATCTAAAAATACCTGAAACAGGAATTTATACTTTCTATGCAGATACTGAATATGCTGCGGCATTATGGATAGATGATGAACTCATCGCATCGAACGAAAGTACCGACTGGCTGGGTGAACGAAGCGGAACAATTGGTCTTCAAAAAGGATTTCACACAATCTTGTTAAAAGATTTTCAGATGGGCGGCGAAACTGAACTAAGACTGCTATGGAAAGGTCCTGGTATCAGTAAAAGAGAAATACCGGAAGAAGTTTTGTTTCATTAGTTATGGTTTTAAGTGGATAAAACCTGTAATGAAAATTTGAAATTATTTATGTAACTTTAATCAAAAAAACGGATTCCATTGGTAGTAGATTTGAATGAGCGGAAAAAGAATATCCTGAGACGGATTGATTAAATTTACTATTATTTTATAAATGCCGGATATGCAAATAATTAATAATTTTATAAACCCTTGAAAAAAATCCTTTATATAATTGTAATTCCTGTTTTTTTATTAATGAATTGTACTCCAAAAGAGGAGGTTAAGACAGTAAAGATAGGCATGTGTTCCGATGTACATCTCCCTACCATGCATGATTCGGAAAAACGTATTACAAGGTTTATTGACAGTATGAAAATTGCCAGGCCCGATTTTATCATAGAATTGGGTGATTTTGGAATTCCCAAAAAAGAGTATGAACCATATTTTGCCATCTGGAACTCATTTCCGGGAAAAAAATACCATGTAATAGGTAACCATGAAATGGATGGGGGAACATCCCTGGAAAAGGCGATTGATTACAGGGGGATGGAAAGCCCGTATTATTCGTTCTCAGGCAATGGTTTTAAGTTTATTGTACTGAACGGGAATGATAAAAAGGAAGCAGGATTGAAAGGTTACCAATCCTACATTGGGAAGAAACAGATAGAATGGCTGCGCAATGAATTGGAAAAATCACAAGAGCCAATCGTCATTTTTTCTCATCAGGGTATCGGAACAGATCCGGATATTCCGGGTGAGCGTTATTCAATAGAAAATTCCAAGGAAGTTCGAAAAATATTTGAAGAACATAATAAAACCAAGAAAAAATACAGGGTTATTTGTTGTTTTAACGGCCATACACATCATGATTATGCAGAAGAGATAAACAATATCTGGTATATAACGATCAATTCAATGTCCTATAAATGGCTTGGTGAAGAGTACGAATATATCAGATACAGCGATGAGGTGGACAAAAACTTTAAATGGATAAAATATACCGCACCTTATAAAGATCCGCTTTTTACCCTGGTGGAAATTTCTACAGCAGGATATATTAAAATGACAGGTAAAAAATCCGAATATGTTGGTCCGTCGCCATGGGGTTTGGGCTACCCTGATTACCTTAAAAAATATGTAAAACCACAAATAACGGAACGGCTGATGCGGTTTTCCATGCAATAAGCATTGAAAATTACAAAATATTGTTTAGAATATAGCCTAATATTTATAAACGGGTACGTAAGTGCCCTGAAAAACAAAGAAGTAAAAATTGTTTTGATGGTTCCGATGGCTATCGGAAATGACAAAGCTAATAGAAAGATTATCAATAAAATAAAAGCTTATGAAAAAGATAATAACAATATTATTTATTTTGATGACAATTCTTTTTCCGGTTCAAACATTCGGACAACAAAACTCACTTGTCCTGAACCATTGGATAACAAACTGGACACTACTGGGACCCTTACCACTTGAAAAAAGTGTGAATGAATTAGAGCATTTACCGGGATTTGAAAAAGATTTTCTTTCGAAGTACGGAGGTGAAAGTAATCCCGTGGTTAAAACCGGTAAAAAAGTTAAGCTGGGTAGTACCAAAATAGAATGGACGGCTTATTCCGGAACAGATTCCATCATTGACCTGGATAAAGAAATTTCAGGGTATTCATTTATTGCTGCATACGCCTATACGGAAATTTTTGTGGCGGAAGCAAAAACTTATCTTTTCTCGCTGGGAACAAATGATGGAGGAAGGCTCTGGGTAAACGGAGAACAGATTTGGGACTATCGGGGTGGACGCGGATGCAAACCGGATGATGATCTGATTCCTGTATTCTTCAAAAAGGGTACAAATAAAATTTTACTAAAGATCGAAGAGAGAGGCAATAAATGGGAGTTCTGCGCCCGTGTACTTCCATTCAATATTGAAACATATACCGGAAACAGGCCGTTTTTCAGGGTGGTAACTTCAACCGAAGGAAGGCCTGAACTTCGTTGTACGATGGAACCCGGTGTTGTAGATGATTTGTTTAATGCGGTGAACCTTGAAATATATTCCAGGAAAGGAGATATGGATTTAATATGGGAAGGTGACTGGACCAAGGATCAGAAAATGCCACTGGAGCTTAAGAATCAGGATTATAAACCTTACCTGATTAAAATAAATGCAGAAGAAAAGGACGGGAAAAAATGGAGGCAGGAAATTGGTTTCTTTGCAGGTAAAAGAATAGATTATCACTTATTTGATGATAAAGAATCTGATTACCGGATAATAGTAGGAGAAGATGCTTCCGAATCAGAAAGGTGGGCAGCTTCTGAATTGCAGAAATACCTGTCAAACATAAGCGGTGCAGATTTTAAAATATCCGGTGATACGTCCAAACCCGGAGAAAATGAAATAATTATCGGATACAATAAACATGCACAGGCATTGTTAGGATCCGCTTTTCAACTTCCGGATTCCCTGGACGAGGCTTATACTTATCAAAATGTTAAATCTAATCTGATTTTGGCTGGTGGAAAACAAAGGGGAACAATGTATGCTGTCTTTTCATTCCTGGAAGATTATTTTGGTGTACGATGGTACACACCGGATGTTACCCTGGTTCCTGATCGGGAAAAATTTGTTTTTAATTACATTTATCATCAGGAAAAACCCACTTTACAGGTGCGAAATGATTTCTATTATGAGGCCTTTGATCCGGAATGGGCTGCTCACAACAAGATCAATGGTGCTATGGGATATCGTAAACAAGAGGGCGGGATTGAAGGGTACTGGGCTGTGCATACATTTTATCAATTCATGCCCCCTTCCGAATTTTATGCAGAGCATCCGGAATATTACAGCTTGATTGACGGTAAAAGGATTCACGATCATGCTCAGTTATGTCTTACAAATCCTGATGTGCTGGATATTATAACGGAGCGTTTAAAACAAACCATGAAGGAAAATCCCACGAACCTGATCTATTCTGTTTCACAGAATGACTGGCGAAATCCCTGTCAGTGTGATAAATGTCAGGCCATAGCCAGAAAAGAGGGAAGTGAAGCCGGAGTAGTGGTCTGGTTTGTGAATCAGGTGGCAGAAAGAATAAAGAAAGATTTTCCGGATAAATATGTAGGAACGCTGGCATACCAATATACACGGAAGCCACCGAAAAAGATCACACCAAAGGAGAATGTTGTGATCCGTTTATGCAGCATTGAGTGTTGTTTTGCGCACGATTTTGAAAGTTGCCCCGAAAATCAGGAGTTTTTAGCAGATCTGGAAGAATGGTCCTCGATTTCACCACATTTGTACATCTGGGATTATGTTGTAAACTTCAGTCATTATATTATGCCTTATCCTAATTTCAGGGTATTGCAGCCGAACATAAAATCTTTCATTGAGAATAAGTCTATTGGAATTATGGAGCAGGGAGCCTATCAAAGCAGGGGAGGAGAATTTGCTGAACTCCGGGCTTATCTGATTTCCAAACTTCTATGGAATGCTGATTGTAATGCGGATGAGGTTATTAATGACTTTATGTACGGCTACTATGGAAGAAGTGGTCAGTTTATCAGGGAGTATTTTGATTTGCTTCATAACCAGATTACTCCGAATACTCATATTCATCTGGGATTAAGGCCTGATGATAAGATTTTTACGGATAATTTTATAAGGGCTGCCGATGAAATATTTGATAAAGCTGAGCTTATTTCAGAAAACGATATCATCCGAAAAAGGGTTGAGATGGCCCGGTTACCTTTGATGTATCTGAAATGCAAAAGAGCTCCTTTAGATTCAAAATACGATGGCACTTATGCCCGGTTTAATGAAGTTGTGGAACGGGAAGGTATCACACATTTTGCCGAGGCAGGAAAGGCGCATATGGATGCTTTTCATGAGCAGGTAAAGAATGCAAAATAGTATATTTTAAATAAAATTCTAATGAGAAATCTTTTATTTTTTATTGCACTTGTCCTGCCGGCTTTGGCAATGTCTCAAAGTAAATCTGACGGGAAATATGACGCATTCATTCTTACCCCGGAACCTCCTTTGACACCCAGGATTACCGGACCTGTTGTTTTTGGGTTAAGGCCCGGATCACCGCTTATTTTCAGAATACCCTGTACAGGTGAAAGACCAATAAAATTTACCGCAAGGAATATGCCGGAAGGGATTTTTCTTGATGAAGATAACGGGATTCTGTCAGGAGTTGTAAATAAGCCGGGATCCTATTCCTTAACACTAACTGCCAGTAATAAGCAGGGCTCCGTTTCCCGTAAATTTACACTGGAAGTAGGCGATAAACTGGCACTTACACCTCCAATGGGATGGAACAGCTGGTATATCCATTATAACAGGATCAGTGATAAGACTATGAGAGAAGCAGCAGACCAGATGATTGCATCGGGTATGGCTGATTATGGCTATCAGTATGTGAATATTGATGATTGCTGGATGATGAAATTAAAATCGAAGGATCCGGATTTAAATGGAAAAAGAAGAGACAGTCAGGGTAGAATAATCCCGAATAAACGATTTCCGGATATGAAAGGAATGGCAGATTATATTCATTCCAAAGGCTTGAAAGCCGGTTTATATATTTCTCCCGGACGCTATACCTGTGCAGGATATGAAGGAAGCTACAAACATGAAGCTCTGGATGCGAAAACTTTTGCTGACTGGGGTTATGATTTTTTGAAATATGACTGGTGCAGTTATGGTAAAGTGGCAGGAAAGAAAAGTGATCCGGATTATTACATCCGCCCCTATCGTTTGATGTGGAACGAACTAAAAATGCAGGACAGGGATATCGTATTAAATCTCTGCCAGTATGGAATGGGTAATGTTTGGGAATGGGGCGGTGAAGTAGGTAATTGCTGGCGTACAACCGGTGACCTTGGTCTGGCTCACCGCAACAACCTTCCCGGGTTTTATTCCATTGGTTTCAGTAATGCCGGGCATGCAGAATATGCACAACCCGGTGCCTGGAATGATCCGGATTATATATTGATCGGCTGGGTGGGTAATGCAAATAAAATGGCAGAAGGAAAACCTACAGACCTGACTCCCTGGGAGCAATATAGCTACATGTCAATGTGGTCTTTGATGGCTGCTCCTTTGATTTTTAGCGGGGACATGGCAAAACTGGATAAGTTCACATTGAATGTTTTATGCAATCATGAGGTTATTGACGTAAATCAGGACCCTTTGGGCAAACAGGCTATACTCCAGGAGAAAACTGATCAGAAATTTGTAATGGTAAAGCCGATGATTGATGGATCTCTGGCGGTAGGTATCTTTAATACCGGAAATGAAATTCAAAAGATGAATATTTCATGGAAGGACCTGGGTATTAAAGGTGAGAAACAGGTCAGGGATCTGTGGCGGCAAAAAGACCTTGGAAAATATACCAAAGACTTTTCAACGGAAGTACAAGCACACGGGGTAAGCCTGATACGTATTTATTAATTTATGAGTTTAAAGTGGTTTTTAACAAATATGAAAATGAAAAAATCCGGATTTGCAAAAAGATCAATCCTGATCCTTACAATTCTTGTTGTTTCCCATTCTCAAAAAAATACAATTGCTCAGGAAAGATTTAATTATATGCCATCTAAAACCGGATGGCATGAAGCGATGGATGATGACAATATATGTGAATCAAAACTGGAATCATGGACTGCCTTTGACAATGTTTTAGAAAGGGAGATAATAGGGCATTTGAAAGTACCTCATAATGAACGGAGTTATTCCTCCGCAGTACATGTAAGTTTGATGGACCGAATAGTTATGCGGGTAGAAAAAGACTCTTTTCCAAAACCAAGGAATGGGAAAGCATATGTAATTGCTCACCGTGGTGCCCATATTGGAATTCCCGAAAATACACTTGCTGCATATAGGAAGGCAATTGAACTGGGATGTGACTTTGTTGAAATCGATGTGAGAAGAACCAGAGACGGACGGTATGTAAGTGTTCATAATGCTACTATTGATGCTTATGTAGATGGGAAATCAGGCCGGGTTAGTGATTTTACATTGGCAGAACTGAAGCAGATGAACATCGGGAATCGTGTCGGGCCTTCCTGGGAAAATGAACGAATACCAACTTTTGAAGAGATATTACAGCTTTGCAGAGGTCAGATTGGTATTTATCTGGATCTGAAAGAACCCAATGTAGAAGAGCTGGTTTCCATTATTAAACGCTATAACATGGAACGGGATATTGTATGGTACATTCCGGCTTTATATATGGATGCAATTATGCTTGTAAAAAGCAATTGTTATAAATGTGTACCTATGCCCGACCCTGGACCTGCAAAAAATATTGAAAAAGTGATTGAGCTCGTTCATCCTCGTGTAATTTCTACGGATATGGGAGAGTTGAGTGAGGATTACGTGAGAATTGCTCATAAGAACAGTGTAATGGTTTTTACAGATGATAAGAAGGGTACGGTGGCTGAATGGACAAAAATTCTAAACTGGGGAACCGACGGCATTCAAACGGATAATCCGGAAAGTCTGATCCGGTTTCTGAGAGAACGGGAGAAATAAAATTTAATATTTATTAGGTCTAAAATCCCGTTTCATTTTAGCAAATTCTAATTTTCTGTAATAAACCCACCTATCAGCCGGGTGAGATTCGTCCGTGAATCAATTACATCATAAACAGCATTCAGCCTACGGATGGCAGCATTAAGATAGATCAGCTGGATATCCCTGTAATTAAATGAATTAATTGCACCGGAACGAAATTTCTCTCCGGCAATATTCATGTTTAGTTCTGCTGCCTCAAGGCTTTCATTTGCAACTTCAAGCAGAGCAATTCTAACCTGGTGGAAATCATATATGTTCATCAGCTGGTTGGTCAGACTTTGTTTCATTTGGTCAATCTGAATGGAGGCAATTTCTTCATTGACCCGGGCAACCTCAATGGCTCTTTTACGGGTTCCACCTGTATATATAGAGTAGGAAAACAAAACATTACCATAGCTGTTTAGTCCGTTGCCAGCAGAGGGATCTGAACCATCTCTGTTAACTCGTATCCAGTCATCTCTCATACCTGCAGAGATATCCAGGGAAGGATAGAAGCTGCTCTTTTTTAATCTGATTTCGTTTTGCTGAAGAACCAGGTTTGCATATTGGTTTTGCAGGGTCTGATTACTTACCATCATTTTATCAAGAAGGTCACTCAGCTTGTATTCCTTACTTCCTGCTTTAAATTCTTCTGTAAATCTCCACGTGTTGGCAGGTTCCTCTCCAATAAGAAAATTAAAATTCCGGACAGAATTTCTGACCACCATTTCCTGATTCATAAACAGAGCTTTATCATTCAGGTAAACATTTTTTGCCTGAAGAACATTATAACTTGCCGTGGTACCCAAATCATACCGCGATTGTTCATAATCGTACCGGTCTTTTGAAAGAGTCATAACATTTTCTAAAACAATTAGTTGTTCCTGCTGAAGAAGTATCTTGTAGTAAGACATGATCACATCCTGAATGGTGGTTTCAACAACCACGGCCAGGCGGCCTTTTGCCAGACTTTCCAGTTGATCCAGTTTATCCTTTGTTACCTTCACCCTGAAACCATCAAAAATAGTCCATCTTAAGCCAACACCAGCAGATAGTCTGTTTGTGGAAAAGTTAGTTGTATTATTCATATCATAACTGTTGTATGAACCTCCACTAAAGTCAATCATTGGATACCTGCCAGCAATACCCCAGTCATTGTTAATTCCAGCAATTTCTGTTTCTGACCTGGAAATGATAATCCCATAGTTGTTTTCCATGGCTTTTTCCAGGGACAAAGAAAGGGATAAGTCCTCTTCCTGTGCCTGGACAAATAGACCGGACAAATAAACAAGAATAAACAGGAGCATTATTTTTATATGGTAAATGTTCATTTGGAATAATTTCTTAATAATTAAATATATTGCTGATAATCAATATCCTAATCTTGATCACTTTCGTATTTAAGTTTTCGCTTGTTATGTATAACTGCGATTTCCACGTCTTCCCGTGCCGGTTTTATACCGGTCCAGATATGTTTCAGGTAAACCCGTGAATCGTTGAGTAACATGATGAGAACAGGGAAGAAAATCAATATAAAAATGGTTCCAATGGCTACACCATATGCCAAACTAATTGCCATTGGGATTAAAAATTGTGCTTGTACACTTTTCTCCAGTATGATGGGGAACATACCAATGGTTGTGGTAATTGTTGTTAATAAAATTGGTCTGAGTCTTGTCATACCTGCTTCCACAATAGCTTCTTTTACTTTTCTCCCTTGAAGTAATAATCCATCATATTTTGCCAGAAAAACGATGGCATCATTAATAATTACTCCCGTTAAAGCAACAATACCCCAAAGACTCATTAAGGAGAGAGGTTTTCCATGGATTCCATGTCCCCAGAATACTCCAAGCATAGACAAGGGAATCATCATTATAATGATTAGGGTCTGGTTAAAACTTTTAAAATGTAATACCATGATTAATATGATAATAATAAATGCAATACTAAAATAGCGGATGATTTTACTCATGGCTTCATTACTTGCTTTTTGCTGTCCCTGATAGGTATATGTAATACCGGAATACTGAGAGAGCAGAGAAGGCATGATCTTCGTACTGATCTGATTCAGAATATCAGGAACAGATGCAAAGGGATCAACGGTTTCTGCCTCCACTCTGATTTCACGATTTCCGTTAAATCGTTTTATAGCAACAGGGCCTCTTTCCAGATCATAATCAGCCAGTACAATCAGAGGATATTCACCGGAAGGTGTCTTTATTTTCATTCTTTCCAGCTGGCCCAGAGTTAATCTGTCGGACTGAGGATAGCGAACCCATACCCTGAGTTCATCTCTTCCTTCCTGAAGCCGCTGTGCCTGTCCACCATAAAACCCATGTCGTACCTGTGTGGCTATGGCGGCCTCATCCAATCCCAGGAAATAGGCTTTGGGCTTTAATTTAAGTCTTACTTCCTGCTTTCCAAGGGCAATATTTTCATTGATGTCTTTTAGTGCCGGAAGTTCTTCAAGACGATCCATAAGGTAATTTTTTGCAGCCTCAAGTTCTTTCAGGTTTTTTGACATCAATCCGATCGATACGGGAGATCCCCAACGGTTTCTGCCACCCACCGTAAACTTCCTGGCTTCAGGTACAGGACCAATTTTTTTCCGTACCATGTTTGCAATTCCATGTCCGGTTAAAGGAAGTCCTTCCAAATCCCGTGGAAATACACTAATTGTTCCCGCATGAGCCCCGGACTCCTGACCACTAAAAGATCTTCCAAGATTAATATTTACACGTTCAATAATATCCTGGTCTTCACCAAGCTGATCCTTCAAATCCTCATTTACAGACCATATTGCATCCTCAAATCGGTTAAGAAAATCTAAGGTTTGTTTTTCACCGTCACCCGGAGTAAACGCCACATTTATTTCAAATCTGTCAAAATCAACCATGGGGAAAAAGGTGCTTTTTATATGACCACCAAAAAATAATCCTGCTGTAATAAGTAACAGAGCAACAGGTATAGCAATGACAGCATGGCGCCATTTGAGCAACCATATCAACATATGCTGGTAGATCCGGTCACGCAGCCAGACAATAAATCCTTCCATATATTTTTTAAAGCCTTTATAACGTGCATCAAGGCTTCGCTGGCTTAGTACTTTTGGATTACTAAGATGGGCAGGCAGAACAAAAAATGCTTCAAACAATGAAAATAAAAGACTGGAAATAACAACAATGGCCATATCCATCATCATTTCCATTCGGGTACCCCCCAGAAACAATAAGGGTGAAAAAGCTACAATGGTGGTGGCAACAGAAGTAATCACTGCCGGAAAAACCTCCATAGTGCCGTCAACGGCAGCTTTCATAGGACTTTTCCCTTTTTCAAAATGTAGATAAATATTTTCTGCAATCACAATTCCGTCATCCACAAGGATTCCGATAACCAGGATCATTCCAAACAAAGACATAATATTTATGGTAATCCCATACATATTGGCAAAAATGAACATTGCCAGAAAACTGAAAGGAATGCCCCAGGCCACCCACAGGGAAAGACGAATACTAAGAAACAATGACAGGGAGATAATAATTAAAGTAATTCCTATCATTCCATTATCTGTCAATAGTTTTAACCGGCTTTGTAAAATATCGAGAAAAGCTCTGGCCATGATAAGTTTTACCCCATGATCCTCGGCATTGAACTCTTTCATATATTCCCGGGCATAATCAGTAATGGCCTCAAGGTCTTCTTCCGGAAGTTTATCAATCCGCAATGAAACAGAAGGATTTCCATTCACCCAGCTTTTGTTTGAAGTTTCTGAGAATTTCTTTTTGACTACTGCAATATCGCGTATCCGCAGAAAACTACCGTCTGGTTCACCTCTTAAAATAATATTACCAATATCATTAGGATCAGTACTTCTTGACCTGAGCCTGATCAAAAGTTCTTCATTATCCGACTTAATCTGTCCACCGGAAATATCCTGGTTATTTCTAAGAATAGCTCTGGACAACATCTCAAAAGTAAGATTGTGCCTTAACAAGGCTTCTTCCTTTACCTCAACGGAAATTTCGGGTTGGGGAAATCCGGAGATTGATATCTGACTAATGATTCCGGAATTAATAAAATCTTCTTCAATCCGTTGGGCGTAATTTTTAAGTGTCATTAAGTCTACAGCTGAATTGTCATTTGCAGTGAGATCCATAAACAATGCCATTGCCCGGGATCTTTGTTTTGCAACAATGGGGCGCTCAGCTGCAGATGGTAGTGATGAAATGCCGTCCACTGCATTTTTAACTTCAATAAGTATTTCATCTATGGGGTATTCGCCGGTACTTTCTATGCTTATTGTAGCACGGTTTTCAACAGAGGTGGAATTTATTTCCTTGATACCTATCAAGCCCCTGATGGCTTCTTCAATTCTTGATGTTACACCTTCCTCCATTTCAACAGGAGATGCACCCGGATAAAAAACAGAAATAGTGATCATCCTGCTTTTGGTTTCCGGGAAAAATGCTTTTTTCATAGAAATATAACTAAAGCCACCAGCCAGAATGACCACAGCAATAATCAGATTTGCGTAGATTGGATACTCAACAAATTTTTCAATGATCTTTCTCATGCTTACTTTTTAACTGGTTTACCCTGTTTGTCTTTCTTCTTTACAGTATTCCTGCTTTGTTTTTGTCCATCCGGAGGGGCAACTCCCTGTATTTCTACCTTACTGCCTTCAAGTACATTAATCAATGGTTGAATAACAATAATTTCATCTTTGTCAAGCCCATTAAAAATCAATGTCTTTTCATTCAGTTTAATGATATTTATACTTCTTTTTTCAAGTCTTCCGTTCACAATAATAAAAACTTCGTTAGTGTTGAAAACACAATTGCGTGGAATTTCCATTACATTATCAATGGGCCGACCCGAAAAATAAGCCATAAGATATTCTCCACTAAGAAAAGCATTCTTTGAGCGGTGATTATTCAGTTTTACAAAAATTGTCTGGGATTGTGTATTTTCATCCACAAACTGGCTTTTACGGATCACTTTACCTGTCCATTCCATTTGGCGTCCTGAAGATTTCACAGTTACATGATCCCCTATTTTTACCCACTGTGCATCGAAACGTTTCAGCGGTACTTCCAGTTCCAGGTCATTTGTGTTAATAATTTCTGCTACTTTTCCACCTGTATTTGTATAAGCACCGGCCTCAAGGTAAACCTGGGTGTATGTACCATCAAAAGGAGCCCTTATTGTATGACGTTTGAGTTTAAGTTCGTCTTTACGAATATTGTAATATTCACTCAGTACACTCCGTGTTGTCAGGAATATCCGCATTTTCTCATTTTTTATTTTGGGAAAAGGAGGTAAGGGCTTATCCAGGTTGATAGATGACAGAAATTCTGTGAATTCCTGCTCTTTTTCAGGGAAGTCGAGCCGGATATCCGGAATGATATTGGCCAGGATATTAAGATATTGGCTTTTCCGGGCTTTTAATGCCAGCTCTGCTTCATCCGGGTAGATTTCAAAAAGCTTATCCCCTTTATTAAATCCGGATGCAACTTTTAAAGGAATGTTCCCCTGTATTATTTTTCCTGAAGCCTCGGCAACCAAAACTACCTTGGCCACAGAGGACAAACGCCCGGGAGCTGATACCGGAGAGAAAATAGTTTTGTAATTAACTGTATCGGCTTTTACATATCTTCTTGCCTCTATTGCAAGTCGCATGGGAGGAGCTTTTTTTAATGATATCAGATATTTCATCAACCCCCAGGAGAGCCCCAAAATAAAAATAAACGTTACAACTATAATAATTCTTCTATCTATTTTCTTCATTATTCGATCGATTTTATAATCCTAAAATGGTTAGACAATTGCTTATTTGAGAATATTCCAGCCAAAATATATTTTTATTCAATGCCTATAATAATCTAAAAATATTCAATTCGATATTTCTGCAAAAATACAAAAATAATTTACTTTCTATTATTTAGATTAAATAAAAATAAACAAGGTTGATCTTGTTTTAATATTGTCGTAAATCATCAGTTTTAAAAGGGAAGAGGGCTTTATGAAATTAATTGCAAAAACATGCAAAGTGATTTTAAATAATTGAATAATTAATTTACGCAAATACCATTCTTACAACTCTGCTTCCCCGCTAACTACAAGATCTTTTCCATTATCTGTTAAATAAAACAGGTGTAATCGTTCTTTACCATTGGTGTTTGGCTGATGGAGCGCAAGCATTAAACTATCTTCAAATGTTCTGAATATCATACCATGCCCGCCATTTTGACTAAAGATAATTTTCTGCTCCTTCCTTGGACCATTGATTTTACCGGATTCAGAATGGGAGAGGAGAACACAATATCCATTTCCGGGAATAAAAGTGGACCATATTATAAACAGGCGATTACTTATTGTACTTCTGTAGAGGAAACATCCGTCAGTCACCTTCCCGTTTGTTGTTGACTGAATTGCACCAGGAGCACCTGAAGCCCTGAACATAAGAGAAGGTTTCCCAATTGTTTCGGAGAGATCCTCACTCAGACGAATATAATCTATGCTTCCATCTATTGTTTGAACCCATTCATGACAAAAGACCATATAGGGTAAACCATCCTCTACATAAAGAGTGCCATCCAGTGCCATCCATCCTTCAGGTGTATGAGATGTTTCTTTGAATGGTTTGAAAGGCCCCAATGGATTATCTGCGTAAAAAATATGGGTTCCACGGATATGCATTTCAGGCCAGCTTTTTTTGTTTACCGGCTTCTTTTCCTTCAGTTTCTCCTCGTATGTCAGGGTGACGAAAAGATAAAAATTGCCCTCATATTCATGCACTTCTGGTGCCCATACAGCCTGAATGCCTGCATCTTCAGGTAAAATCAGGACAGGATGTGGTTTGTCCCAGTGTTTCAAGTCTTTACTTGCATAAACTTCGACGCCGGTAAAGCCGCTTCCCTTTCGATTTGCTGCCTGAGCATACATGTAGTAGGTTTTACTCTGAATATCAGCATAAATAAACGGATCACGGATCCTGATATCATCTGTTTTTAGTATTGTGCCGGATGCCATAGAGAAACTAGTGAATATCCAAAACGTAAAAACTGTTGTTTGGTATTTCCTTTTTATTTCTTTCTTCATTTTTATCATCATTCCATATATTCGTTTATAAAATGTCTGAAGTACTTAAATACCCAAAAGCAATAAGAGTTAAAGTGTTTATAATGAGTAGTTTAAAAAATAGAAGCAATGGCTTAACACACAGCACTTTGTACTCAACTCTTAACAATTAGCACTCAATTCACCATTCATATACCCAAACATAAGTAGTATATCTGGTTTTTGGGGGATCGTGAAATACTTTATCCCCAATTTTTTCACCGCAACGGTTTGTAAGCTTTAAACCATTCTGAAAAAAAACAGGATCTTCTTCGTGCAGCCGATAGGCTGAAAATTCGTTTTTCGCTTTATTGAAATGTGTTAAACCGGCCAACATATTTGCATATCTGCCTTTATTGAAATAATAGGTTCCCAGAAAATAATCTTCTAAACCGGATGATAAAAACAAAGGCTCCTTTTCTCCTTCCATATACGCCCTTACGCATGATTCCATAAAACTGAGATCTTTCCAGTTATTTGTATTTCTTAAGCCTTTTGCCTGCATGGTTACCTGATATAACATTCCTGCCCCACTAATATCACACATAGTAAATTCTTCCAGAGGCTCTGCTATATAATCTTCCAGTTTATAGAGTTTTAGCCGTGCTTCATCAGGTAATTTCACCCCATTAAACACTACAGGGTAATTCTCAGTTCCTCTAATAATCCACCAAAACAGAGGATTGATATCGGCATTAGGTGCAAGCTGTGCTGTTATCCTTATACTTTTCGTAAATGGAATTTTATAGCTGTTGTAAATACCACTATTGCCCCCAATATTTCCCATTCTTTCTGTTCCCCAGGGTGCATAATTGTCTCCGAAACCAATACCATGACCAAGAAATAATTCCATGTCAATAGAGGCTTTTGTCTCTCCATCTACATAAATACGGATATCAGTATATTCAACCCCTTTAAAGCTACCCCCAAACCACATGTGTGTGAGGCAACCTTTACCATTATAATTATACAATTCAGTTTCTGTTTCTTTTTTTAGAACACGCTGCTCCTTTCCCATAGTTCCAAATGTTTTTAGGGAACTAATATCAGGGTAAGTAATATTACTTTCTGTTTGAGATTGTATATTAAAGGAAATGAAAGAATAAGTGAAAAATGCTGTTATTAGTAATATGTTTTTCATTTTTTAAAATCTGAAATTATTTTGATAAAATAAGTACCAACAGGATTGCCTGCACAAATACTGCAATCCCATTGGTTAACCAAAGAGCTACCCTTTTAAACCTGAATCCATAAAATGTCCAGAAAATAAAGATAAGCATAAACCCAAGTGCATAAACCAGTGAAATGGTGGAGGCATTTTCAGACTTGAATTCAGTGTAAACCTGAGTACTTATCACAACGGAAGTCATAAGGCCGGCCACTGTGCCTGCAATTTCAAAATATTTAGCCGGTATATTTGATAATCTCATATTTGTTGGTTTTTGATTCTGTAAATTATATCGCAAGATAAAACATAATTAGTATCTGTCCATTATGTTGGGAGTTTGAACAAGAAAGTTCAAATTCAAGACCTGCGATAAATCTAAACCGCAGCCCCGAAAATCGGGATGAGGATTTAGATTTTGAGCAACAACGCAGCAGTTGGACTTTATAGACAAACTTTAATTAACTTCAGGCCAAATGTAACAAAATCAGGCTATGTATTAACCACCTGAAATACTATTTTTTCTTTTTCCGGAGTACTAAAATCATATCAGACTCTTTATCAGAAGTAGCTGTTATTCTGCCATTTTTATTTTCAATTATTGCTTTTGAATAGCTGTTTTCCACAGGATCAAACCATTTTCCTATATATACAATGCCAGATGGATTATATAATTTAATTGTGGACTGAACAGGAAGATAAGCAACAATCAGGTCATTATTTGTGGTTTTAGAAATAGCTATAAAATGATTGAAAATATAATCGCCCGGTTGTTCAGCCAGGATCTCCTGTGCTGGTCGTAAATTCCACCAGTCTATTGTTTTGAAGAATTTTGCAAGGTATCCAATTTGTCTGCTGCCCGGTAAATTAATACTCTCAAACCAGGGGGAGTATCCGGTTAAGCTTTCATGATTTTGAATCTGTTCATCCCTGCTTCGCAGCCAGGGCCATATTCCGTTTGCACCGTATGTTATTCCGGCTGTAGGTGTTGCTAACAGACTCCAATAAGATGCATTTCGAACATCAATAGCAGATATTCTAAATCCGATTTCCTCATAATTAGGTTCAAGGTTAATGATTGGTTTTGCCGGTATCTTATCCCAGTCTTTTGACATAGGGCCTTTATTTATCCAATCAACTGTTCCTTTTTCATTACTGTGGCTCGATTGATATCCTATAATATCTAACCAGTCTTCTTCAGTATATTCTTTGCCAATCCATAATCTGCCATGAGGATGTTGTGCGACAACTCCGGAATGCTCTTTTCCAAAAACCCCTCTGCCAATGTTTTTCCAACGTTGTTCATATTCATCGACATACCTTCCATCTCCTCCTAAAATCCAGGCAACATGATTTCCACCATAACGAGCTACGATATATTTAGCCAGTAATATGGCTTCATTCTGGGGTAAATAGTACCCCGGACTTAGCTCACGTCCCTTGCCAAAAGGCAGCGCCCAAAGTAAAACGGGAGCAGCAACCAGTCCATGTGCATTAATACGATCAATTTTTTTATCCAGATGTTGAAAAAATTCCGGATTTACTTCAATTTTTCCGGAACCTGTGAAAGCGACCTGGCCCAGGCTATTGGTCTCACATCCTCGCCATTGGGTTGTAACAAACTGAATAACGCTATAGCCATTGTCTTTACGGTTTTTTAAGTAAGTTTCCCATTCTTCATCCGTTGACCTTAACGCACCATTCCAGGCTGTACACGCCACCCAGAAAAAAGGGGTCCCATCGGAATAGCTAAGATAATACTCCCCTTTTGGACGAATAATGACGCCTTTTTTGTAAATTTCATAATTGCTTTTATTGGGCAAACAATTAAAATTACCCTCCTGATGATGTAAACCTGTATTTTCTTTATCTGAGCATTCTGTATTGAATGACCATAAGCCAATTTCATCAGGACAAAAACGTACCTTCCAGCTTTTATCCCCGTCCCAAAAGCCATTAATCTGTTTAATACGTCCTGAAGGGGAAATAAACCTGATATTAAATTTCTTAACATCATAAAGAGGGTTATTATAGCTTTTGCTGCTGATAAATTCTTTTTCAAACTTCATCCAGATTCCAATATTATTTGTAGCAAAATTATTCAGGGAAAAAAGCAATAAAATGACGGAAGAATAAAATGTTATTAATTTCATAACAAAACGACTTGAGTAAATTATAAAAGGGATAGTTTATTTGTTGCAAGTTACCATATAATATTTGAAGAATCAAGGAAAAACCAAGCCAGGAAGAAGAAGGTTTAAGGCTTTGTTATTTCATACCTAAATTGAGCGATTCTATAATTCGGTCCGGTTTTAGATTTCATCTGTTTGTAATTTTGTATTTGTTTGAAGCATAACTAAATATACTTTTTCTAAATCCTTTTTCATAATGTTGTACAAGGGTTTCCGGTAAACACCTGTACTCTCCATTGCTTTATGTGTAATCTCTTTTAATTTTAGATTTCCGCGAATATAATCATTAAGCTGTGTGTCTTTAGACCGTCATGGATTTTTCATGTGATATCTTTTGTGCTAATGACCTGATGTACAGGTGATATTTTATAAATCATTCCTTATTGTTGTTTAAAAGCGAATGCTATTTCAGCTTAAATGCAATATCTTCCTTCTTTTTTATTTAGAATCATTCTAAATTATATTTATTTTTAGAAAAAATATAGCTCACATCATAAAATAGGGAAGTATTTTTCTTAAAGCCCCGGTAAAATGTGTGTAATATCTTGATTAGAAATAAATAACAAAACTTATTATTGAAGTATATAGCTAATTACATGTATGTTTTTTTTAAATATTTACAACAAATTCTGATCATTCCTTTTAGAAATTTTGATCAGTAAAAATTGTTTTTTGTGTTTTTTTTTTATAAAATCGTCCTGAATTACTAATTGTTATCCTTTTTTAACACCTAAATTAAATTTTTATGAAAAAAAATCTTGTAATGACCTTGGTTTTGTTTTTTGCACTCATTATCGGAGTGTTTGCACAAAACCGGACTCTTAAAGGAGTGGTAACTTCAAGTGAGGACGGACAACCGTTACCCGGGGTTACCGTAACAGTAGAAGGTACTACTATCGGTACCATTACTTCTGTAGATGGTACATATGTTTTATCTGTACCACCTGATGCAAAGTATTTGAATTTTTCGTTTGTTGGAATGAAAACGCTACAAACGGAAATTACAAGTGCAGATACTTATGATGCTGTGCTGGAAGTTGACACTAAGCAACTTGATGAGGTAGTTGTAACTGCTCTGGGTATTTCCCGCGATAAAAAAACGCTGACATACGCATCTCAGCAGGTTTCGGGTGATGAGTTACTAAAAGCCAAAGGCGCCAACTTTATGGAAGCCTTGAGTGGTAAAGCTGCTGGACTCGAAATTAAGAAAAGTTCATCGGGAGCCGGGGGTTCTACCAGGGTTCTTTTAAGAGGATTCAAATCATTAGGCGGTACCAGTGAGCCACTATATGTTATTGATGGTATACCCGTAATGAACATCAAGCGGGGACAGCCCGGAATGTGGGGTGGAACTGATCAGGGCGATGGTCTATCGCAATTGAATCCGGATGATATTCAAAGCATTAACGTTTTGAAAGGATTAAACGCATCCATTCTTTACGGTAGTCAGGGCGCTAACGGAGTAGTGCTAATTACAACCAAAAGTGGAGAAGCAGGCAAAGCAAGGGTATCCCTGAGCTCAACAACAACATTTGAGAGTGTTCTTATTTATCCTGAGTTGCAGTTTGATTATGGTGCAGTAAACGGAGCAAAGGAAAGTTGGTCGGATACCAAAGGGGGAACCAAATACACGGAGGCTATGATGAAAGATTTTTTCCAGACCGGAAATAATTTGATTAATAGTGTTACTGTAAGCGGTGGAAATAATAGAACTACAGCATATTTTTCTTACGCCAATACTTCCTCAAAGGGTATTGTTCCAAATAACACATACGGAAAGAATAACTTAACCTTCAAGCAATCAACCAAACTTTTTAACGATAAATTAACATTGGGTTCAAATGTTATACTTTCTACTGAGAAAGTGAAAAATCGTAATGCTGCCGGTTATTATCTTAATCCTTTGACCGGTTTATATAATTTTCCACGTGAAAGAGACTGGCAGGACTATAAGGAAAATTACAAATATTTTGATGAAACAAGGAATATGTACCTTCAAAACGTGTATGTTGTTGATCATCACCTGAGTAATCCGTACTGGATAGTCAATATGCAGCCTAAGGAAGAGCAAATTAAAAGAATGATTGCCAACGTATCTGCAAGTTACGATATTACCGATAATTTATCTTTTATGGCCAGGGGAACATATGATTATGTTGGATTTAACTTTAACGAAAAGGATAATGCAGGGTCAAACGTTACCAATGTATCCCAAAACGGAAGGTATGTATTCTCTAACAGAACTGACTCCAAGCTCTATGCTGATGCTTTATTAAAGTACAATAATACTTTTGGTAAGTTAGATCTTACAGCATTTGTGGGTTCAAGTTATAGTAAGCATAGTTGGAATGGAATGGGAGGCAACAATGGAACCAACAACTTGCTTTATCCTAATGTTTTTTCAACCCAGAATTATCCTACAAATGTCGTGATTAGTGAATATGGTGGGGAAACTATTACACAGTCGGTTTTTGGTAGTGTAAATTTAGGATATAATGAAATGTTTTTTGTTGATCTTTCGGGACGTAACGACTGGTCATCAACCCTTATAGGTACAGAAGATGGTCCTTCGTATTTCTATCCTTCAGTAGGTCTTGTGGCTATTTTAAGCAATGTATTTAATTTGCCCGAGTTTATTCCATTTCTGAAAATTCGGGGCTCAAGTGCCCAGGCAGCAAAAGAAGTGCCATGGAATGCAATACGTTCTGATCACTCTATATCGGGATCTTTAGGTGGTATCAATAGAAACACCAGGCAACCCTGGACCGATCTTAAGCCGGAGCTTATCACAAGTAATGAGCTTGGTCTTGAGTTTAAACTATTTAAGGGAAGACTTGGTTTTGATTTTACCTATTATAACAATGTTAGTACCAATCAGTTTCTTACAGTAAGTTTACCACCTGAAGAACAGGGTTTGTATCAAACCAAGAATATTAACGTTGGTAAAATTGTAAACAAAGGAGTTGAGATAACTCTGGATGCAATACCGGTACAGAGCACTTCCGTATCCTGGAAAACTGCATTTAACTTTTCTAAAAATAACAATGAAATAATTGAATTGGATCCGGATAATCCTGAACGTCAAATTCAAATGGGTAGTTCGGAAGGATATCGGACCTACCTTGAAGCAGGAGGTTCCTATGGGGATATGTATGGCTATAAATTCAGAAAAAATGATGCTGGTCAGATTATACTTGATGAGAACAGCGGCAGGCCATTGAAAACTCAAAAACGGGAATATCTTGGAAATCTTGAACCGAACTGGATCCTCGGATGGAACAACAACATTCAGGTTGGCCGTATTAATATTAGTCTTCTTATTTCAGGAAAATTTGGAGGTATAGCCGTCAGCCAGACAGAATCTATGTTAGACGGATGGGGAGTTAGTAAAAGAAGTGGTGAAGGAAGGGATAAAGGATATGTTGAAATCAACGCGATTCAGGGAACAACTCCTGTTACCCAGATTTCTGCTTTTGATTTATATGCAGAAGGAGGTGGTACCGGAGGTAGAAACGGTATTATTGAACCTTACGTTTATGACAGAACCAATATAAGGTTAAGCCAGTTATCCATTGCCTACGATTTTAATGTTAAGAAAATTGGTGGACTATCCGTTTCTCTTGTTGGACAGAATCTATTTCTATTTTACAAGAAAGCGCCATACGATCCGGAGTTAGCAATGAATACCACAATGAGTTCTCAGTCTCTCGACAACTTCAACTTACCGGCAACGAGGACTTATGGTTTTAATATAAAAGTAACATTCTAAAATTGATTAATTATGAAAAAAATATTTTTCGTTTTAATATTCACTCTCGGATTTTTGTCTTGTACTAAAAATTTCGAGGATGCAAACAGAAATCATTATCTAATTTCAGACGAAGAACTGGATCAGGACTTTAACAGGCTTGGTTCTCCGTTTCAGTCATTGATGAGCAATTTATTTGGTCACCAGATTGAAGAAGACCTTTGTCACGATAATTGGGTACGTCACTTGGGAACTCCTACACCTTTTGTTGGTGGAGTAAATAACACTACATATTACATCAGATGGAATGTTTTTTGGAACAGAATCTACGGTAGGGTAATGTCTCCTGCAGCACAGGTTATTAAACAGGCTGATGAGGGAGGCTATGATGTATTCTCTGCATGGGCAAAATTAATGCAGGTACTCGGTGCTTCAAAACTTACGGCTTATCACGGACCTATTATCTATTCAAACTATGGTGTATCGGGCCAGGCTAATATGTATGATAAAGAATCTGATCTTTACAATAGCTTTTTTGCAGATCTTGATGCCATACAGGCAGTGTTTGCTGCGAATACAGATTACAAAGGTTTAACAAAGTTTGATGCCAGCTATAATGGCGACATTAAAATGTGGATCAAACTGATAAACTCAGAGCGTTTAAGATTGGCTATGAGGCTTTCTAAAGTTGATCCGGCACTTGCAAAAACCCAGGGTGAAAAAGCTTTAAGTGATCCTGGTGGATTAATTTCTTCAAATAGCGAAAACTTTAATGTTTCGCTTTATGGGGCAAAATTACCTATGAACGTAATCTGTTTCGAATGGGGTGATACCCGTATGGGAGCAGCAATGGAATCGTTTTTAGTGGGATTGAAAGATAACAGGGTTGCCAGTTACTTTGAACCTGCTGCTGACAATACACTTTATCCCGATCATCCTGATTGGCCATATAAGGGAGTTCACAGTGGTGCTTTCCTCGATGCAAAAGACCAAAGATTAACCTATTCAACTGTAAGCGAGGGGTTTAAGTCTGTTACGTCCAGAAGATTTTTTACCTATTCAGAAGTCTCTCTTCTGAAAGCTGAAGCTGCTTTAAGAGGCTGGGCCGGGGCAGGTGATGCTAAAACAAATTATGAAGAAGGAGTAAAAGCTTCATTTGCTGACTGGGGCGCAGGTGGTGTGGATGCATATCTGGCCGACAATACAAGTACACCTCTTGACTATGTAGATCCAAAAGATGATAGGAATAACTGGACCAGTCGTTCGGATATAACTGTTGCATGGGATGATGCTGACAGTGATGAACGGAAACTGGAAAAGATTATCACTCAAAAATGGATCAACAATTTTACAAATTCGCTGGAAGCCTGGGTTGACCATCGCAGGACTGGTTATCCAAAATTACCCTATAATACCAAAAACGACAGTAATGCCGACTGGGGTGTTATTCCAATGGATGATTTCCTGAGAAGGATGCCTTTTATTAATAATGAAAGGAATAACAATCCGGATGGAGTTGCTGATGCTACTACCAAACTTGGAGGACCTGACGAAATTGGTACTCATTTGTGGTGGGATACAGGTGGTCCTAACTTTTAAGAGCTTAAAATAAGCTTACAATTATTTGAAATGCCGCTTAGTTTTCGTTAAGCGGCATTTCTTTTTCATCAGGTTTTATTCCATCAAAAGCTCAGGCAATCAGTCATTGATCCTTTGAAGTACAAATAGCCATACAATCAGTTATATTTACCATCTTCCATGAAATACATTAAAATCACTCTGTGTAAATACAATATTTTACCTCACAAAGTAATCTTACCGGATAATTGTAAAATACAAAACCAATTATCAGAAAAGGATCTAAACACGTAGAGTTTATTAATGTTTACTGGTCTCCCGGTTTTCCCAACCGCTTTTCCCCTCATCAATAAAGATTTCATTCACAGTTCGTGATACTCTTTCATCGACCTCCTCAACCAAACGTATTCGCAGAGGGTTTTTTAAGCGTTTTTGCCAATAAAAGACCGGTTTATATGGTTTATCCCCCTTATCTGTCTCATAAGTAAGATAGGCCCATTTTTCGGCAAAGAAATTTCCTTCAAGGGCGGGTATTACCTGTTGCATATTTGAAGCCAGAAAACTTAATGACAAGGCACGGGCCCAATAGATCCAAGGACCAGCTGTGATATACATATATGGATTAAGCAACCGTGCTCTGGATTCAAGTCCTGCATTGGAATAATTCAACTGAATGCCACAAAAACCAATTCCGGTTTCTTCGTTATAAAAAGTAATCCATGGAACATCTGCCTGCAGGAAAAGGTCTGCAAGGTCAGGCATTTCGGCTACATTATATACGATAATACTATCGGAAATGGCGTCATACCATGCAGCATGGGTCATCAATTCCCGTTTGAAAACAATTTCGCCGTTTCTTAATGCAATGCAATCCACTCTTTTATTAATTCTCATGCTTGTTGAACTGAGAAAATACGGCAGTCCAGGGAAAAACTCATAGCGCACAGAAGCATCTACTTCCGGAAGTTCCCTTAGATTTCCCCACATCTCAGCAGTAGAAATAACCGGACCGGCCATAAATTTTACATTTTCAGGTGGTTTCCAGTCAGCGGTATGGGTCCATGGCCGGGGAGGAACATAAACGCCCGGATTCCAATGGATAGCCCCGTTTGTTTCCATTCTGTGGAACAATGGTGCCTGTGGTTTGGTTTTCAATGTGATCTGATCCAGGTGACCGGAGTTGGGGTGCAATACAATCGAATACTTGTTGTTGTCAATTCTTAAACCCGGTGCTTCTCCTTGTACTCTGAGATCGGTTTCGTACATTTTGGCAAGGGCATTTTCATTATTATAATAAACCAGAAAAACCTTGCTTGTGTTTGCCGGAACATCAGCAAGAAATGCAACACGTGCAGTAACCGTTGGCATCCAGAAAGGAATTTCCCGGGTGGGATTTCCGTTCGCATCCGGATCAAGATCATCCTCTTTCATGTATTTCATAATATTGTATACCTGGCTGGGTACTTCTGTTAATACATGAGTTTCCGGATCAACCGAAACCACTCTGATCTCACGTTTTAGATGCTGGGCTTCATCCGGGTAGAAAGGAAGCAAAACCTCTACCGGTTCTGATTTTCTGTCCAGTCCGGCTGTTTCTGATAAAACGATTGATTTGTAGTTCTTCCATTCCTTATCAAAGACCGGAGTACCGGAGGGAGCCGTTAAAGTTTTTGTAGTTGTTAAAAAAGTATCTTCGTTTGAGGCATGAATATTTTTCTTAACCCTGACTTTTATGGTCACTTTATAATTTTCATCCGGTTCCCATTTGAACCACCCTACAATATGAGGGTTTTTATAAAGTGTTCCATCCTGAGACAAGCCATATCCCGAGGGTGGCCGGTGGCTTAAAGCAGGTCTGCTCATATCGGTAATTTCATTTTCCTTATGCAGATCGGTAAACCGCAAAAGCTGACCATTTACAGCAGTTTCCACTTCGATAATAGAAGCCTGTGGCAACTCCAGTTCAGCAATAAAATGATAAAAGGGTATGGCAGGGCAGGGGTAAGCCAGTTCAAATTTATGAACTGTCAGTTCTTTGGTTTTGCTGCCTTTTGCAAAAACCAATGAAGAAGAAAACACCAGTAGAAAAATGCTTGCCAGGAAAAATGAATGCTTTTTCATAATAAGGATAAATTTAAAGATTTGTAAATAAGAATTATGTTCTGAATTATTTTTGTCTTGTGGTTATAAGATTCTTTCGTCTTAATGCTTTTACACCCTTTTCCCAGGTTCCTCCTGTTCCCCACATGTAATATGTAAAATACAAAGTGCTTTTAAGAATTATAGGCACCCAGGGCTGAAATTCGCCATAAAAATAATGTGAATCATGATTCCCCGGTTCATTCAGAAACATATGTAAAAACAGTGGCTGATCAACCGGGTAAGCACCCACATAAGAAATATCCTGTTTCGTATCGTAACCTGCATTCCATCCTTCTTTTAACTGAAATATCATACCATATCTATGAGGTTTCATTCTGTATTCGTGTATTCCATCCATTTCCGGAATAGTAAATATATCTTCTGTCCAGTGCCTTTCACCAAGAGAAAGCATAGGTTGAGGTCCTATAATATTTGCTTCGGGATTTTTAAAGGTCAAAGCATACCGTATTTCCAGCAATGGAGAATTTCCGTAAAGCGTAAAAGTTTTCTCCAGTTTGTTACCGAAATAATCTGTCCACATTCTCACTCTCACATAATCCCTGTTTGATTTAACGATTTCTGCATTATAAACCTGATGGTTTTCCATACTTCCCTGACCCAGAAAATCTTCAAATCCACCATAAGGATAAAATCCTCTTTCCCTGAAAGGACGTTTGTCGTCAATTACTTTTTTTGGCCATAATTTGAATAATACATTATCGTTTCTGCTCTTAACAATATATTCAATGATCCTTGCACCGGTTGTCAATAGTGTAACCTGTACACTGTCATTTTCCAATTGATACTCGTTAATACCATCACTGTTTAAATCAATTTCTTTGACTGTTGGAGTTCCTTTGGCTTTGCCAATACCTAATTGAGATTTGTAATTGGTGCCAAGGGCTGAAACTTTTACCTTGTAGTTTCCGGCGGGAACCTTCAGTGTGAATAACATGTCTTTAAAAGTGCCTGTTTTAGTACTACAGGTTTGACTGGTTTTATAAATAATTTTAGTTTCATCCACGGCATCAATAACCTGAATGTCTACCGGGAAAGATGATTTGTTTGTGAAATTATGGATAGTAACCGGATAACTTACTCTGGGTGCATGTCCGTATAAAAGACGATGAACCGAAATTGCAGGTGGCATGTCGAGCATTGCAAGCGTACTTTTTTGTTTGCCGTTCCATTTATAATGAACAGCGACCGGATTGGTACCAGCCATTGCATCAATATCGGGCTGAATGGTAAAATGTTCTGTTAGCAAACTCCCGGATGGTAGTTTTATGGAAAGAGATGTGCTCTCTTTCACTTTTAATGATTTTGGGAGAGTTAATTCAAGAATGCCGGATACTGAATGATTAGAATAATTTGTTAAACTAACCTGCAAGTCATACCCATCGGTTTTTGCTTCAATATTTAGCTTGTCGTTGAAATAGTTTTCAAGAAAAACTCTATCGAGAATCAGCATTTCCAATGCATTGCGATAATTTACCGGTCCCATCATTTTACCTTTTTCCAAAACACCTACTTCCCGGCGGTCGAAAATTGCCTGCCACATAGATTCCCGGTTTAAAGGTTCGCCTTTTTTAAGGAATAAAACCATGCATGATGTCAGGTTATCTTTCAGGTACCCTGTTTCCAATACAAATGGTATTTTATCATTATCTATTTGTTCCTTGTTCCCTTCAGTTGCGAAATATCCATCATAACGATAAAAGTCATTTGAAGAATCTGAAACTTTTCGAAATATATATCCATTTTTCTTGCCAGCAAAGTCAGCCCATAACTCTCTGGATGTCATAAGACGATCTTGAAATCCATCGTAGTCTTTGCATCCAAAAACCGGAGGAAAGCCCACATCGGTAACAATGGGAAGGTTTACTTCTTTCATCCATTTGGTTAATTCGTTTTTCGCATAAATATCCATGTAACCACTAAAAACAAACCATGAGTTTCCTTCATTCATCCCTTTGCCTATTAATTCCAGTGGATGTCCATCTGCGATTGTTACACTTTTAAGCATAGATTTTACACCAAACCAACCCCTATGAAAATCATATTTTTCAATAATATTTTTAGTATTATTGATTAGATTTTTAAACTTATCCAGACTTTTGCTATCTGTGGAACTAACAACAAATATTTTACTATCCCCATTATGAAGGATAAAAGCATTAATTCTTTTCAAGTCCGGGGTACCATATTGATGACTTTTTAGTTTATATGGCCAATCACTATATTTAGAATATTCTGCAATTAATTCTTTACCCAGATCAGTCTTAGGGTCAATGAAAACGAGTACGTTTCCATTGCTGGCCGAATTCTCCAAATCTGTTTTATCAGGTTGTTTCAATACTTTATAAGCTGATGAAAATAAATTATCAACAAAACTCTCCTGCATCAACAATCCGGGTAATCCCATATCTTCAGCAACATCCACTTTACTTTGCAGAATGTTTTTTTCAACATTACCGGTAGCAATTTTAAACAGGTTTCCGTAACGGAACCAGTTGGTGTAATCATCGTGCCAGTAATTGGTATAACCGTTAAACAGAAATTCGGATTTTACAGGGTAAGTTCCTGATGAATTTTTGTTTCCGGTGTATTTAAAATCATCAAGTTTTTGAGCCAGGGTATTCATTGCAGTTAGTAATAAAAACAAAACTAGAATACCTGATAAAACTTTTATTCTCATCAGCTTAGCTATCTCTTTTTACGTATTGTAATTAAATTCATCTCTCTTAACCTGGCAACACCGTTTTCCCATGGACCGCCGGCTCCCCATAAGTAATAGGTAAAATACATTGTATTTTTTTGAATAATCGGAACCCAGGGCTGAAACTCAGCATAATAATGATGTGCATCGTGATTGCTTGGATGGTTTTGCCACATGTGAAGAAACAAAGGTTGGTCAACCGGGAAAGCTCCCACAAAAGTAATGTCTTCTTTTGTGTCGTATCCGGCGTTCCATCCCTCTGTTATATTCAGAAAGGCTTCACCGTAATACCTGTCCGGATTCATGTGTGCCTCATGTAAACCACCTTTTGCAGGGATAATAAATTTATCTTCGGTCCAGTGTTTTTTGCCAAGTTCCAAAATTGGCTGTGGTCCAATCATGTTGGCTTCAGGGTTTTTAAAATTGAGAGCAAAACGAACTTCCAGCAATGGTGAGTTTCCATAAAGGGTGAATGTTTTCTCCAGACGATTTCCAAAATAGTCAGTCCACATTTTAACCCGTACATAATCTCCTTTTTCCTTTATAATTTTTGCATGGTAAACCTGGTGAGTTTCCATGCTTGCCTGACCCAGAAAATCCTCAAATCCACCATAGGGATAATATCCTTTTTTACGGAATGGTCGTCGGTCGTCAATTGCTTTTTTAGGCCATAACTTAAAAAGAACATTGTCATTACGGCTTTTAACAATATATTCAATAACCCTGGCACCTGTGGTCAGTAAGGTAATTTGCACACTGTCGTTTTCCATGCGGTACTCGTTTATGCCGTCGTTATTTAAGTCCGTTTCATAAACGTAAGGAGCCCCTTTTGCTTTGCCAACTCCGAGTTGAGAAAGGTATTCCGTACCAAGAGCAGAAATTTTTACATTGTAATTGCCTGCCTTAACATTAAGGTCAAACTCCATTTCATTATATGTCCCCTGTTTGGTATTGCAGGTTTGTGTTTCTTTATAAACAGTTTTGTTATGATCATTGATAACTTCAACTTTTACCGGGAATGACGTTTTAGTCGTGTAATTATGAATAGAAACCGGAAATTTAACTTCCGGAACATGACCGTAAAGCAAGCGGTAAACGGAAATTACAGGTGGTAAATCAAGCATTGAAAGTGTACTTTTTTCCTTTCCGTTCCAAATGTAATGAATAGCAATCGGGTTTGTATTTCCCATTGCATCTACAGTTGGCTGTAAATTGAAATGAAGAGTTTTAGTGCTTTCGGCTGTTAGTTGAATACTCACCGGAGAGCTGCTTTTTACTTTTAATGATTTTGGAAGAGTTAATTCCAATTTGCCTGAAACTGATTTTTGAGAATTATTTGTAACTGCTATCTGCAAATCGTAATCATCGGTTTTTGCCTCAATACTAATAATATCATTAAAGTAATTTTCAAGATAAACTCTATCGAGAAGCAATAATTCCAGTGCATTTCGGAACTTTGCCGGCCCCATCATTTTCCCCAGAGCCAGGACACCCACTTCATGGCGGTTAAGAATTGCTTCCCACATTGATTTACGTGTTAATTCTTTTCCTTTCTCAAGGAATAGAACCATGCTTGAAGTGGCATTATCATCCAGTTTCCCTGTTTTAAGTATAAATGGTACATCCTCATTATCAATCTGTTCCTTGTTCCCTTCATTAGCAAAATATCCGTCATACTTATATTTGTCGGCAACAGTATCCATCACTTGCCTGAAAATATATCCCCCTTTTTCTTTAGCAAAATTGTGCCAGTCCTGCTCATTGTACATTTGCTGAATCTGGAACCCATCGTAATCTTTGCACCCAAAAACTTTAGTAGCTCCAAAGTCTGTAACAACCGGCGAATTTATTTCACTTACCCAGTTCTCAATTTCATTTTTCGATAAAAAATCCATATATCCCTCAAATACAAACCAACTGCATCCTTCATTCATTCCTGTACCAATAACCTCAAGAGGGTGACCTTGTGTACAGGTTACACTGTTTAACAAAGTATAAGCCCCGAACCAACCCTTGTGCAGATCGTATTTGCTGACCACATCAAGTGTGTTGTTTATAAGTTGTTTGGTTTTTTCAAGAGTATTCCCGTCTTCTGAGCTGACAATGAATATTTTCCGTTCATTGTTTTCAAGAATAAATGCATCTGCTCTTTTCAGGTCAATGGCACCATATTGATGGCTTCCAAGTTTTTCAGGCCAGTCAAAATCAGTTGGAATTTGTGCATTTACTTTTTTACCCAGTTCTGAGTCTGAATTAACATAAATAAGAACATTCTCTTTGCTCAGAATCTGTTCCACTTCATCAATACCAGGCTGATTAAGAGTTTTATAATTATCGGATAGCAGTCCGGAAAGGAAACCTTCCTGCATTAATAATCCCGGAACTCCCATATCTTCTGCAGCATCAACCTTACTTTGTAAAATACTTTTACTCACGTCAGGTATCGCCATCTTGAAAAGATTTCCGTATCGATACCAGTTTGTGTAAGTATCATGCCAGTAATTTGTATAGCCATTAAATTGGAGTTCCGTCCTGACTATATTGGTAAGTGGATGAATTTCACCTCCTTCATACTTGAACTTGTGAAGACTCTGAGCTTTTAGGTTAATACTGATCAATCCAAAAACTAAAAAAAACAAAACAATCGCATTTTTTTTACTCATGATATTTAAATTATAAATTTGTTAAAATAAGCTATTTACTTTGTATCAGATTCAATGTGAAATTATCAATTACTTTTGTTTAATCGTATTGTTTTTTGCATGTCCATTCATTTTTTCCCTCTATTACCACATCAGGAACATTTTTATCTAAAAAATCCCTGCTTTCTGTGCTCCTTTTCCTGTATCACGAATTACATTATTTCTAATGATTAATTACTGTGCTCTATGTAACCCGTAATACCATAAGCTTTTCTTATTAAAAAGTCCTTTTTTGAATTATTTTTTTTATTAATCCAGCACATATATTGAATACAATTTTTTATGGAGTACTTACCGAAACCGGAAGGATTTTACCGTTAAAATACCGGTTTCCATTTAAAGCAAAATCAGCTATAAATTCGGCCATTTCTTTCGGATTTAAAGGAGCTTCATAACCGGGAAAAGCATTACTTAACATTTCCGTTTGCACAGCTCCCAGGGCCAGGTAATTACAGCTTATTTGATCTTCTTCTAGTTCTTCTGCCAGACATTCAGAAAGAATTGCCAGTGCCCCTTTGGATGAGCTGTAAGCAGATAAACCGGAGAATTTTGAACTTCCGTTTATTCCTCCCATGCTTCCGATATTTACAATGTGCGCATTTTTGCTTTTTCTCAATAATGGCAGTAGTTGCTGAATTAAAATGAAAGGAGCAAAAAAATTGATTTCCATTGTTTTCGACAGGATTTCATCAGAAATTTGAGAGAAGGGTTCGGTTGTAAGGAAACCGGCATTGTTGATCAGAATATCAAGATTTGAAAAAGTTTCCTCTGTTCTTTGAACTATGAAATGAGTATTTGATTTTAAATCTCTAAGATCAAAAGGAATGGTTTCAAGCTTTGAGACTTTATTTAAAGCCTTACAATCCCTGACCAGAGATTCCAGTTTTTCTTCATTCCTGGACAGAGCGATTATACGGTGGTTTTCTTTGGCAAGTTTTTTTACTAGTTCCCTGCCGATCCCCTGGCTTGCTCCTGTTATAAATATATTCATAATAAATAAAATAAGCTGTAATTTTGGCTTAATTGATTCACTTTTTTGTTTTTTTGTCTTTTTACAAGGCATGAAGTTAGTATTTTAATGGAAAATTTCAATTCAAATTGGCAGGCAATTTATGCTATTTATAAAAATTTCATGATTTTATATTACTTTTGCATGGTTATTGCATAGTGCTTTTATGAAACTTCCATAAAAGATAAAAATGAAATATATTTATAAGTTTAAGTTTTTTATAATTTCCTTTTTCTTTATTGCTTTAAGTCTGAATGGTTTTTCTCAAAATCAGCCGGATTACCTGGAAAGTGTGGATACTGTTGGGAAAAGCTTAACAGCTCCTAAAAAATACAGAAAGGCTCCCGTACGGCAGAAATTGTTTTTTGGAGGATATTTTGCCATGCGTTTTGGTACTGTCACGGACATAGAACTGGCGCCTATTGTAGGGTATCAACTGACACCCAGATTTTCATTCGGAACCGGGATCAAGTATCAGTATTACAGTGACAGGTATTATAATTATGATACGCACATTTATGGTTTTAAGGTTTTTTCGCAGTTTAATGTAATACAGGACCTGAACAAACTCATTCCCGCAGGAATCAGTATGAGTATTTTTATCTATGGAGAATATGAAGGATTGAGTCTAGAGAGTCAATATTTCGACTATGCCGGTATTTATCCGGATCAGGAGAGATTCTGGTTAAACAATTTCCTGGTTGGAGGAGGTATCAGACAACCATTGGGTCCGAGAGCAGGAATATATTTTTCTATTCTGTGGAACCTGAATGAAAGTTTAAACTCCATTTATTCGAACCCAATCATGCGGATTGGCTTTACCTTCTGATCTTTTTTCTTTTTATTTCCTTACCTTATTAAATCTCATTGCCTTAATAAGCCAGTTGGGTAATGCTTTTTCTGGATCTCTTTTCATCATGTTCAGGCTAATACCCAACTTTTTTACGATTGGAAGTTTATGTGCTTCAACGAATTCAATTAGTGTTCCGTCCGGATCTTCAACATAGGCAAAATGACCGGCAGCTTCTCCCATATCAAAAACATCCTGATCATGACCACTTAAACTATCTACAGTAAAAGGATGCCCTTCGCCCTCACAAAGCTCTTTCATTTCTTTCATTCCACGAATATCATAGCAAAGATGAATAAAACCGAGGTCCCCCCAGTACCTGTCCTTAAATATTCTTCTGGGTTTTTCGGATGGGACAGAAACCAATTCAATATAACTTTCACCAAAAATACGGCTGAATCCCCCTTTCCTTTCAGCGCTATGGTGCAACAAAACCCTCCTCATCTCTTTATCTCCTCCGGGTACACTCTTAAAATCATCAAACCGGCCGGTTTCATTATATATGATGTGATCATAACCCAAAACATTATTGTAGAACTTCATGGCCTTATCCATATCTGTTACCCCAATTACGGCTCCATAAGCTGCACCTGTCAATGATTTTCGCTTTCCGAAAAAAGATTTACTGCTAACAACCTGAAAAACATTTTCAAAAGGATCTTTTATGAAGAAATGTTCCACTCCGTCCGGATCTTTTCTAACATCCGTAAGGAGATCCAATTTTCTTTCCCTGAATTTTTCCCATGCAGCAGAAACATTCTTACTCTTAATTTTTACGGCAAAAATGCCAAGATCACCCAGGTTAATATCAAATTTAGGTGATTTAGGTACCCGGTCGGTATATTGCCAGATTTCAAATCCTCCACCTCCTCCCCGAAGATTCAGAGCCATTGCTGCATGTCGGCTTCGGACTTCTCCTCCGGTATAGTTTTTCATAAGGCCAGCTGAAGCTTTCTCCTCAAACACCCGGATATTTACGCCGAAATTTTCTCTGTACCATTTCCAGGCATCCCTCAGATCAGCCACTCCTATGCCAATCTGTTGGATTCCACTAATTACTACCTTTTTCATTTTTTAATTTGTTTTTTATCAAAATTAAAAATTATTTTTCAAATTTTTCAGGTTGGTTTAATGTTGTTTACCATTTTCCAGAATAAACCCGGGAAAAACCTTTTTATGTAAACCATTGCAAGCTCCCGGCCTCCAACCAATACTTCCTTTTTCTTCTTATAAAGAGCATTCAAAATAATTCTGGATGCTTTTTCAGTAGAAATGCCCCCTTCCTGGCCCGGGTCCTTTTTGCCCCATGTTTTTCCATCACCTGTAACAGCATTGAATGAAATTTCTGTATTTACCCTGCCGGGGATGATCATCGTTACATCAATGCTATTATTAAGATTTTCGGCCTGAAGGGATTCGAAAAAACCATGCATTGCATGTTTGGAGGCTGAATAGACAGACCGGAGCGGAAACCCAAATTTTCCTACGATGCTGCTAACCGCTGCAATCTGGCCACCACCCTGTGATAGCATTATGGGTAGAACAGCTTTTGCGAGTGCAACTGCTCCAAAAAAGTTGATCTCCATAATTTTCCGGACAGTTTCCATTTCAGTTTCCTGAACCAATGCCCGCTGGCTGATACCTGCCACATGAATGAGTATGTCAATTCTTTTGTTTTCCCGGATCACTTTCTCAGCTAGTTCCTGGAAATTGTCTGGTTCAAGCATATCCAGAGGCAATACCTTACAATATTCCATCTTATCGCCACATTTTTCTCTTACCTGATTTAACTGATCCTCAAAAGGGGCAGATGCAATAACTGTTGCTCCTTCCTGGATAAAAGCATAAACCAGACTTTCCCCTATACCCGAGGAAGCTCCTGCAATCCATACTATTTTATTGAGATATCGCATGTTCCAAATAAATTAATATGCAAAAGTAGAAAAATTAATACATAACAGGAACATTTAATAGGCGGATTGGAAAAATACAAAAAAACGCTGCCCATACCTATTCTATCCATTTGAATAACATAGGGTTTAAGGCACAATCGTAATCCAATCCCAAATAATCCGAAATGCCCGGAGCAGGAATAAGCTGAGACTATATCATTGACTGATATGGTATTTTCATGCAAATTTTTTCAGATCCTGTTTGCCAGTTCAAAGGCACTCCGGATGGCTGTCTGGGCTTTGTCCGGTTTTATGGCATCCCCAACTAAATGATAGGGTATTTCCCCTTCCAGCTTTTCCGAAAGTGGATGATAGGCACGCATTCCGGTGGCCATTACAAAATGATCAATGTCTTTTATCTCAAATGTTTGATCAGGACCTAAAAGAACAGCTGTATCACCATTAAGTATTTCAGCGACTCTTGTGTTTTTGAAAATTTTTACCTGTTTGGACTGAAGCTTCTTCAATGTCATGGCCTTTTCAATGGCTTCCATACCTCTGGCTACTTCTTCCAGCATTTCAACAATAATGACTTCATTTTCCTTGTCGGTCAATTTACTTGCCAGTTCGATACCGATCAATCCACCTCCAATGATCAATACCTTTTTGCCGACCGGAAGGTGTTGATCATGCAGGAACTCTGTCCAGAAATATTTTTTCAGGCCTTTTATAGGAGGAATGGCAGGGACAGCACCGGAAGCCAGCACTACTTCATTATACTTGCCGGAGAGCAGGTCTTCCTCACCCGCTTCTTTATAATTTACGGAGATATGGTTATCTGAAATTTCCTGTTTATAATAATCAACAATTTCCCTTAATGAGTCTTTTAGAGGAGGAAGGTGCGCCAGATTATACTGTCCGCCAAGCTCTTCTTTTTCATACATTGTAACCTTATGACCTCTTTGGGTTAGCGTTAGAGCTGCCTGCATCCCGGCTAAACCACCACCAACGATTGCAATATTTTTTATTTTGCTTGCCGAGTGTATTTCTTCTTCTTCATGACCTGCCAGCGGGTTTACAACGCAACCCAGCCCTTTTCCTGCTCTTACTCCTCCCAGGCAACCTTCGGCACAGGCCATACAGGGCCGGATCAATCCAGGGACATGGTTCAAAACCTTTCCGGCAAAATCAGGATCAGCTACCAGAGCTCTTCCAAAAGCTACATAATCTGCCTGATATTCGTTCTGAAGTTTTTCTATGTCTTGTTTTGAATGAATTTTTCCGACGAAAATTACGGGAATATCTACTGCTGACTTAATTTTCCCTCCCAATTCCCATGTTTTACCTTTTGGTATGAACATGTGCTGGAAGAACCAGGGTGGAGTGGAACAAACTGTTCCTGCAGTAACATGTATGGCACTGACCCCACGTTCTTTCAGGATTCCTGCAAATCGAATCATTTCCTCTGGGTGAAATCCATCCGGGATCATTTCATCACCACTTATCCTTGCAATCACCGGAAGATCTGTTGCACTTTTAACAGCATCCAGAATCTCCAGCGGGAATTTAATACGGTTTTCGAAGCTGCCACCATATTCATCATCTCTGTCATTTACAGAAGGCGAGAGAAACTGTGCAGCCAGGTATCCGTGTCCCAATTGAAGTTCGATGATATCAAAACCGGCTTCTTTGCATCTTCGGGCAGCAGAAGAAAACAGATCAAGTACCTGTTTGAAGTCCTCAGCTTCCATTTTTTTTGGAGTAGCTCCACCGTTTTCACATGCTTTGGCAGAGGAACTGATATGATAATTTCCGGGAATTTTTGGGTTAGCCATTCGGCCAGGATGGCTCAGGTTGGCGATGGCTTTTGCACCATTAGAGTGAATAAGATCCGTGAGTTTTTTTAGTCCGGGAATTTTATCATCACTGTCCACACCAAGCTGTGTGGGAAGTTCCCTCAAGCCTTTGTCCAGGTATAAGGGTTCCGGAGTAAGTGCTCCAACATGCCTGCTCCGGGGCTTATAGAATGCCAGATGTTTATCGTGTATTTTACCGTCACCTGTTGTATAGCCCAGCTTTACTGTGGCCATGATCAGGTTATTTCTGAGGTTTAATGGATTTAATGACATTATCGTAAATTTTTTAACTGTTATTCTGCTCCTCAAGGTATTCCCTGATTGCCTCATCCAAAACATCTTTCCTTATTTTTTTATAAGGAATTCGCCTTTTTTCAAAATCAGATTTAAGATGCCTGCCAATATTTTTTACTAGCACCAGGTCACAATTCTCGAGAAATTCACATAAGTCTTCATGTGTATGTTCTTCTGATTCATCCTGATGGTCATGTTTGTGTCTCATGTCAGCAGGTAATGCTTTGTAAAATTTCCCTTTGATTTTGTTGCCATCAATATGGAAAATCATGTATCCGTGCGCCTGCCCAGTCCGGGGAAAAACTGATTTTTTATCGTTTGTTGGTATGGCTACTTTCATAGTTTTATTTTTGTTACAAATATAATGAGCATATGCTCATTTTTCAAATTTTGAGAATGTGTTTTATAACACAAGAGAGACGGTAGCGATCTTTTATTTTCCCAAAAATTGTAACAATAGATTCATTACTGCTTTCAAATACTTGACTTTTATACTTAAAAGTTGTATATTCAAATTTTGAATTACCTGTAAGAATTTAATAACAATATGGCTGCAAACCCAAATAAAATTATGAAATTCTGGCAGGAACTGAAACGTCGCAAAGTCTTCAGGGTACTTGCCATGTATGCCGGGGCTGCCTATGTTATTATAGAACTGGTAAATAACGTTGCAGCACCTTTGCGATTACCGGAATGGACTGCAACAATGGTTATTTTGCTTTTAATCATTGGATTTCCAATCGTTGCAATTTTATCCTGGATTTTTGATATTACACCAGCCGGTGTTAAAAAAACAGAATCCATTGATTTGACTCTTGAACAGGATTTACCTTCAGAGACAGAGAGAAGAAAACTAAGGGTAAGTGACGTGATTATTTCTGTATTGATCATTCTGGTTGGCATATTGGTTTATCCAAAAATATTTGGGAGCAACAAATCAAAAATCAGGAAAAATTCTGATGGAAGAATTTCTCTTGTTGTGATGCCGTTTCAAAACCTGTCAGGGGATACTCTTTTCAATGTATGGGAGGAAGGCATACAGAATCTTCTTATTACATCGCTTTCAAACTCAAAGGAATTGTCAGTCCGGCAATATGAGACCATGTATAGTATTATCGGGGATAAGAAACTTAAAAATTATTCATCTATTACACCTTCTTTTTCCAGAGATATAGCTGTGAAGCTTGATGCAAATACAGTAATTGTCGGGAACATTCATAAGGCTGGAGATATCATTCGGGTTACAGCTAATTTACTGGATTCAAAAAGTGAGGAGATCTATAAATCATATGAAGTGGAGGGTGGTTCTGAAAATGACTTTTTTGCACTTGCGGATTCAATATCAACATTATTAAAGAACTATCTTGAAATAAAACAACTTGATCAAACCATGTTTTTTGATCTGAAGAATGTGGTTACAAAATCTACCAAAGCATATAAATATTATATCCAGGGATTCTCCCGGCATGGTGAATTGGATTATACTTCAGCCATTGATCTTTATATCAAAGCTATTGAAATTGATACAAACTTTGTTTCTCCCATGGTAAAATTAGCTTATGTCTATGGTGATCTGGGCAAGACTGATCTGAGTAAAAAATGGGCTTATAAAGCTTATAGTAAAATTGATAATGTTCCGCTTGACATGCAATTGACCATAAAAGAGGTGAAAGCTGCGGTTGATAAAAGGCCTTTGGATCAAATCGAATACATGAAACAATATCTAAAAATCAATCCGTATTGCATGAACAAGATGTATGGCATCGGGTGGGCATCCTTTATCACTGAACAGTGGCAAAATGCTATTGAAGCACTCGAGAAAAATGTTGAGCTTTTTAAGAAATTCAATAGAAAGTCATGGATCTGGTCCTATGTTTTATTGGGACAAGCCTATCATAAAACGGGAAAACATAAGAAAGAAAGGAAAATTTATGAACTTGGACTTTCTTATTGGCCTGATGCAAAATTCCGGGTTGAATATTTACTGGCTATTTGTGCCATTTCACGGAGAGAAACCACAGTTGCAAACAAACATATTGAAGAGTTTAGAAGAATTGCAGAAAATTACAAATGGCCTGAAACAGAAATATTGTACTGGCTGGCAAGTGCGTATGAAAAAGGGGACTCATTAAAGCAAGCAGAAAAATTATACAGACGCGCACTTGCAATAAATCCGGATTATAATGACCTGACAAATAGTTTCGCTTATTTTCTAATTTTAAATGATATCAATGTGGATGAAGGTATGGATCTTATCAAACCTTTACTTGAAAAAGAACCGGCAAATGGTAACTACATGCACACCTATGGACTGGGTTTATATAAAGAGGGGAAGTTAAAGGAAGCGAAGAAGGTTCTTGAAGATGCCTGGGAACTTATACCCTATTACAACCATGATCATTTTCTTCAGCTTAGAGAGATTGAAAAAGCACTTGCCAACCAGGTTTAATGTAAGTATTTACCATATTAATTTGTCAGGCTCCTCTAAACCTGAATTTTGATCTATTGAAATCTTGTATTTCGGGGTATGAATATCAATGATAAAATCATCTGGTTTTTGTGAAATATTGAAAAAACATTTTGAAATATAAAGCTATAAAAGCATTTCTTTTTATAATTTTGAGGATTGAATAATGATACCACAATTTAATGGAAATATCTGTATTTTCTGATTCTTTCAAACATGCCTTAATGATCACCAGTTTTGTGATGGTGGTCATGCTGATCATTGAATATATTAATGTACAAACCAGAGGGATATGGAGTAATAAACTCCAGTCGGCACGTTGGTTTCAGATACCCCTGGCTGCTTTTCTGGGAATTGTTCCCGGGTGTCTTGGGACATACACGGTAGTATCATTGTATTCACACCGTATCACGAATTTTGCTGCCCTGGTTACGGTAATGATTGCTACAGCCGGCGATGAAGCCTTTGTAATGATGGCATTGATTCCGGGTACTTTCCTCAAATTAACAATTCTGATATTCTTTATTGCCTTGATTACCGGTTTCATACTGACTATGTTTCCCAAAATATCAGAATATCAGCCCTTTAGTATTAACAGGGGGTTTCATGTCCATGAAAAAGAGGTGGAATGTATCTGTTTTGAACCGGAATCCATACCCTCCCGGTTTAAAAATATCTCTTTTTCACGTGCATTATTTCTTGCTGGTGCCTCCATATTACTTATATTACTTTTGCTTGGAGGAATTGGTCCTGAGGAATGGAACTGGGTACGTTTTGTTCTCCTGGGCAGTACAGTGGTAACCTTGTTTATTGTTGGTACGGTTCCCGAACATTTTCTGAATGAACATATCTGGGAGCATATTATAAAAAAGCATTTTATTAAAATTTTTCTCTGGACTTTTGGAACCTTGTTGGTACTTGGTTTTCTTGTTCAGCATTTTGAAATTGAGCAATGGATCAAAGGGAATATGTATTTAATCCTGATCATTGCTTTACTTATAGGTGTTATTCCCGAATCAGGGCCACATATGGTTTTTATCTCTCTTTTTATTGCGGGTACCATTCCTTTAAGTATTTTATTGGCAAATTCTATTGTGCAGGACGGACATGGAAGTTTGCCATTGCTGGCAGAATCAAAAAAGAGTTTTCTGTATGTAAAACTCATAAATCTGGTTGTGGGTTTAATTGTCGGATTAACAGGCGTTTATTTTAATCTTTAATGTATTGATACATTTGTCAGGTTTTTAAGCGTTTAGGACTGAAATTCTACCAGGTTAGTACCCCGTTTATCTGCTTTTCTTAATTATTATCCAATTTCTTTGAGTATTAGTGCTGAATTATATATTTTCGTAGCCTGAATTGTGATACCTGAATGCTCTTACGTTCTGTTGAAATGACAGAAAAAACTGATGAATGATGACAACTGAAAAGAAAAATGAACTTCATGAGGAAACAAACTCTTCCCTGGAGAATACAGCGGCTAATTCTGAAAATCAGACTGCTGAACCTGAAATAAACAGCCCTTCGCCGGAAGAAACCACAATTGAAGAGGCTTCTGCTGATAATAATGAAAGTGATATAACGGAATCCAAAGAAAGTATATCTTCTGATCCTGAGCCAGAAGTACCGGTATCCGATAAACCTGCCACCGGATCAGTTTCTGAACAAAAAGAAATAAATGAAGAACAGGAAACCCCTGTGGAGGTAAAAGAAGTTGAGGCCCTGAGTGAAGATAATAACAAACAGCCTGAAACAGTTGAGGAAACTGTTGCAGAAACCGGAAAGGAAAAAGTTAAAACTTCAGAAGTTATTGAAGAGGTGAAGGATGGCGTGGAGGTAGAAAGTAAGGAAACCAAAGATGAAAATAAAGGACCGGAAGATGAAGCAGATAAAGAAGAAGATGCTGATGACGGAGGAATAAAAGAGGTTGATTATTCAACATATTCAATGGAAGAGCTTGTAAGCTCGCTGAATATACTCGTTCATGACCGGCCGGTTCAGACCATTAAAAATGACCTGGAACAGATAAAGTCAAATTTCTATAAGAAACTTAAGCTTGAGCTCACAAAAAAGAAGGAAGCTTTTATAAAAGACGGAGGAAAGGAAGAAGATTTTGCCCCTGTTGCCGATCCGCTGGAAGAAAAATTGAAAGAGCTCCTGAATCTTTATAAACGTGATAAGTCTGCCTATAACCACCAGATAGAACTGGAGAAACAGGCAAACCTTGAGGAAAAATACAGGATCATTGAGAACATCAAGGGTTTAATCAATAAAGAGGAGTCTATAAACAAAACCTTTCAGGAATTCAGGGATTTGCAGTATCGCTGGAAATCCATTGGAATGGTACCTCAGGCAAAATTGAAAGACCTGTGGGAAAATTACCATTACCATGTTGAAAAGTTTTATGATTATATTAAAATAAATAAGGAACTTCGTGATCTTGACCTGAAGAAAAACCTGGAGAGCAAAATGGCTCTTTGTGAAAAAGCAGAAAAGTTATTGGAAGAAAACAATGTGGTTTCTGCATTTCGCAGGTTGCAAAAGTATCACGAACAATGGAGGGAAATAGGTCCGGTTCCACATGAATCCAAGGAAATAATCTGGGAGAAGTTCCGTTCACTCACATCCCTGATCAATAAAAAGCATCAGAAACATTTTGAGGACATCAAAGCCTCATTGAAAAAGAACCTGGAATTAAAAACTGCTTTATGTGAAAAAGTGGAGGCTATTCTTCAGGAAGAGATCAAATCAAACAGGGATTGGGAAAAGAAGTCGAATGAAATTGTTGAATTACAAAAAGAATGGAAAACCATTGGCTTTGCTCCCAAGAAACATAATACACTGATTTATGAACGTTTTGGTAAAGTCTGTGATGAATTTTTTAACAAACGAAGGGCCTTTTATGCTGAAAATAAGGAGATTCAACAGCATAATTTACAATTGAAAACTGAACTCTGTGAAAAAGCAGAAGGGGCAATGAATAGTGAAGACTGGAGGAAGACTACGGATTATTTTATTGATTTGCAGAAGAAATGGAAGGAGATCGGACCTGTTCCCAGAAGATATTCAGATAAAATATGGAAGCGATTCCGGTCAGCCTGTGATACTTTTTTTAACCGTAAAACGGAATATTTTTCCAATATTGATCAGAAATATGAGGAAAACCTGAAACTTAAGTCTGAACTGCTGGAAAAGATCAATTCTTTTAAGATGAGTGATAATATGGATGACAATTTTGCATATCTGAAGGATTTTCAACATCAGTGGTCAGAAATTGGATTTGTCCCCATTAAGAAAAAAGATGAACTCATGCAGCACTACCGGCAGGCAGTAGATCAGTTTTATGATAATCTGAAACTGGATGATACCAGAAAAAGTATTCTGCGGTACAAGAACAAACTTGAGGATATGGGAACCTCTCCAAACCTCAGGAGGAAATTATATGCGGAAAGGGAAAAATTTGTCAATCGCCTTAAGGCTCTTGAAAGTGACATTGTTACCTGGGAAAATAATATTGGATTTTTTGCGAAATCCGCTAGTTCCAATCCGATGATTGAAGAGGTAACAAGGAAAATTGAAAATGCAAAAAAGAACCTGAAACTATTAAAGGAAAAAATAAAAATGATTGATGATATCATCTAGTTTTATTTGAAAATGAAAATTAATTTCATATAACCATCAATATTATCATAACTTGCAATCAACAAAATACATATTCGTTACCGGTGGTGTAACATCCAGTCTGGGAAAAGGAATTATTTCATCTTCCCTTGCCAAATTGTTACAGTCAAGAGGTTACAGAGTAACTATCTCAAAAATGGATCCTTACATTAATGTGGATCCTGGAACATTAAATCCGTATGAGCATGGTGAATGTTATGTAACGGAAGACGGGGCGGAAACCGATCTTGATCTGGGCCATTATGAACGGTTTCTCAATATTCCAACTTCTCAGGCAAATAATGTGACCACCGGGAAAGTATATCAGACGGTAATCAATAAAGAGAGGACCGGAGATTATCTGGGTAAAACAGTTCAGATCATTCCTCATATTACCGATGAGATAAAACGAAGAATAAAATTTGTGGCCAGAAAAAACCAGTTTGACATTGTCATCACTGAGATTGGAGGTACAGTTGGTGATATTGAGTCCCTGCCGTATATTGAATCTGTCAGGCAGCTGAAATGGGAACTTGGCCCCCAGAATTGTTTGGTTGTTCACCTTACCCTGGTACCTTATCTTGCGGCTACAGGTGAGTTGAAGACCAAACCTACACAACACTCTGTAAAGATCTTGCAGGAAAACGGGATCCAGGCTGATGTTTTGATCCTTAGAACTGAACATAGTCTGAATGATGCTCTCCGTGAAAAGGTTGCTTTGTTTTGCAATGTGGATAAACCTTCGGTTATTGAGTCAAAAAACGTTTCTACTATTTATCAGGTTCCGTTGCTTATGCTGGATGAAAAACTGGATCAGGTGGTATTAAGAAAACTGAATTTACCTCCTGGGAATGAACCTGAGTTGAAAGTCTGGAAGACTTTTGTTAAAAAATTACAGAACCCAAAAAGAAAAATTAAAATAGGGCTGGTAGGTAAATATGTGGAATTGCATGATGCTTACAAATCAATTTCTGAGTCATTTGTTCATGGAGGTGCTGTGAATGAATGTGAAGTTGATTTGCAATACATCCATTCTGAGGGTATTACCGATCAAAACGCAAAAGAGAAACTGGCAGGACTGAATGGAATACTGGTGGCACCGGGTTTTGGAAACAGAGGAATTGAAGGAAAAATATCAGCTGCCAGATATGCCAGGGAGAATAATATTCCTTACCTTGGAATTTGTCTCGGGATGCAATGTGCTGTTATTGAATTTGCGAGGGATGTTTTGAAACTGGAAAATGCCGATTCTTCCGAAATGAATGCACGTACTCCTTTTCCGGTTATTGATCTGATGGAAGGACAGAAGGGAATCACTGAAAAAGGTGGTACCATGCGTTTGGGAGCATATCCATGTCGGATATCTAAGGACAGTTTTACTTATGATGCTTATCAAAAGACGGATACTTCCGAAAGACACAGACACAGATATGAATTTAATAATAAATATCTGAAGCAATTCGAAGCCAGCGGAATGAGAGCTGTTGGGATTAACCCCGAATCAGGTTTGGTTGAAATAGTTGAAATTCCAGGGCATAAATGGTATGTTGGGGTGCAGTTTCATCCCGAGTATAGAAGTACGGTAGTTGCACCGCATCCGCTTTTTGTGGGATTTATAAAAGCATCTATGGGAGAATAGTGCTCATGGGATTTTGAATGAAGGTTTTTTTAGATATGTTCATTCAAATCTCTGATAAATAGAGGAAAATAATAATTTAGTTTTATGGATAAGAATACAATTATTGGGATATTGTTAATTGGTGTCATTTTTATCGGGTATAGTTACTACAATACCTCAAAAATGGATAAGGCCTACGATAAAGAAATATCCCTTGCCGATTCTCTTTATACGGTAAAGGATTATGATAAAGCAATACTTGCATACAGAAAAGCTGCATCCTTTAAACCCAGAGAAACCTATGCCCGGAAGCAGATTGATGAGATCAACAGGATAATGGGAGTAAAGCAAACAATTCAACCGGATTCAACTCCTGCATCGGAGCCGAAGGCGACAATTCCGGTAAAATCTGCACCCTCTCAAAATCTGGATTCTTCGGCTGCAATTTCACAATATGGCATATTTTCTTCTGCAGTGAATGGTAAAGCCGACTTTGTTACCATTGAGAATGACCTGGTAAGGCTTAAAATTTCCAATAAAGGCGGAAGGATTTACTCGGCAGAACTAAAACAGTACCATACTTATGATACCATGCCATTGATTCTTTTTAATGGTGATTCCACTGTTTTTGGTTTTCAGTTTTTTACAGGAGATAACCATCCCATCAGAACAAATGATCTCTATTTTACACCGCTTACAAATCAAAAACATATCATAGTAAAAGATCAGCCGGTAAGCCTTAGAATGAGACTGGAGGTTGAGAAGGATAAATACATTGAGTATGTATATACCTTAAAGCCGGATAATTATATGCTTGATTTTGATATGAACCTGGAAGGGATGAGGAATATTCTGGCTCAGAATCTGAGTGCTCTGGACCTTTCCTGGGAAATGTATATGCCACAACAGGAGAGGGGCCGGAAAAATGAAGATTACTATGTGGGATATAAATTTAAGTATTACCAGGATGAAGTGGATGGCTCGCGGGATCGTTCCACAAAAGAGGTGGAAGAAGACGATATCATAACAAAGATCAGATGGATGGCATTTAAAGATCAGTTTTTTTCCTCGGTTCTTATCATGGATGATCCGGCTTTAAATGCCTGGGTACGATATGAAAAGATGCCTGAAGACAGTAAATATCTGAGGCAGTTTAAAGCTAAATTAAGCCTTCCTTATTCCGGGGATGAGAGCAGTTCCTATAAAATGCACTTTTATTTTGGCCCGAATAATTATAAGCTGTTGAAAAAATATGATCTGGGACTGGAAAATCTTGTTTCATTGGGCAGGAATATTATCCGGTGGATTAACGAATATGTAATTATTAATCTGTTTAACTGGCTGGGTCGGTACATCGGTAATTACGGGCTCATTATTCTGGTACTGACTCTCATCATTAAGATGGTTCTTTTTCCCTTAACGTTTAAGTCCTATATTTCTCAGGCGAAGATGAAGGTTTTGAAACCTCAGGTTGATCAGATCAATGCAAAATTCCCGAAAAAAGAGGATGCCATGAAAAAGCAACAGGCAACCATGGCCCTGTATAAACGGGTTGGGGTAAGCCCGATGGGAGGATGTCTCCCGATGCTGTTGCAGATGCCTATTTTGTTCGCCATGTTCCGTTTCTTTCCTACATCCATAGAATTAAGGCAACAAAGTTTTCTGTGGGCTACAGATCTTTCTACCTACGATTCCATTCTTAAACTTCCGTTTATGATCCCGATGTATGGCGATCATGTTAGTTTGTTTACTTTATTGATGACGGTTTCTACCATTCTGACAATGAAAATTAACAGCCCCAGCCAGTCATCCGGACAAATTCCTGGCATGCAGGGGATGATGTATATAATGCCGGTAATGTTCATGGTTATTCTGAATAATTACTCTGCAGGTCTGACCTATTATTATTTTCTGGCGAACCTGATTACATTTGGTCAGAATATGATAGCCAAACAGTTTATCAATGATGAAGAAATTCTTAAGAAGTTGGAAGCCAGTAAGAAAAAACCAGTGAAAAAATCAAAATGGCAGCAAAGGCTGGAAGATGCTGCTAAAGCAAGAGGTGTTAAACCACCAAAAAGATAAACCTTATTGGTTAAACGAGAGAAAGTATCTGAATTCATTCTCAATTTGATTTTTACCGGTAATAATGATTGAAAAAAGAGATGAAGAAGTATTTGTCCATAATATTTGTAATCTTCTTTGTTTTCAATTGTACCGCGGCTGATTCAACCAGGATCAATAAGAAATCTGGTTCACATATATTGGGTCTTAATATTGAACCTGGCCGGATATTACAGACTCATCCTTATGTTCAGGGAGGAAACCCCGAAGGCAAACCCTTAACGAAATATCTTGCACTGACTGCAATATATGGAGTGCAAACGGATGGGCGGAAACTGTGGCAGCAGTTATACAACTATCCTGTTTGGGGTGGGGGGGTATTTTACGGAAATTTTTTTAACTCAGCTGAACTGGGTACCCCATTTGCCCTTTTTATGTTTATTGATATTCCTTTTAAAAGATGGGGAAAATGGAGCATAAACGGTGAGGTCAGATTTGGGTTTTCCTTCGGTTGGGAATTGCATTATCCCTATGAAAATGGTTTTCAATATCCGATTGGTTCTTTTAGTACGGTTTTTGGTGATCTGGGGTTAAAAGCAGTTGTACAGCTTTCGGAACACTTTGACCTGTTGGCTGGTTTTGGTTTTACTCATTTTTCCAACGGCTCCGTTAAATTACCCAATTATGGCCTGAATATGATCGCTCCTAAAATCGGGGTGAAATATATTTTTAAGAAAAGGCCGGGATTTATTAAAATTGAAAAGCCCGTATTTAAAACGGAAATGGAGTGGCTCATTCTTTTTTCTCCATCCTATCGTCAGGTCGCTTTTGGATATTATGATGAGAACAGTGATTCTGCAGCTATTGCCTTTGATTATAAAATTTTCAATTTTTCATCTAGCTTTAATTATCAAATAACGCATCTGGTGAAATTTGGTGCCGGTTTTGATATAAGTTATAATGAAGCATACGGAGCCACTGCAAAAATAGTGGTTGGCATTCCCCAAAAAGCATCCTGGCAGTTTAAAGATAAGATATTGTTTGGGGTGTATCCTTCCTTTGAGCTGGTGATCAATAAAGTAAGTCTGATTCTTCAGCCGGGTTTTTATCTTTACCGGCCAAAAGCCAATGTAAGTATCGAAACTCCGTCAAGCTATCAGCGCATTGGTTTAAAATACCATTTCTCAGATCATTGGCTTGCAGGCCTGAATGTGAGGGCTTTTAATTTTTCCAAAGCTGATTTTATTGAATTTAATGTGGGCTACCGGATAAAATTTCATCAGAAAAAGAGAGATTAGGATCAATCCTTATAATTTTTATACCCTGGTATATTTTGGTTTTTCAAAGTACCATTATGGATAAAACAGGAAATGGTCGAAAAAAAATATATTATTAATTCCTTATTTATTTATATATTTATTGCGGGATTAATAAAAGTATAACAAACATGAAACAAAACCGCAGATTTGTATTGTTCATTCTTGTAATTGTAATGGCAATTGGTTTACAATCCTGCGCTACCGTTTTTGGAGGAAGAACTAACACACTTGTTTTTAAAGCGGATAGTTTGCAGAAAGCCCGTGTATATCTGGATGATGAATACATCGGGGATGCCCCGGGAAAAATTAAGCTGAAAAGAACCAAAATCCAACACGGCAGTACCCTGGAAATCAAAGCAGAAGGACAGGAACCTATGAAATACCTGATCCTGCGTAAACAAAATGCTATTTATACCATTCTGGATGTGGTTTCAGGTGGCGTATGGCTGGGTATTGACTATTCTACAGGTAATATCTACAGACCCGTACCAAGGGTTTTTAATTACGACTTTGATGAGTCTGAATAATTTGGAAAGCTTTTATAATGAAAAAAATATTTTTAATCTCGACTATTATTTTATCGGTAACACTGGCATTTAGTCAGGAAAAATCCTCTTTTAAGCCGGAAGATTTCAAAAAGGATGAAAACTATGGCTTTTTCAATTACTGGCAGGTGTTTTATCATTTTGGCTCCAATCCTACCAGTTCAATCTATTTACAGGAACCATTTTCAAGTGGATTTCAGGCACTGGAATTAAGAATTGGTACACAGTCCACAGGAAGGCAGTTGTGGCAGCAGTTACATAATTATCCGCAATACGGTCTGGGCTTTTATATGGGGGATATGGGAGACAATGTTGCTGACACGCTCATTGGAAAACCTTCAGCATTATTTTTCTATTTTGGAGCTCCAATCGTTCGATTCGGGAGGTTTACTTTTAATACGGATATATCCATAGGTTTGAGTTATGATTTTAATCCTTATGATCCGGAGAATAATCCTACTCAAGACGTAATTGGTTCCAGTGTCAATCTTTATTTTAACTTTAGTTTAATGCTGTATTTTAAACTTTCTGAAAGGTTGGATCTTAGTCTTTCTTATGGTCTGACTCATTTTTCCAATGGACGGACATTTGCCCCCCAAAAAGGAATCAATACCATGGGTTTAGGAGTTGGGCTGAAATATAACCTGAATCCGATAAAGAATTATACAAAAGCGGTGGATCCGGACTATAAACCTGCTATAAGACCAAGCTTTATTGTATCTGAAAAGCCGGCCTTTAAACCTCACCATGAATTGCAATTTATGGCTGCCGTCGGGACTGTTCTGACGGAACGGCCCCTGGGCGAACCAAAGGGGATACGGTATTTGACCAGTTCTGTTTCGGCAGACTGGGCTTATCAGTTTGCCAGAAAGTTGCAGGCCGGTTCCGGGGTGGATATTTTTTACGATGGATCTCTTGTTGAGACCTATGATGACTGGGAAAATTCTGATATTTCAACACTTGCTAAAATGTCCTTTGGTGCTCATGTGGGTTTCCAATATCAGATAGAAAGATTCAGCTTTCTTTATAATCTGGGTTTTTACTTGTACAAGGAATCTCCCGCAAGAGGAGGTTTTTATATGCGTGCAGGAGGGAGGATACAGTTAACGGACAACCTTTATGCACATATTTGCCTGAAAACCATGAACGGAGGAATTGCTGACTGGATTGAATGGGGGGTGGCATACAGGTTAAAACTTGGCAGAAAGAATTAGGCTTTTTCAGATAATTCACTTTTAGAAATTAATAGATCATATTCTACCGGAAAATCTCTGCAAAGTGGACTTATATTCATAGTTTTAACACAGGAAACAATACAGTTATTTCCGTTAACACCGCCATTTTTAAATAATAATCTATTCCACAGAAATAATTGAAACAGATCTTATCGTTTTGTAAATAATTCTTCACTTGATCCCTGTTTTTCACAACTGCTGTATTATCTTTGCGGTTTGGAATTTTAAAAGGGGAACAAGAAGCAAAATGGATTTGAAAAATAATATTGAACTTACCATTGAACAGGGCGTTAAAGAGGCTGTAGAAGAGTTGTTCGGGCAGGAGCCGGTATCCGGGCAGATTCAGGTGCAGAAAACGAGAAAGGATTTTACCGGTGACTTTACTATTGTGGTATTTCCTTTACTGAAAATTTCACAAAGAAAACCGGAAGAAACAGCTACTCTTCTTGGAGAATATCTGAAGAATAAGCTGGAAGTGGTTCATAGCTTCAATGTTGTTAAGGGTTTCCTGAACCTGGAACTTACGAACAACTATTGGGAATCTTTGTTTCAGGATATTTATGTTCAGGCGGACTTTGGCATTGTAAAGGAGCCAGCAGCCGGTAATCCTTTTATGGTGGAATATTCATCTCCCAATACAAACAAACCGCTGCATCTTGGGCATATCCGTAATAACCTGCTGGGTTTCTCGGTGTCGAAAATTCTGGAAGCAAATGGTCATGAAGTAATAAAAACCAATATCGTAAACGATCGGGGTATTCATATCTGTAAGTCTATGCTGGCCTGGCAGAAATGGGGCAGGGGGGAAACACCTGAGTCCACAGGTAAAAAGGGAGACCATCTGGTGGGTGATTATTATGTGAAATTTGATCAGGAGTACAAAAAAGAGATTAATACGCTTGTTGAGAAAGGTGTTGCCAGGGAAGATGCTTTGAAAAATGCCCCCTTGATACTGGAAGCACAAGAAATGCTGAGGCAGTGGGAGAATGGGGATGAGGAAGTGATGAACCTGTGGAAGATGATGAATGCCTGGGTTTATGAAGGATTTGACATTACTTATCGTGAACTGGGTGTGAGCTTTGATAAGATTTATTATGAGTCTGAAACCTTTAAACTGGGCAAAAAACTTGTTGAGGAAGCACTGGAAAAAGGAATTTTGTTCAAAAAAGAAGATGGTTCGGTCTGGGCTGACCTGACAGACGATGGTCTGGATGAAAAGCTGCTCCTCCGCTCGGATGGCACAGCGGTTTATATGACCCAGGATTTGGGGACCGCTGTTTTACGGTATCAGGATTATCATTTTGATGAGCATATTTATGTGGTTGGAAATGAGCAAAACTATCATTTTCAGGTTTTAAAGCTGGTTTTGAAAAAGATGGGTTATCCATGGGCGGATAAACTGTACCATCTTTCTTATGGCATGGTAGAACTTCCGGAGGGGAAAATGAAATCCAGGGAAGGTACAGTGGTGGATGCGGATGACCTGATAGCAGAGATGTACAATACGGCTCGTGAAATGTCAGAAGAATTGGGCAAACTGGATGATTACGAAGACGAAGAAAAGAAAGAAATTTACAGGAAAATCGGCCTGGGTGCCCTGAAATATTTTATTCTCAAGGTGGATCCTAAAAAGAACATGACCTTTGATCCACGTGAATCGGTTGATTTTAACGGGAATACAGGCTCTTTTATTCAATACACCTATGCCAGGATACAATCTGTATTGCGAAAGGCAAAGGAAAGAAGGCTGAAATGGGGGTTCCAGGATGGAAAACCGGAAGTTATTCTGGAAAGCAAGGAAAAGGAACTGGTAAAACTAATCAGGGATTTTGCTGCAATTGTCCGGGAAGCAGGAAAAAACTTTAGTCCCGCTCTGATTGCAAATTATACATTTGAACTGGTTAAAGAATACAATCAGTTTTACCACGATTTTTCTATTCTTCGTGAAGAAAAACCTGAAAAAAGGGATTTTCGTTTGTGTTTGTCAGAGATGACCGGAAGGGTAATTGAGTCGGCTATGAACCTTTTGGGTATTGAAGTTCCGGAAAGGATGTAGGAATACTCTGTCTTTTCTTATTAACAATTTGTTGTCAGGAATCTTTTTTACGGCAGAATTGTATATTTTTGTGGCTGGATAAAAATTGATGAAATAAATGTTTGAAAATTTAAGCGACAGATTAGACCGGTCCTTCAGGTTGCTGAAGGGACAGGGGCGTATTACAGAAATTAACATTGCGGAAACTTTAAAGGAAGTCAGACGGGCTTTACTGGATGCTGACGTAAACTATAAAATTGCAAAATCTTTTACTGACAGGGTAAAAGAGAAAGCACTGGGTGCCGATGTAATCAAATCGGTGAAACCCGGAGAGCAAATGGTGAAGATAGTACACGATGAACTGGCCCAGCTTATGGGCGGTGAAAGTGTGGATATAAATATTAAGGTAAATCCTTCTGTTATTTTGGTTGCCGGACTTCAGGGTTCTGGTAAAACTACATTTTCAGGGAAACTTGCAAACCTTTTAAAGACAAAAAGAAGTAAGAAACCACTACTGGTTGCCGGTGATGTTTACCGTCCTGCTGCTATTGAGCAATTGAAAGTGCTGGGTGAGCAGATTTCAGTGCCTGTTTATACGGAGGATGACAATAAAAATCCGGTGAAAATTGCCCGCGATGCGATCCGGCATGCAAAAAGGGAAGGATTGGATGTGGTCATCATTGATACTGCCGGCCGGCTGGCCATCGATGAGGATATGATGAATGAAATATCTTCTATAAAAAAAGAGGTGAACCCGGGTGAGATTTTGTTTGTGGTGGACTCTATGACAGGTCAGGATGCGGTAAATACAGCCAAAGAATTCAACAACCGCCTGGATTTTAACGGAGTTGTACTTACTAAACTGGATGGTGATACCCGAGGTGGTGCAGCCCTTTCCATTCGGTCGGTTGTGGATAAACCGATAAAGTTTGTTGGTACCGGTGAGAAGATGGAAGCCCTGGATGTTTTTTATCCTGACAGGATGGCTGACAGAATTCTGGGCATGGGTGATATTGTTAGCCTGGTGGAAAAAGCCCAGGAGCAGTTTGATGAGGCTGAAGCACGGAAATTACAGAAGAAAATCGCTAAAAATCAGTTCAATTTTGATGATTTTCTTTCCCAGATCCAGCAAATTAAGAAAATGGGGAATATAAAAGACCTGGCAGCTATGGTTCCCGGAATGGGGAAAGCCATGAAGAACATGGATGTTGATGATGATGCTTTCAAGGGGATTGAGTCTATTATCAGGTCAATGACACCGCTTGAGCGGTCAAATCCTGCTGTTTTAAACGGGTCGAGGAGGAAAAGAATAGCCATTGGAAGCGGAACAAGCGTACAGGAGGTAAATCAACTGATCAAACAGTTCAGCGAAACCCGTAAAATGCTGAAAATGATGTCAGGAGGTAAAAAGAGCATGGCCAGCATGATGAGTAATATGCAGGGAATGAGAAGGTGAAAAAGTATGAACGATGAACGATGAAGGATGAAGATGAAGGATGAAGGATGAACTCCACCTACGCCATCTCCTCCGCAAAAGCTGCGGAGATCAAATAAAGCCTCGGTGGATGAGAGATGAAGTCCCGAAAAAATGCAAATTAGCACCCTGAGGCGGGTCCCCCAAAGGGATCCCTGTGGGAGAAGGGTGATTTGCTTAGTTCTTCTCCCAATAGGACTCCTTTGGAGGAGGATCATTGAAATAGTAATAAAATCATTGATTTCAACTGTTTCGGGATTTCTTGGTTCTTGATCTTGTATCTTTGACTTTAACCACTAAATCTGAAAGCAATTACTAGAAATAAACCGGAAACTACACAAACCTTTTAAACCATGTATCAACTAATCGACGGCAAAACTACATCTGCAAAAATTAAAGAGGAAATAGCAGAAGAAGTGAAACAACTTATTGAAGCGGGAGGAAAAAAACCCCATCTTGCTGCTGTACTGGTAGGCCATGATGGAGCAAGCGAAACTTATGTTGCCAGCAAGGAAAGAGCCTGTAAGTTTGTGGGGTTTAATTCAACCCTTGTCCGACTTGAAGATACTGTTTCTGAAGAAGAATTGTTGCAAAGGGTCAATGAACTAAACAAAAATGAGGATGTGGATGGGATAATTGTTCAGTTGCCCCTGCCTTCCCATATTAATGAACAGAAAATAATTGAGGCAATATTGCCTCAAAAAGATGTGGATGGTTTTCATCCGGTTAATGTAGGACGAATGGTAATTGGGCTTCCGGCATTTGTTTCAGCTACTCCGGCGGGAATTATAGAATTATTAAAGCGATACAACATTGAATCCTCCGGTAAATCCTGTGCCGTAATAGGAAGGAGTAATATCGTTGGTAAGCCTATGAGTATCCTTCTTAGTCAAAAGGCTGATTTTGGGAATGCTACGGTTACGCTTTGTCACAGCCGTACTCCTGACCTGAAAGAAATTACTGAAAAAGCAGATATTATAGTTGCTGCCCTGGGTAAAGCTGAGTTCCTGACTGGTGATATGGTTAAACAGGGTGCCGTCGTAATTGATGTGGGTATTACCCGCGTAAAGTCCGACAAAACCAAATCAGGCTGGAAACTTTTAGGTGACGTAAAGTTTGACGAAGTGGCCCCAAAATGCAGCTATATCACTCCGGTTCCTGGTGGAGTAGGACCTATGACCATTGTTTCTCTCCTGAAAAATACATTACTTGCTTCCAGAAAGGAAATCTTTCAATAAACTGTTCTTTACCTGGCCTAAGATTAAGTCATATTCGGTGAGATAGACAGATGCCTGCAAAATTTACAGAAGGTAGTTGACAGAGGTTATTTCAAATACCCTTCAATGAACAGGGGATCTGGGTTGGATTTAATGTAAGTTGACGCCAAATTTCAGGAAATCCTTTTAGAGGCAAAGTTATAATAGGATGCTGTTAAAAGAGGTTTTTTGAATTAAAATTTACTTATTTATTTACTTTTAATTCATGCCGAATATGAGCGGGAAAAAAAATACAACAAGAAATGTCCATAATGCATAAACAGGTAAATACCTTGAAATTGTAGTTTCTACTTTTTCAATTTCCGAGTTCCTGAAATTTACTTTGTATAAATCAAATAGAATGAGTACAAGGTTTCCGAAAATTAACAGGTTGGAACCCAGGACGGCAACCCGGTTCGGTGTGATTCCATATTCCCCAAGCCGATAGAATATGGCAGATAAGGCAACCAGGTCAATTAAAATTGTAATGAACGCCAGTACAAACAAAATTAGTTTGTTAAATTTTTGTTTTCTGTTTTTGGATATGCCTGAAACTGAAAAAACGATAATTCCCATAACTCCCAGGAGCATTAAGTTAAATATGAGGAGAAAATCCCTGTCATTGAACGGGTCTTTACCTAAAAGAATAATTGTTACGAGGTAAATGACCAGTGTGATTAAGACTAAGGGGCTGAATATGTTTGCAATAAGCGGTGCGATTTTATTGGTAAGGGAAGGGTAGTTGTAAATAATAAAACTTGCCAAAACCGGTATCGAAACTGCTCCCCAGATAACAATGTATTGCATATAGAAATCTTCAATTTTTATATCAATTGCCAAAAATAAGCCAATCGTTATTCCGGTGAGTATCATCCCCGCAATTACTATTAATGCACTCAATACAGCCAGATCTCCATTGTATTTAATGTAATCTATTCGCCTGAATTTGTCATTTGTGTTATAATTCATATAGATCAGACCATAAACACTCCACATCAGCAATGGCAAATGAATATAGGAAAGATTTATCGAATCACTTTCCGGATTTGAGGGTAGCAGGTTTATATACAAAGCGGGAACCAAAAATGCCAGTGCACTGTAAATAAGGTTTTTTTTATTGTAAGATTGCATCTTCCAGGTTGTATAAATGGATAAACCAAAAAAGACAATAATTGCAGCATTTTTTTCATAAAACAGGAATTCGCTCAGATTTATATTGAAAAATTCGGGAATTTTAATGAGAAATCCTGCTATGATACTTGCAAGAATTAATACATAAATATCAGTCTTGCTAAAACTTTCGGTTTTCTGAAATAGTTTATCATAATTCAACCGGATACTCCAGAACCTGCCAATATCTGTTTCTTTAATCTCTTCATAAATCTCCCTGAAACCGGCTTCAAATGTTTTTTTGTTTGTCCTGTATAAGTTTTCCAGTTCTTCAGGCTTTGTTATATTTTCCTTTACCTTATTAGTCATTGTGTTAATGTATTGTGTGTCATTTATATATTGTATGGTTCTTGTATTAGACAGGGTCTGCAGAATGAAGTGTTATATCTTTGATGAACCTTTAATACCTCTTGATTTTTTTACAATCCATCCTGATAAAGCACCGATAGTGAACCAAAATATCAGAATGAAAACTAAATTTGCTATTTTGCTATCTGAAAATCCGGCATAATGTGTTTCAAGAAGCTCTTCAAAAATTATTGAAGGTTTAATCATCCAAAAAAGCAGATTAACCTTTCCCTGAGTAATTAGATTTAATGCAATCCCAGAAGTGATTAATACCGGGAAGATACAAATCCCGGATAAGAACCAAACAGAAAACTTCCTCTTTATTGAAATGGACTCATTTCCTTTTTTCATGTTTTTTTCCAAATTCAATTGATTTTGTAGTTTGAAAAAGAATTCTTCGATTTATAGTTAAATGTTTTATCCATTTCCCATCAGTTTTTCAAGGGAATTAAGATGTTGAATAAATGCTGCCCTTCCTTGTTTTGAAATTGAATAAGAGGTATTGGGCTTTCGCCCGATAAATTTCTTTCGTAATGTGATATAATCATTCTTTTCCAATGCTTTTAAATGACTTGCAAGATTCCCGTCAGTTACTTCCAATAACTTTTTAAGAGAATTAAAATCCATGGCGTCGTTTACAATAAGAGCAGACATGATACCAAGTCTTACCCTGCTGTCAAAAACTTTATTCAAACCTTCAATTGGATTCTGCATGGGTTTGATCAGTTGAGATTTGGTATTTTTATTTCTTATCATATTTGATTTGCATCAAAATTCCGTAAATGATATGTAAAATGCCGAATCCAAAAATCCAGAAATACAATCCGTATTTTAGAAATAGTAGATTGAGAATTCCGGTTATAATTTCTGCAATCCCCAGATATCTGACTTCACTCAATGTGTAATTTCCAGCATTCATCAGGGCCATTCCATAGAACAAAATTGAAACCGGAGGCAGAAAATATAAAAGCTTGTATTGCATCAGTACAGCTATGAATAAACCACCGGCTATTAACGGGATACTCAGGTTCAGTAATACTCTTTCTGTGGTCAGGTCCCATAAAGGTAGTCCCAGCTTTTTCGCTTTCATTGTAGAAAAAAATACAGAAAAAACAAGGGCAAGAAGTAGAACAGCAGCTCCGTCAATTACAAGGAATTGTATTATGCTCTTTGCCAGTTGATCCGGGATATGAGATATATCTTCACCGATAAGAAACTGAGAATGATAGAACTGCCTGTATGCGATAAGCCCTCCAAAAATAGCAAATACTCCGGCAAAAATTCCGGAATACCCGCTTAAAGAAAGAAAACGTGAACTACGTTCCATAATAGATCTGATTTCTTTCAAGTCGTTCAGATGATTCATGTGATTTTTCATAGATGATGAATTTTTCAATATGAAATAAAAAGTACTTTGAAATGCAAAGTTAAATGATATATTTTAAACTTCCAAATTATTCCGGTATTATTGTACTTTTGTATTTCATCAGCTGTTTTGAAAATTGATTTACCCTGAGAATTTCGAAAATAAAATTGGTTTTGACCGGATAAGGGAGATGCTAAAAGCAGCCTGTCTGAGTGAACTTGGACGGGAAAAGGTGAATACCGTAACTTTTCTTTCTGATCCCGGCCTTATTCAGATGTTGCTGGAAAGAACGGATGAATTTGTAGGGATACTGAGTGCTGAAAAGGAATTTCCTGTAGATCATTACCATAATCTGCTTCCTGTGCTTAAAAAGATCCGTCCGGAAGGTACTTTTATGGAGTTGGGGGAGTTGATTCAGCTTAAATTCTCACTTGAATCCATAAAGGCTGTAGTTAATTATTTTAAGGGGGAAGAAGCTGAGATATATCCGGAATTGAAAAAAATGGCAGCCGGGGTAAAACTCTACCCTTTTGTAACAGAATCCATAAATAAAATTGTAACCGGAAAGGGGAAGATCAAAGACAATGCTTCCCCTGACCTGGCAAAAATCCGGAAAAGCCTGAAGGAAAAAACTTCCAGGGTGAGCAGCCGAATGCATTACATTATGAGAAGGGCCAGGGAGGATGGCCTGGTGGATGAGGATACCGAACTTTCAATGCGAAACGGGCGAATGGTTATACCCTTGAGGGCAGCAGACAAAAGGAAAATCCATGGTCTGGTGCATGATGAATCAGCAACCGGCAAAACCACTTATGTGGAACCGGCAGAGATCGTGGAACTGAACAATGAGATCAGGGAACTGGAATACGCAGAGAAAAGAGAGATCATCCGGATTTTGATTGAATTTTCCAGTACCATCCGGCCCTATCTTGAGGATTTGGCAGATTCTTATTTTTTCCTGGGGGAAATGGATTTTATCCGGGCAAAAGCTGTTTTTTCAAAAAGAATCCATGCCCTGAATCCCGGACTGTCAGAGGAACCGGGTATATTGTGGGAAGATGCCAGGCACCCTTTGTTGTTTTTAAATTTTAATGAGCATAATAAGGAAGTTATACCTCTGGATATTGAGTTGAACAAGGAAAAACATATTTTACTGATATCCGGACCAAATGCAGGAGGAAAGTCCGTTTGTCTCCAGACAGTAGGACTTTTGCAGTACATGTTGCAATGCGGTTTACTGGTCCCGGTGAAGGAGAGTTCCCGTTTTGGAATATTTAAAAGCTTGTTCCTGGATTTTGGTGATGAGCAATCCATTGAAAATGATTTGAGTACCTATAGTTCCCACCTTTTAAATATGAAATTCTTTGTTAAAAATGCAGATATTGAAACCCTGGTTCTGATTGATGAATTTGGTACGGGAACGGAACCACTGCTTGGAGGATCCATTGCTCAGGCTATTTTAAAACAGTTAAATGACCAGGGAGCTTTTGGAGTGGTTACCACACATTATACAAATCTGAAACATTTTGCTTCTTCGGCTGATGGAATTGAGAACGGAGCGATGTTGTTTGATCATCAAAAAATGCAACCTTTATTCCGACTTCAAATGGGAAAGCCCGGCAGTTCATTTGCTTTTGAAATTGCCAGGAATATTGGTTTGCCTGAAGAAATCCTGAAAATAGCTACGGATAATATTGGGGAAGATCATATTTATTTCGATAAGCATTTAAGGGAAATTGCCCGGGATAAACGGTATTGGGAGAATAAGCGCTCCCGGATTCGCAAGTCTGAGAAACGGCTGGATGAGGTGTTATCCGGGTACCAGGAAGAATTGGAGAGAATAAAAAAGGAAAAAAATGATATTCTGAATAAAGCCAGGAAAGAAGCTGAGGACTTGCTTCAGGGTGTAAACCGGAAAATTGAAAATACAATCCGCATCATTCGCGAAACCCAGGCTGAAAAAGAAAAGACGAAGCAGGCAAGAGAAGAGTTGGCAGCACTGGATAACAAAATAGAATTAAAACAGAAAGAGGATGACCGGAAACTGGACAGGAAGATTGAACAGTTGAAGCAGAAAGAAAAGAGCAGAAAGAAAAGAGCCGGGGAGAAAATACAACCTGAAATTACTCGTGAATTGCAGGAAAAGGATAAGCCGATCGTTGCAGGAGATAAGGTAAAGATGGAGGGACAGGAAATGGCTGGGGAAGTTCTGGAGGTACAGGGAGGAAAGTATCTCGTAGCTTTTGGAAATATGATTACCCTGCTTCCGGCTGAAAGCATTAAGATAATCAGCCGTACGGAATTCCGTCAGAGCAGTGGGATAAAAGGGCCGGCAAATTCTTATATGGAAGAAGTACAGAAAAGAAAATTACGTTTTAAACCGAACATTGACGTTCGAGGGAAAAGGGCTGAAGAAGCCTTGCAAATAGTGCAGGACTTTGTGGATGAGGCCATTGTTACCGAAGTCAAAGATTTGACGATTTTGCATGGCAAAGGGAATGGGGTGTTGCGACAATTGATCCGGGAGTTTCTGGGTTCGGTTGATGTGGTCAGTTCCTACAGGGATGAGCATCCTGACAGGGGAGGGCCTGGAATTACGCTGGTAAGACTGGATTTTTAAGCCCGCATTAATCTGGAGTCTTGAATGCAAAGTTCCGAATGATTTACTATTTTTGAAAAACCCAAATTTCTAAAATGAGCAAACTCCTTTTATATACGCCTGAGATCAGTCCAAGGATAAGGTATATTTTTCAGTTTGTTTTTGGTGTGATTTTGGGGTTGGAGTATAAAATTACCGATGATAAAGATGATTTTCTCAGATATGGCGGACCGGTACTGAATTATTCCAGGCAACCCCTCGGAAAGGGTCTGTGGATTGAAAATCAGTCATTCTTAAGTGAATCTTCAGTCCGGTCTTTTGATGTCAAGCCGGGAATCTGGCGTGGAGTCCCTGTTCTTTTTAAAACAAGTCCTGCACCCGACCTGCCTTTCGATCTGTTTTCAGCATCATTTTATATGATTTCCCGTTATGAGGAATACCTTACATTCAAACCTGATCTTTTTGGCAGATACCCGGCTAAAGACAGTCTGGCTTATAAACAGAATTTTCTTGATCAGCCGGTTGTGGATATTTGGGTTAGAAAGCTGGGGCAAATACTGAAAGTAAGATATCCAGAATTGCCGGTAAAAAAACCGGTTTTTTCATTTATTTCAACCATTGACGTGGATCAGGCCTGGGCATATTTGAATAAAGGCTTGCTTCGGAATGTTGGAGGAGGACTTAAATTCCTTTCCAGGGCTGATCTGAAGGAATTGCAAAGAAGGATTGGGACGCTCCTGAATATGAGAAAGGATCCCTTTGATACATACAATTTTATTAAAGAAATACATAACAAATATTCTTTGCGCCCTGTTTTCTTTTTCCAGGTGGGCAGATACGGAAAGTATGATAAAAACCTTCATGGAGAAAACCCTGCGATGAAAAGGCTGATCCGTGAATTAAACCGGGTTGCCGAAATAGGCATTCATCCTTCTTTTAAATCGGATCAGTTCCATGAATTGGAAAAAGAAATATTAACTTTTAAAAATATAATGGAAAACCTTCCACATAAGAGCAGGCAACATTACATCCGGCTACAATTCCCGAAAACTTACCGGAACCTGCTGGAATCGGGAGTAAAGGAAGATTATTCTATGGGATTTCCCGAAATGCCCGGATTCAGGGTGGGAACAGCTCATCCTTTTCGTTTTTATGATCTGGGGGAGGAAACAGAAACGGAACTAACAGTCTTTCCGTTCCTATTGATGGATACCTGCCTGAATGAAAAATTGAAGCTTGAACCTGAACAGGCCGTTAGTCTGATTATGGATTTTATGACAAAAGTGAAAAAAACGGGAGGAAATTTCATCCCTCTGTGGCATAATTCTTCCCTGAGTGATGAAGGGGAATGGAAAGGATGGCGGTATGTTTACGAAAGGATGCTGGCAGAAGCTGGAAGTCAATTAGTAACCTGACCTTTCCATTTTTGAATGTTTTACTTTATGTTACTCTCGCCACGGGTATTCTTCTGGAAGTGGTGAAAGAAAAAAAGTTTATCCATTATGGACACAAAAAAACTCAAATCTTAATAAGCTAAATAACAATATATTATGATCACCTAATTTATCTGCGAGACTTTAGTAATAATTATTAATTTCGAATATTTATGATAAAGTATCTGAAACATAGTAGGATAAATAAAGAAAAATGGGATGAAACCATTAAAAACAGCCAGTTTCCGGTTGTTTATGCCATGTCGTGGTATCTTGACCGTGTTTGTCCCGGGTGGGAGGCATTGGTTGATCGCAACTATAGATCTGTTTTTCCTTTAACCCGCAACCGGAAATTTGGGATCCATTATTTATATCAACCATTTTTTACACAACAACTTGGGCTGTTTTCAACAAAAAAAAATGCTGATCTCAAAGATTTTATTGATAAGATTCCCGCAAAGTACAAGTTTGTTCAGATATCTCTGAATGAAAGTAATCTGCTTCCCGAGGGAAATTGGAAAAAAAACGTAAATCAAACCTTTCATCTGGACCTGGATCAGGATATTGATGGTATCAGGGAAGCCTATTCTGAAAACACAAAAAGGAACCTGAAAAAAGCACAAAAACATGAACTGAAAGTTATCAGAAACGACCGATTTTCGGATTTGATCAGGTTGTTTCGGGAAAATCGGGGCGGGGAACTAAAAGACCTGAAGGACAGGCATTTTATTATGTTGCTTGATATCATGGAGGAAAGTCATCGCCGGGACCTGGGTTGTGCTTATTCTGTTTATACTGAAAAAGGTGAATACTGTGCCGGTGCATTTTTTCTCGAGTCATTTGATCGTTTTATTTTTCTGTTTTCTGCAACGGATAGTACTGCCAGAAAAAACGGAGCCATGCCTGCCCTGATTGATCATTTTATCAAACAGCATTGCAACAGGAAGGTGATACTGGATTTTGAAGGTTCGAATCTGAGGAACCTGGTCCGGTTTTATAGTGGTTTTGGAGCAAAACCCGTTTATTATAATGGCCTGATCATTAACAGGCTCCCAAAAGCCATTCGCTGGTTAAAGCAGGGAGCTAATGAATGAAGATTATCTCAAAATCAGCATTTTAAAAGTTTTTTGGTAAACTGATTTAGATGGTAACCCGGTAATCTGCATCTGGTAGAAATAAATGCCTTCGGGAAAATTTTCAAATTTTACTTCCATGTTATAATCTCCGGGAACCTGTTCTTCAATTTGTTTTTGAAAAACAACACGACCCGAAGGCTCAAAAATCTTAAGTGACACCCTGCTTCTTTGATGAATTGAATAATTAATCCGGCTTGTTCTCTTAAAAGGATTCGGGTAATTCTGGTATATTACAGGATGATCCTCTGCATCCGGATTTCTGATACCCACAGGGCCTCCGTACCTGCTACGCAAAAGGTCCCAGAGCTCATTCCGGGCGCCATCGTAGCCCAGAGCCCACATGCCTACTCCTTTTAAAGAACGTTCATCTGCCAGTTCATATTTTAATTTCAGACTTTCCTTGTCATCATACCATACCTGGTAATATTTACTGTTTTCGGTATATCTGTACCAGGGGCTTTGGCTGGTATTGTCCCAGAAATTCTCATAATTTACGGATTCTTCCCGGGCAGTTCTGTATCGGGGCGAATTAATAAAGTCGATGGTTTTGGAAAATGCCAGCAGGGTTTCTGTTTGCCAGCGGTTCCCGTAATATGGGACGCCAAGTATCAATTTGTCAGGGTTTGTTCCTGTCACATCTTTGTACTGGACATCCAGTGTGTTTGTGATGTTTATGCTGCCACCAAGAATGGGGGCATTGGCTCCTGTTTTACTGCTCCAGCCTCCTGCAAAACTATAACCCATGATAAAAATATAATCACAGGAAGCAGCCAGTCCTTTCAAGTCCCAGCCACCCCAGTTCACTGCAGGTCCTGCAAAAGAAACCTCCGACCCGGCCACTTCAGAATGGATGAAAGTAGTCAGCTCATTCATAAAGCTGTTCAATATTGCTCCCCGGTCTTCTTTATGAAGACTTTCAAAGTCAATATTTACCCCTTGCAGATCCCATGTTTTGAGTATTGTTTTAACCTGGTTGAAGAAGTTGTTTTTAATAGTGGTATTTGTTAGAATGGCATGAATTTCATCTGCTGTAAAATTGACTGCCGTCATTATTACTTTTACACCATTTTCATGGGCTTTGTTTATTACATCTGTCCACGGCCAGTAGGAGGGCTTGGCAATATTACCATTGGAGGCAACAGTAAAATCAAAGGCTGCAATATGGCTTAATAAATCATATTGTAAATATTCTTTTGCATTTGTGTATTCCCAATCAGGCAGATAGCCAAACACTGTTTTGACAGGGCCACCGGGAACCCTGGCCTTCAAAGGGATGATTCTTTGCGAAGACTTAAAGAATGATGCTTGTTTGGGGGTATTCTTATGCTGTTCATATTCTATCTGGTGTATTGATGGTTGATTTTGTGCCCATACACTCTGTACTAAAAATAATATGAAAAAGAGTTTTTTCATTTTTTGGCCGTCCTGCCTGTGGTATTAAGATACAATTGATCGAAGTGTTAATGTAAAGTAAAAGGGAAATGCAGGCTAATCCTGCACAGGTTCAAAGTCAAACGTCTGATTCTGATTTAATTCAATCAATTTTCCGTTTTCACACTTCAGCGTCCGTGCATTGTACTTTTTCCTTAATGCATAATCGTGTGTTCCCATTATCACGGCTCTTCCGTTATTACTGATCTCCATCAGTGTCTTTACAATGTCTTCCGAAGTTTCCGGGTCGAGGTTTCCGGTGGGCTCGTCGGCAAGAATGATCTCCGGGTCATTCAGAAGGGCACGTGCAATAACCACCCTTTGCTGTTCTCCTCCCGACAGTTGATGTAGCATCTTGTATCCCTTATAATTGAGGTCAACTTTCTCAAGTACCTCCATAATTCTTTTTTCGATCTCTTTCTTCTGGTTCCAACCGGTTGCTCTGAGTACAAACTCAAGATTCTTATATACATTTCTGTCGGTAAGCAACTGGAAATCCTGAAAAACAATGCCCAGCTTCCTGCGAAGGTAAGGAATCTCTTTTCGTTTCAATATTAACAAATCATATCCGGCAACTTTGGCTTCTCCTTCCTTAAGGGGAATTTGTGCATAGATTGTTTTGATCAGGCTGGTTTTCCCGCTTCCCACTTTCCCAATGAGGTATAGGAATTCTCCCTTTTCCAGTGTAAAAGAGACATTGGAAAGTACCAGGTTATCCTTTTGAAAGATGGGACAGTTCTTAAATTCTATAATGGTATCTAATGCCATACTTTTATTTCAAATCTGAAGATTCAGGGTTTTTAATACCGGGTTAAAATTACACTTTTTTATTTGTTTTTCAGGTATTAAGTGGATTTTTCAATTACAGGTTCCAGAATTTAGGTGTGTAATTTCAAAATCAGCTCTGTAGTTCCGGATTGAATGAGATAATACTTATAAACATTACATAATATTTTGTATGTTAAACAGATACATGACATTTGCATCCCGGTAGCTTTCAGAATACAGAAGTTGGATTGAGGTGTATAATTTCCCGGAAAATAATTAACAATTTATTGTTGATTACTTGAATACTAAAATGGGAAGGGTTAGCGTTTTTTAGATTATATTAGCCGCAATTTAAGAATGATATAAATGAGCAAGGGCAGACTCTTTATAATACTATATTTTTTACTTCTGATTTCTCAGGTTTCTTTCTCACAGAAGAACTATTCCTACGGTACCATTGAAAATGAATACAAAAGGGCACTGGAACTTTATCAAAAAGAGAAATATGGGGCTGCCCAACCGCATTTTCTGAAAATTATTGAGAAAATGGATGGTTTTGAGTCTGAAATTACGACCAATTCATCCTATTATGCTGCCATGTGTTCCGTTTATTTGTTTAATGAGGATGCTGAGTTTCTTTTGAACAAGTTCATTTCAGACCATCCTGAAAGTATGAAAACCAGGAGAGCCATCTGGGACCTGGCTTTATTCCTGTACAAAACAAAGAAATATACCCGTGCAATTGTTTACTTTGAACAGGTGGATAAAGGCATACTTTCTGAAGATGAGCAATTTGAATATTATTTTAAAAAAGGTTACAGTTATTTTGCAAGAAAGAAGTACGATAAAGCCAGCCAGTCTTTTTATGAGATAAAAGACAAGCCTTCTGATTATTATGGGCCGGCAAATTATTATTATGCATACATTGCCTATAAAAATGAGAATTACGAGACGGCTTTAATCGGATTTAAGAGATTACAGGACGATGAGAATTTTAAGGGAATTGTTCCCTATTATATTTTACAGATCTTATATGGTCAGAAGAAATACGATGAAATAGTTAAATATGGCCCCGGTTTATTGGAAAATGCAATTCCCGGAAGGGAGGCTGAAGTAGCAAAGTTTGTTGGGGATGCCTATTATCAGCTTGGAAATTATGAGGAAGCCCGGAAGTATTTGGAATTGTATGCAGAAAAATCTAAATCAATCAGCCGGGAGGACAGGTATGAGCTGGGTTATGTTAATTATAAGCTGGAAGATTATGAAAAGGCCATACCTTATTTTGTGGGAATGGGTGGTGCGAAAGATCTTTTGGGACAAAACGCATATTATTTGCTGGCCGACTGTTATCTGAAAACGGATAATAAAGGGAAAGCAGGGCAGGCGTTTTTTACGGCCTCCAACATGGATTTTGATCCTGATATTAAGGAAGATGCTATGTTTAATTATGCCAAAATTACTTATGAGCTTTCTTTTTCTCCCTTCAATGAGGCAATTAAAGTATTTCAAAAATACATTGAACTCTATCCGGGCTCAGATAAAATTGAAGAGGCCTATAATTACCTGGTAATGTCCTATTTGAATACCAAGAATTATAAGCTGGCCCTGGAATCCATAAACAAAATCCAGAATAAAAATAAGAAAATCAAAGAAGCCTATCAACGCATTGCTTTTTACCGTGGACTAGAACTATTTGGTGACCTGAGGTTTGAAAGTGCTCTGGATCTTTTTGATACAGCCATTGAACAGGGGGATTTTGATCAGGAAATTCTGGCAAAAAGTTATTACTGGAAAGGAGAAGCACTCTATAGGTTGAAAAATTACAGGGCAGCAATTGAAAGTTACAATGCGTTTCTTGTATCTCCGGGAGCCTATTCACTGAAAATATTCAAGCTGGCTCATTACAACATTGCCTATTGTTATTTTGATTTAAAACAATATACAGAAGCTTCGCGCTGGTTCAGAAAGTTTCTTGATCAGGCCGGAGGGTACAGGGGAGAACTGGTTGCAAATACCTATAATCGCTTAGGTGATTGTGCTTTTGTAAATTCAGATTATCCTTTGTCTATTACGTATTATCAGAAATCCATTGACCTGAAAGCTTCAAATCCTGATTATGCCTTGTTTCAAAAGTCATTTGCTCTGGGCCTTACAAAGAAATACAGGGAAGAGATCAATGGATATACCAGGCTTCAAAGGGATTATCCTTCTTCAAATTATCTGGATGATGCCATTTATGAAAGGGGTAGGTCTTACATTAAAATCAAGCAAAATAAAAAAGCCCTGGATGATTTTTATAAATTACTTGAGCAATTCCCAAACAGCAGCTATTTTGCAAAGGCATTATTGCAGATAGGACTGGTCTATTACAATACGGATCAGAATCAAAAAGCAATTGAAACCTATAAAAAGGTGATAGATAAGTTCCCGGGCTCTCCTGAATCCAGAAGCGCACTTACCGGTCTGAAAACGGTTTATGTGGATATGAATGAGGTAGATGCATATTTTTCCTATGTGCACAGTCTGGGGGGGTCAGTTGCCAGTGTTAGTGTATCGGAACAGGATTCTCTGACCTATCTCTCAGGTGAGAATTTATATATGGCGGGTAATTGTGAGAGGGCACTTGTAGTCCTGGGGAATTATCTTCAGAAATTTCCGGAGGGTAGTTTTGTTCTGAATGCACATTTTTACCGCGCTGAATGCCTGGCTTCTTCGGGGAAAATTCAGGAAGCATTGAAAGATTATAATTTTGTTGTTAAACAGTCAAAAAATGTTTTCTCCGAGCCCTCCCTGCTGGCGGTTTCTGACATCAATTACAAGGACGGAAATTATGCAGATGCACTTGATGCTTATGTTATGCTTGAGAACGTTGCAGACGCAGGTGCCAGTAAATTGACGGCCAGACTTGGTCAGGTAAGATGTTTGTACAAACTCGGGAACTTTGAGAGTGTGATTGAGGCCGGACAGAAAGTGCTGAGTAGTGAAAATGTTACGGAAGAAATGAAGCGCGAAGTAAACTTTAAAATGGCGAAGTCCTTTTATAAAGCTGGAAAATTTAATGATGCCTTAACTCATTTTGAGAAGGTATCCAAAGAAATTAAGAGTGAAGAAGGTGCAGAATCGAAATACAGAATTGCAGAGATTTATTTCCGGCAGGGTAAGACGGATGAGGCGGAAAAAGTGGTAAAGGAATTTGTGGATGAGAATACTCCCCATCAGCAATGGATGGCCCGGATCTTTATTTTATCTTCTGATATCAGCCTGAAGAAGAATGATCTGTTGCAAGCCAGATATACTTTGCAGAGCCTGATTGATTATTACGAGGTGAACGATGACGGGATCAAGGATGAAGCAAAGAAAAAACTGGATGCCATCCTTAAAATGGAGAAAAAGAGCCTTGAAAAAGACACCATCGCACCGGATACAATCTTTAATAGTCCCCAAAAGAATAAGCCTTTATCATGCCTTGACAGAGTTGGTGCAGTGTTAGTTAGTTATGCATTTTGTAAATTTGTAAGCTGAGTATGAAAAACAGGATTTTTTGTATATTTCTTTTGGTATCCGGTTGTTTTTTCCTGATGATGCCCGATATCTCTGCTCAGGAGACCATCAGTAAAGAAGTGAGGGTGGTGAAACCTTACGAACCACGTTTATCGGATGCCTTTAAAATCAACCTGCTTCCGGTAATGGATGATACGCTAAAGATAAGTACTGAAACCACTTATACGGTTTATCCGAAGGAATTTCAGCCGGTTTACCAGTTTAAACCACTGAAGCCGGCCAGGATGGAAAGCGAGTACATACCAAAATTATATCATAGTTACCTGAAACTGGCTTTTGGATCATATGCTACTCCATACGGTGAACTTAGTATAACCAACCTGCGGTCTAAAACATGGTCCATCGGTGTATGGATTCGTCATATTTCATCTTATGGAAATGTGAAACTTAAAAACGATGAAAAAGTGTATGCCGGTTATGGAGACACTGATTTCTTACTTCATGGGAAAAAGGTTTTCAAAAAATCAATATTGACTGCTGAAGCTGGAGTGAATCAGGACTGGATAAACTATTATGGTTATAACCCTGATCTGGATACCACACTTCTCCGTGACGATATCAAACAGGATTATCTGGATATTTACGGAGGATTGAAAATGCAGTCGGCTTATATGGATTCCAATCACCTGAATTATAAGTTTCAGGCCAATTATCATTATTTTAAGGACCGGTTTGACAATGTTCAGAATGAAATTTATTTTGACGGAAGGCTGAATAAAATATTTTTTAAGAATAAAATGTTCGGACTCGATTTCGGTGGTCTTTATCTGGGTTCTAATATGGACAGTTTATCTAATCCGGTTACTTACATCAACTTTAAACCCTGGTACTCCCAGATTACTCCTTTGTGGAGGCTTGATCTTGCTTTGAATGTAACTATGGAGAATGAATCGGGAAAGATGGTTCCTCATATCTATCCAAATGCCAGATTCCATTTCAATGTGGTTCCTCAGTATCTGACTGCCTTTGTGGGAGTAAAGGGTGAATTTGAGAGTCATTCCTATCGGCAGATGGCAGCTGAAAACCCTTATCAGATTCCGGGGCTGAATGTAAAGGGGACAGATAGAAAAATGAACTTCTTTGGGGGATTTAACGGATCTTTCAGCAGAAAATCAGCCTACCATATCAGGGCCAGCTATTCTCTGGTTGATCAAATGTACTTTTTTGTGAATGATACGCTAAGCGGGCTTGGAAACCAGTTTTATTTTGAATACGATGATGTTCAGATCACCAGGATCTTTGGAGAGGTAAGTACTCAGATTGGCCCGAATGCCTGGATTTTTCTGAAAGCAAATTACTATAACTACGGAATGTCTGTTCAGGCCCGTGCATGGAATAAACCCGATTTTGATGCAACAGCAGTTGCCCGTTATAATTTCCGTAAGAAGATGATGTTTGAACTGGAAGCCTATTATGTTGGGAAACGTTATGCCAAATCATACGAATTTGCAAAACCGGAGATTGCTCTGGATGGTTTTGTTGATATGAATTTTAAGGCTGAATACCAGTTTACCAAATTGCTCTCCTTTTATCTTAGGTTGAACAATATCCTTGGGAAAAGGTATGAAATATGGAATCAGTATCCGGTACAAAGGTTTTCAATTTTTGGCGGTTTTACCTATACTTTATAATATGCACGATATAAGGTAATTACATCATTTTTTATTGCCTAAACTCCTGCTTTAGATTTATTTTTCCCTTTATACTTATATCTGTTCTCGCCTGTTAGTTTGTTGTTGATAAAAATGCTGCATTTTTTAGTCTTTAAATGCTTGAAAATCATTTAAATTTGGTATCTTTGAGAGCTTTTTCTTTAAAGAGGGAACAGTGATTGTAACGAACATGAAATTAGTTACTTAAAATATTGGTTTTGTGAATTGGAAGGAGTCTGTTTTTGATACATACTAAAAAGTCTTGTTCTGAGATTTTTTCAAACAATCAGATTTAAAAGTTAATGGTTTAAACAGGTAAATTAAGAATTTATTTTAATTGATTTATATATGAGTAATAAGGAAGAAAAAAACCTGAATAAAGAATATTCTGCTGAAAATATTCAGGTATTGGAAGGATTGGAAGCCGTAAGGAAAAGACCGGCTATGTATATTGGTGATGTAGGAACCAGGGGACTACATCATCTGGTGTATGAGGTAGTGGATAATTCCATTGATGAGGCCCTTGCAGGCCATTGTAAGAACATTGAGGTAATTATTAATGAAAATGGTTCCATTACCGTAAAGGATGATGGCAGGGGCATTCCCATTGATTATCATGAAAAAGAACAGAAGTCCGCACTGGAAGTTGTAATGACCATCCTTCATGCAGGCGGGAAATTTAATAAAGACAGTTATAAAGTCTCCGGAGGCCTGCATGGGGTTGGGGTTTCCTGTGTAAATGCCCTGTCAAATTTTTTGGAGGCTAAAGTACATAAGGATGGCACAATCTACAGCCAGAAATATGAAAAGGGGAAACCCGTAACAAAAGTTGAAAAAATCGGAACAACAGATATCCGTGGTACAGAAATTACTTTTGTCCCCGATGATACTATTTTCTCAACGGTTGATTATAATTTCGAGATTTTGGCGGCAAGATTAAGGGAGCTGGCCTTTTTGAACAAAAAGATTCATCTGAAAATTACCGACTTCAGGGAGCCGAAGGAAAATGGAAATGGAGATGCAAACGGAAATGGCAACGGAAACGGAAAATATCGTACTGAAGAGTTTTATTCCGAAGAAGGCCTGAAAGAATTTGTTGGGTTTCTTGATGCTACACGCGAGAAGCTGATACAGACACCTATATACATCGAAACGGAAAAAAATGGGGTGCCCGTAGAAATTGCCATGCAATACAATACTTCTTTTTCTGAGAATATTCATTCCTATGTAAACAACATTAATACCATTGAAGGCGGAACTCACCTTTCCGGTTTCAGAAGGGGCCTAACGCGTACACTTAAGAATTATGCGGATAAATCAGGAATGCTTGCCAAACTGAAATTTGATATAAGCGGAGATGACTTCAGGGAAGGACTGACGGCTATTATTTCCTGTAAGGTTCAGGAACCACAGTTTGAAGGTCAAACGAAAACCAAACTGGGTAACTCTGAAGTAATGGGTTCGGTTGACCAGGCTGTAAGTATGTCATTATCAAATTATCTGGAAGAGAATCCCAAAGATGCCAAAACCATAGTTCAGAAGGTGATACTGGCGGCAACAGCCCGTCATGCTGCAAGAAAAGCGAGGGAGCTCGTTCAGCGGAAAAATGTATTATCAGGTTCCGGCTTGCCGGGTAAGTTGTCTGATTGTTCTGAACGTGATCCTGAATTGTGTGAAATTTATCTGGTGGAGGGTGATTCTGCCGGTGGAACGGCAAAACAGGGTCGTGACAGAAGATTTCAGGCAATCATGCCTTTGCGGGGAAAAATTCTGAATGTGGAGAAAGCAATGCAGCACAAGATATTTGAGAATGAGGAGATTATGAATATTTTCTCTGCACTGGGAGTAACCATTGGTACGGAAGATGATTCCAAAGCACTGAACCTCGAAAAACTGAGATATCACAAGGTCGTGATCATGACAGATGCCGATGTGGATGGAAGCCATATCACCACCCTTATCATGACATTTTTCTTTCGCTACATGCAGGATCTTATTAAAAACGGTTATCTGTTTATTGCCACTCCTCCTTTGTATCAGGTCAGGAAAGGCAAAAACCGTCATTATTGCTGGTCGGAAGAGGAAAGACAAAAGTTTGTGGAAGAGCTGGGAGGAGGAAAAGACAGTTCTGTTAGCATTCAGCGGTATAAGGGTCTGGGAGAAATGAATGCCGAGCAGTTGTGGGAAACAACAATGAATCCTGAGTTCAGGACTTTCCGGCAGGTAACCATAGATAGTGCAGCTGAAGCAGACCGGATTTTTTCCATGCTCATGGGTGATGAAGTTCCACCACGAAGGGAATTTATTGAGAAACATGCAAAGTATGCCAATATTGATACCTGATCATTCTTGTAAAACCATAATAAATTAAAAATTAAAGGCAGGATATACTCTTGCCTTTTGTTTTGGTCTTAGATGATTCTAACCTTTTACTTTGTTTATTCGTAGGATCAGACATTAAAAAGCTGGTAAATTGCTTTCAATTTTGATATATAGATAATAATTCCGTATATTAGGGTTTCCAGTTACTAACTCAAATTTTAAATTGTACATTATGAAAGAAAAAGCTTTTGCTATTGCAATGATCTTTTTGCTGACACTGCCGGTAATCGCGCAGGAAAACAGGGATCTTGAGAATCCTTTTTATTTCAGGTTTGGATGGTCCAGTCCGTCATGGACAACTTACGGTTTTCAGGGGAAGGATAATTTTCCTGAGGATGTAAGAAAGTTTGGCGGTGTCTTTGAATTGGGCTCGGTATTTATGATTAACCGATTGAAAATTGCGGATGGAATGCGTTTGGGTATTAACGTTGATTATATTTCAATCAGCGCTCATGCATTTGATATAACTGACAATTTGAATACTTATAATGGATTTATCGGTTCAAAAGTGGGATTATCTTTTTCTTACAGTCCGGTTAAATCACTGATTTTTGATGTGTTTGCCAAAATTAATCCGATATGGATTGGCGGTGTTGTTGGAGATGAGGGTGATATTGATGAAAATGATGATATTTACATCGGATACTTAGGAATGAAATACTCTTTGGGTGTAAATATTCGCTGGTCCATTTTGATTTTTGGTTTTGAGTACAATCCTGGTTCTTTAAAGCTGAAGAATGATAAAGGCATGGGAGAATATCTTGGTAATATTGGACTGTATCCGGAAGAACCGGGAGAAAAAACAAGTTTGCCAGCTCTTAACTTTACCCTGGGTTTTAGCTTTTAAATCTGAAGAAATGAGCAGAAAGTTTTCTTATTTTGTCTTTTTTCTTATAGTACGGTTAGCCGCCTAAGCGATAATTATTACATCTGCTGCTATAGCCTTGGCCATCATGGCCAGATGGGAATTGCCGCCAGAATATTTTCTGTGGATTGGCTTACTAAATAAATTATAGTCAGTTTATTCACAACATTTAGGATAAGATATACACAAATTATGCTAAGTAAATCTTATAGATTTTTAATACTTTAATTTTCTGGGTTTTGTATCTTGTGGTTCATAATTATTTATTGTGGTTGTAAATATTTATGGTAACTTGCGATGGAGAAAAAAGAAGCTCAATTCAAAAAAAAGATAACAGACTTTTAATTTAAATTGTAATGTTGGTTTTATGAGTTTTAATCAATATATTCCAGAAGATATTCTTGATTTATATGAAGTTTTTGATTATAAACATGGAGCTGCAATCATAGCTAAGTAATTTCCACAAGAATTTGCTGAACTTTGTGCAGCGTTACGTAATTTTAGGTTTACAGTTAGAGATGTAACTGATGCAGGTGGAAGTGAGAGTAAAATTCCTAAAATATTTTCTGAGATTTTAAGACCATTAGGTTGGAATGAGAAAAATCTGAGTGCCGAATTAAAAGTTTATGAAATAAAAGACAGGAAAAGCAAAGAATTGAAGAGTACAATTAATCATGGTTCCCACAAAGTTGATTATATTAAGGGCAGAGTAGCATTTGATCTTGAATGGAATAGTAAAGACCAAACATTTGATAGAGATCTTTTTGCATTTCGTGCATTTTTTGAGTATAATGCTATAAGTGTTGGAGTTTTGGTTACACGTAGTAATGAGCTTGATCCTTTTTTTAAAGATTTGGGTATTAATCATAAGTACGGCGCAAGTACCACCCATATTGGTAAATTGGTTCCAAGGTTGGAAGCTGGCAGAAATGGTGGTTGTCCGGTTTTGGTATTTGGAATTACAACAAGGCTACTTAAAAAGTGAGTATTATTATGGATGTGATAAATGATTTTTTGCAATATACAAAAGGAAAGAAGTATTCTACAATTCTGGCTGATCCACCCTGGCAATTTCAAAACAGAACAGGTAAAATGGCTCCTGAACATAAAAGATTAGCCAGGTATCCAACACTCTCACTTCAACAAATAAAGGATATTCCTGTTGAGTCAGTTCTGGAAGATACTGCACATCTCTACCTTTGGGTTCCAAATGCTTTGTTGTCTGAAGGATTACAGGTGATGGAAAGCTGGGGATTTAAGTATAAGACAAATCTGGTCTGGTATAAAGTTAGAAAGGATGGTGGACCTGACCGGCGAGGAGTCGGGTTTTATTTTAGAAATGTTACTGAAATAATTTTGTTCGGGGTGCGTGGTAAGAATGCAAGGACTTTAAAACGTGGGAGAACGCAGGAAAATATTATCGTTCAGAGAAAAAGGGAGCACAGCCGAAAACCAGATGAGCAATATGAATTAATAGAAGCTTGTAGTTGGGGGCCATTTATGGAAATGTTTGCCAGAGGAAGCAGGTCTGGTTGGTCGTGTTGGGGTAACCAGGTTGAAGACTATTATCCTGATTGGAAAACATACAACAATCATTCTCAAAGAGAAGCAGGAAGTAAAATTGGAATAAACAAACCAATCAAAAAAGAAGATGTAGTTGAACAACTAAAACTTCTGGATAAGAAAAAAAATATGGTTAAAATTATAAATTCTAATTTATTTATATATCAAAAATAAAATCTGCCTCAGAATTTATCATTCAAATCCATAAGCAGCTTTTTCCAGATCCTTAACCGATTTGAATTTAACCGGTGGTTTCAGATACGGATAAAGAAAATTATAGATCTCCATGCGGATTTCCCTGGCTTTTTTTGTATCCATCCGGTTAAAGGAATGACCGCCCGGAATGTCTTCATAGATTTTGTACTCAAATTTCTTCCCTTCGGCTTTCAGACTTTTTATCAAATGTTCCACTTCCAGTACGTTCACATCGGCATCGTTTGTATTTGTGTGAATTAGCAAAGGAGTTTTAAGTTTGGAAGCCTGCCATGCCGGTGATCTTCTGCGGTATTCTTCCACATCTGCATAGGCTGTTTTACCAATATGGTAATCAGCAGAGTATAGATCACGATAAGACTGCGTTTTATAACCCATCCGGGCAATCAGGTCGCTGACGGGTACACCTGCATACCCAACCTTGTAATGATCGGGATGATCAAAGAGATTCATCAAGGTGATGAGTCCGCCATGGCTCCAGCCTATTAATCCCACCCGGTTTTTATCCACCATTTCATAATTATCGATCATAAACTGCCTTGATGCGTCCACATCCTCCACTTCCAGTCCGCCGTAATCAATTTTCCTGTAATGAGAACCTCCATAACCTGTACTTCCCCTGTATTCAGCAGCAACAACTATGTAGTTCTGTGCCATCAACTCCCTGATGATGTGTGTATAGTATGTATTGAAATTACTGTGCACTCCTCCATGTGGAAAAACAATTAAAGGATACTTTTTTGAAGGATCTACATGCTTTGGAATAAAGATGTAAGACCAGAATTTTACAGGATTTCCCGCTCCCTGCGCAGTAGGATTCTTTTCTTTGCGTAGGGGAGGACCTGTTATATACACCTTGTCGATGAATGCTACATCACCAACTTTATTGTACCAGTAGATATCATTGATCGCTTTTTCAATCTTGTCGAGCCGGTGATCCAGTGATTCAAATTTTTTATCCAGTTGTTCATTAATTTCATTTACGGTGGAAGAAGATTCCTGTCCATGTGCAAGGACTCCCCCAAAGAAAGCAATAATCAATAGCGATTTAAACTTTTTCATTATTTTACAGATTAATGGTTAAACTTTTATTTCACCTTTAAATACAAAATTTGCCAGACCTTCCAGCCAGATATTTTGAAAACCTTCATCAGATTTCCTTTCGAAAGAAACCTGAAGATCTCCTCCCCGGGCTTTCAGGGGATAAGTATTTTTGTTATCATGATATTTTAATGAAACAGCCAGCGCTGCTGCTACACTTCCGGTTCCACAGGAAAGCGTTTCATTTTCCACTCCACGTTCGTATGTGCGGATATGAATGATTCCGTTTTTATAAGCTACAAAATTTACATTTGTACCTCCAGGTTGAAACTCCCTGCTGTTTCGTATTGCTTTACCTTCTTTGATTACATCCGTTTTTTCAATTTCTTCATGGAATCTGACAAAGTGAGGGGATCCGGTTTCCAGGAAAAAAGCATGGTTTAGTTCTTTGAACATAGAAACATCCATCATTTTCAGTTTTACACTGTCATTTTTCAACCAGGCCTCATGCCAACCGTCAACGGCTGTAAATGTTACATGGTCATCTTTAAATAGCTTTAAATACTTTGCAAAAGCAACAGCACATCTGCCCCCGTTGCCACACATGCTGGCTTCTTTTCCATCAGCATTAAAATACCGCATGTTAAAATCCTCATCAGGATCATTTGCAATGAGAATCAAGCCGTCGGCTCCAATTCCAAAACGACGGTCACAAAGTCTGTAGATTTGCTCCTGATTTGCTCCGTTAAAGTCATTTTGACGGTTATCTATCATGATAAAATCATTTCCTGTGGCCTGATATTTGAAAAATATTTTGTACATTATGTCAGAATTGTTAATTTATGTTAATTTATCAAACCTGTGCAACATATAGTAAATCCAAGGCGTTAAGCTTATAAAGTTGCCTTCCTGATAAAAATGAAGGCACGAAATTTGATCAAAGGTATTCAAAATTTAATATTAATTTTCAACATAAATTTTAAAGCTATGAAATTAAGAAATTTTTTAATTTATTTCATTGTGGCCATGATGGGGGCAGCATTTGCCCTTGCAGGCTATGTGATGGTATTTCAAAAATCTCAGATTGCAGTACAGCAACCGCAGGTGAAAAATGATACACATTTTACCCGGTTTGCCAATCCGCCGGTTATCCGGTCAGAAGTACCGGTTGATTTTACAACCGTGGCAGAAGAAACGGTAAACGGCGTTGTTCATGTAAAGGTTGAGGTACAGGGACAAGCATCTTCAGATCCGTTTTATGAATTTTTCTACGGGAACCGGAACCGACGGTCAACACCGGTTCTGGGTTTTGGCTCAGGTGTGATCATTAGCGATGATGGCTATATAGTTACCAACAATCATGTAGTTCAGGAAGCAGATAAAATTGAAGTTATCCTGAATGATAAACGGACTTACACGGCTGAGTTGGTGGGAACAGATCCAAATACCGATCTGGCTCTTTTAAAAGTAAAAGCCAATAATCTGCATTATGTGCAGTTAGGTAATTCTGATAATGTAAAACTGGGTCAGTGGGTACTGGCTGTAGGGAATCCTTTCAATTTAACTTCCACGGTTACAGCAGGTATTGTTAGTGCAAAAGGACGGAATTTAGGAATATTAGGGAGCAATCGTTATAAGATTGAATCATTTATTCAAACGGATGCTGCAGTAAACAGGGGAAACAGTGGTGGAGCATTAGTAGATACAGAGGGCCGCCTGATTGGTATTAACTCTGCCATAGTGTCAGCTACAGGCGAATACTCGGGGAATTCTTTTGCCATACCGGTAAATATTGTGAAAAAGGTAGTTGCCGACCTGAAAGAGTTTGGCCGGGTTCAAAGGGCAGTTCTGGGAGTGAGCATTCAGGATGTTACATCGGAACTGGCAAAAGAACATGACCTGAAAAAGCTGGAAGGAGTTTATATAGCCGATTTAACGGATGGCGGAGCCGCTGAAGCTGCCGGGATAAAGCCAGGGGATATAATCCTCTCGGTAAGTGGCGTGGATGTGAATTCGGTAGCTGAACTTCAGGAAGAATTCAGTAAGTATCGCCCGGGTGACGAGGTTTCTGTCAGTATCAAAAGGAAAGGTAAAACGAAACAATACGATGTTATCTTACGTAATCTTGAGGGAGGAACCAACATTGTAAAAACCAGCGATTACCTGCTTGGAGCAAGATTTGAGAAGCTGACAAAAGCGGAAAAAGAAAAATATCAGATCAGTAACGGACTGATAATTAATGATATTAAACCCGGCATGTTAGCAGATCTGGGCTTTAAGGAAGGCTATATTATTACGAGAATAAACAATACTAAAATTGCATCTGTTTCGGATATCAGCAGAATTTCTGAAACAGGTGAAGAAATAAGCTCTATTCAGGGTATAACGCCTGATGGAATGGAGTTTAGCTATCGCATAAGATAGACTGATTCTGAAGAAAATGCAGTAAAAAGTAAAATAAACTTGAATTGCATTGAGAAATCAGCTATCTTTGCAACAAATTTGAGGAGGAAAAATGAGACAGTTAAAGATCACAAAATCAATTACGAACAGGGAAAGTGCTTCGCTTGATAAGTACTTGCAGGAGATTGGCAGGGAAGAATTGATTAGTGTTGAGGAAGAAGTGGACCTGGCTCAACGAATAAAAAAAGGAGATCACGAGGCTCTGGAAAAGTTGACCCGTGCAAACCTTCGATTCGTAGTTTCTGTTGCAAAACAGTATCAGAACCAGGGGCTTACTCTGCCCGACCTAATCAACGAGGGAAACCTCGGTCTTATTAAAGCTGCCGAGAAATTTGACGAAACCAGAGGATTTAAATTTATTTCCTACGCCGTTTGGTGGATTCGTCAATCTATTTTGCAGGCACTTGCCGAACAGTCTCGTATTGTCCGTTTACCCTTGAACCAGGTTGGATCCTTAAACAAGATCAATAAGGCCTTTTCAAGGTTTGAACAGGAATTTGAAAGAACTCCCTCTCCGGAAGAACTGGCTGAGGCCTTAGAACTTCCGAAAGAGAAAGTATCTGACACAATGCGGGTCTCCGGTCGCCATGTTTCTGTCGATGCTCCTTTTGTGGATGGTGAAGACAACAGCTTACTGGATGTTCTTCCCAACAATGACTCTCCGAATGCTGATAATACTCTGTTGAATGAGTCTCTTATCAAAGAAATTGAACGGGCCCTTGCTACTCTTACAGAAAGAGAGAGGGATATAATTAGATTATTCTTTGGTATCGGAATTCAGGAAATGACATTAGAGGAAATAGGCGAGAAATTCGGACTGACACGGGAGCGGGTTCGTCAGATCAAGGAGAAAGCAATTCGAAGGTTGAGACATACCTCAAGAAGCAAGCTTTTGAAATCGTATCTGGGTTAAAAAATTGTAAACATATTTTAATAGTAAACATCCGCCGGCAGGCGGATGTTTTTTTATGCTCTTTTCATCCTTTAACATATTATTTGTAACTGATATTTCACAAGTCGATTTAATATGGGTTATAAATAATTGCATTATTCTCATATTAATGATTTGTCCTTATGCCGGACGGGCACTTACTTTTTTGCTGCAGCTAAAAAAAGTAAGCAAAAAAAG
>JANTGF010000007.1 GCA_024763075.1 Bacteroidales bacterium | reverse complement strand
TACGGAGAATCCGGTACATACATTTGATAATGCCACAACAACTATTCAATATTTCGATGTAAAACTGTTAACTACTTCAACCAATGGTTGCGTGGATAGTGTGATGCAGGTTGTGACCGTTTATCCAACGGTGAAAGCTGTATTTACGATTACACCGGATACAATATGTCATGGTGATGCTCCGGTTACTCTCGCTGCAGAGCCGGGTGGATCAGCTTACAGATGGGACTTCGGCGACGGATCATCAACCATTGCAGGGAATGTTACAACACATAGTTTCACGAACTTAACAACGGATGTTTTAACACGCACGGTAACTTTAACCACGGAGTCCTTTTATGGATGTTCTGATGTTGCTACACAGGAAATGGTGATTTATCCGACTCCGGTACCTGAATTTAATGCAAATCCGCAAACGCAGACTTGGCCATCAAATACCATAACGATAACAAATCTTACAAATTCTGGAAACTGGACTTATCTGTGGAATTTCGGGGATGCTCAGACTTCAACAGAGTATGAACCGGTACATTCTTACGATCAACCGGGTACATATACCATTACGCTGGAGGTTACAAATGGAAGATGTACACATACTGTAAGTCACAGCATTGAGATCTTACCGATTATGCCGATTGCATCGTTTGCGGATGTTGATCCGGGATGTAGCCCATATACGGTTCAGTTTGAAAATACATCACAAAATGCTACTTCTTATGTTTGGGACTTTGGTGATGGATCATCATCTCCAGATGAGAACCCGGAACATACATTCTTCCATGGAGGAACCTACGCTGTAAGACTAACCGCATTTGGTCCTGGTGGAATGGACAAATATCAGCAGTTAATTACTGTATACCAATCTCCGGTAGCTAATCTGGATGTGGCGCCTAACTTTGTATATGTAGATGACAAAGCTGTGAAATGTTTTAACCTGTCATCTTTCGGTGATTCCTACTTATGGGAGTTTGGTGATGGTGCAACCGATACGGTTTATGAACCATACCATGTATATTCGGAGGAAGGTATTTTTGATATTTCTTTAACGGTTTATACTGATGATGGTTGTGAGGATAAGTTTACTCTGTCACCGGCAGTGACCGTTGAACCGGCCGGTGTGCTGAGGTATCCTACTGCTTTCAAACCTAATAAAACAGGACCGACAGGTGGTGAAGTACCTTCAGATCCGAACATGATAAATACTGTTTTCTTCCCACCAATTAAACAACAAATTGATGATTACCATTTACAGGTATTTAACAGATGGGGTGAACTGTTGTTTGAAAGTACGGATATTAATATTGGTTGGGATGGTTATTATAAAGGACAACTCTGCAAACAGGATGTTTATGTATGGCAGGTAGTTGGAAGATTTAACAATGGTAAACCCTACCGTCAGGCAGGTGATATTACACTGCTGCATTAAAAGAACTTTAAAGAATGATCTCCGGAATTTCCGGAGACCGTTCTTTTTAAGTAGAAATGAAAATGGTTAAAAAAGTTTTCATATTTTAAACTAATGATGAATAATAACGTATCAGGATTATAAGTGAATAAGATAAAAGAAAATATTGTACAATTAATCAACCAAAAGGAAGAGGCGAGCTCTAAACACAATCTGCTTTTTAAGAGGGCAACCATTTTGTTTATTTTAGTTGTCTTCACCAGGATATTTGCTTACGGACAGGATCCTCGCTTTTCCCAGTTTTATGCAAATCCCTTATATCTGGCACCTTCTTTTGCTGGTGCAACTGAAGAAAACCGACTGGCATTAAACTATAGAAATCAATGGCCATCATTGCCGGGTGTATTTCTGACCTATAGCTTTTCCTACGACCATTATTTTGCAAATTTTAATTCAGGCATCGGAATTCTTGCAACCCACGACAGGGCAGGATCGGGAAGATTAAGTAATACGAATATTGGAGTGTTGTACTCTTATAATATTAAGATAAATAAATATCTGTTTGTAAGGCCCGGACTAAGTTTTTATTATACTCAAAGAGGTTTGGATTTCTGGAGATTGGTTTTCAGTGATGGTATGTCACCCGGGGGAGATACTCCAACAATTGAACAACCTCCTTTTGATAATGTAAATGATATTGATGCCGGAGCTTCCATTCTGGCATATACTGACAGAATTTGGCTTGGAACAACAGTTGACCATATGCTACAGCCTAATCAGTCGCTTTATGGTGAAATAAGTAAAATCCCAGTTAAGGTATCAGTTTATGGTGGAGTACAGATAATAAAAAAAGGACGTTTGCTAAAGCCTATTGAAGAAAGCTTATCTGTTGCTTTTCATTTTGAGACTCAGGGAAAGTTTACTCAGCTGGACCTTGGTCTGTACTGGCTAAAGAGCCCGATGGTATTTGGCTTTTGGTATCGTGGACTACCTGGGATTCATGATGCTTTTGACCGTGACGCCATGGTTTTTCTGGTTGGATACAAAACAAAACAGTTACAGGTTGGTTATAGCTATGATTTTACAATCTCAAAGTTAGTCGGAGCAACAGGTGGCTCACATGAGATTTCATTTATTTATGAGTTCAAGACCAATAAACACCGAAAAAGAAAAATTCATGCAATTCCTTGTCCTGAATTTTAACTCACTTTATTCATGCAGGAGTGAAATGAACTGCATGGATGTGCTTCTCAATCGCTAAAGCTTTATACGAACGCGGTCAACGAAGCTAATTTTCCGGGTTAATAGTTAACAACTCCCTATAGCATTTTTGAAGTTATCATTCCTGTATTTTGGATATATCCGGATTAATTATGGATATTTCAATCAAAATGCGCATAAATAATTATTTTATTTTTTTCCGTGACGTAAATACTTGTATATTTGCTGCCTGAAATTTAAAACTAATTTTTATTGACTATGAAAAACCTTTCTTTAGCATTAAATGGTATTCTTTTAATTGCTGTAATAGTATTATATGTACTCTTTTTTAAAGGAAATAAAAAAGAAACTGCTGTTGAAAGTACTCAGGCTGAAATGCCGGTTGATAATTCCGGGTTAAGTGCCATTGCTTTTGTTGAGCTGGATACAATTTTATCGAATTATCAAATGTATATTGATCTCCAGCAAGATCTTCTGGATAAACAAAAAAAATCTGAGACAGAATTAAACTCCAAGTCTCAATCCTGGCAGAAAAAAGCAACGGAGTATCAGAATAACCTTCAGAAAGGTTTGATAACCAGGGCTCAGGCTGCACAGGTTGAGGCTCAGTTGTCACAAGACCAACAGGCTTTGCTTCAACTTAGGGACCAGATGTCAATGGACCTGGCTGAAGAAAAACAGGTAACCGACCGTAAAGTTATGTACAGTATCCTCGAATATCTGGAAGAGTTTAATTCGGATAACCGGTATAAATACATCTTAAGTAAATCTTTTGGCGGTCCGGTCTTCTTTGCTGACTCCACTTTTGAAATTACTCAGCAGGTTTTGGATGGCTTGAATGCAAAATACTCACCAAAAAAGGATAAATAAAAACAATTCCGTTCCGGAAAAGAGTTTTGCCGGTAATTATCTGAAAAAACAGGTAAATTTCCGTCCTGAAATTTCTTACCCTGTACCCCGGGATACAGGTTATATTGTCGTAGTTCCTTCTTTTAATGAGCCTGACATTATTCGCACTATAGCATCTTTGGAGAAATGTGACAGGTCTGCAAAATCTGTTGAAGTAATTATTGTTGTGAACTCTCCGGAATCTTGTTCTGATGATATTATTCTGCAAAACCGGAAGACCTGTAACGATATTGAGAATTGGAAAAAATGGAATCAAAAACAGGGATTCCGGGTTTATTGTATCTTAAAGGAAAATCTGCCTGTAAAGCATTCAGGAGCCGGTCTTGCCCGTAAAATTGGGATGGACGAAGCTGTTTACCGCTTTAATCAGTTAAAAAAGCCTCAGGGAATTATATGCTCATTTGATGCTGATGCCACCTGTGAAAGAAACTATTTCACAGAAATTGAAAGTTTTGTTTGTCGCCATCCTTCGGCCAGCGGAGCTTCCATATACTTTGAACATCCAGTAACCGGGGAAGGTTTTCCTCAGAGTATTTATCATGCCGCGATCTTATATGAGTTACACATGAGGTATTTCCTTCAGGCATTGCGTTCAACCGGTTTTCCTTTTGCACATCACAGCCTGGGTTCGGCCTTTTTTGTAAATGCCGGGACTTATGTGAAGTTTGGCGGAATGAACCGGAAAAAAGCTGGCGAGGATTTTTATTTCCTTCAGAAAATTATTCCGAATATTAAATTCTTTGATCTGAATACTACAACAGTTTATCCCTCACCACGGATTTCTGACAGGGTTCCGTTTGGAACAGGACCTACAATAAAGAGACTTGTCAGTGAAAGCTCCAAAACTTTTTATACTTATAATTACAGTGCTTTTCTTGACCTGCGGATTTTATTTTTGAACATTGAAAAACTTTTTTCAATGGGAAGTAATGAACATAAATTGGTTTATCAGAAACTTCCGCAATCAGTCAGACAATTTATAAGCGAGGAAAATTTCTGTAAAAAGATTATGGAAATCAAGAATAATACGTCCTCTCCGGAAGCATTTGTAAAACGCTTTTTCAACTGGTTTAATGGATTGCAAATTGTTAAATTCCTGAATTTTGCTCATTCCGGTATATATTCAAAAGTTGATGTTGCGGAACAGGCCGGATTCCTGCTAACAGTTTTGACCAAATCTGATGGTGATTATGGAGATTCAAAGGAGCTTTTGATGGCTTATCGAAAACTGGAAAAGGAAAAGAATTAAATTGTTTTTATTTTGACTTGTCGATTACAATGAAAATATCTTCATTTTCTTTTTTCATCAAATATTGTTCGCGTGCAAATTTTTCCAGATTTTCATTGTTTGTTTTCAGCTCATTCAGTTTTATCGAGTCTGTTTTAATTCTTTCTTTATAATATGTCTTTTCACTTTCCAATTCACGCAGATGTTTGAGATCTTTCATCCTGTCCAGTATATTGTTACTGTCAAATAAAAATATCCAGACAATAAATATCAGGATTGTCAGTATAAATTTATTATTAAAGAAATTGAAAAATCCTCTTTTTGTCATTACAGTGTTTTAACGGCTCAAAGTTATAGATAATTATATTAAAGGGTTAAAAAAAAGTGCTTTTGTGTTTTAAATACACAAAAGCACCTTCAAATACAGAAAATCAAAATATCTATTCGTTATTATCCGAATCCTCTTTCATAAAAGGATAAGTATAATCTGCCGGAGGCAGGAAGTTCTCTTTAATGGTCCGGGGTGAAATCCACCTGTATAAATTAAGTGCAGACCCTGCTTTGTCATTGGTTCCGGAAGCCCGTGCACCCCCAAATGGTTGCTGGCCTACAACAGCCCCGGTGGGCTTGTCATTTATGTAAAAATTACCTGCTGCGTTCACCAGCTTTTCTGTTGCCAGTTGAATAACTTCCCTTTCTTTTGCAAAAATAGCACCGGTCAGTGCATAAGGAGAAGTTTTATCAAGCAGATCGAGTGTTTCTTCAAAATCCCCTGCCTTGTACACATAGATGGTTAAAACCGGACCAAACAATTCTTCTTCCATAGTAACATAACCTGGATCTGTAGTAAGAATAACGGTAGGTTCAATAAAATATCCTTTTGTTTTATCATATTTACCCCCGAAGATTACTTCCGCTTCTTTGTCACTTTCTGCCTTTTCAATGTAGCCGGCAAGTTTGTCAAAAGAAGCTTCATCAATCACAGCATTTACAAAGTTAGAGAAATCTTCAACGCCTCCCATTTTTATTTCAGCCAGTTGTTTTGAAAGGATATCCTTTACTTCCGGCCAGAGATTATCAGGTATATAGGCCCGGGAAGCAGCGCTGCATTTTTGTCCCTGATATTCAAACGCTCCCCTTGTAAGCGCAGTTGCTACTTGTGCCGGATCAGCTGATTTGTGAACCATTACAAAATCTTTTCCTCCTGTTTCTCCAACAATCCTCGGATAAGATTTGAATTTACTTATGTTGTTCCCAATCTCTTTCCAGATAGACTGAAACACTTCAGTTGAACCGGTATAATGAATGCCGGCAAAATCGGGGTGGGAGAAAATCTCTTTTCCCGCTACCGGACCTGATACATACATAAGGTTGATAACACCATCGGGGAGTCCCGCTTCAATAAATATTTCCATGAGCAGTCTCGCTGAGTAAATCTGTGTATTGGATGGTTTCCAAACAACCGTGTTTCCCATCATTGCCGGGGCTGTTGGAAGGTTTGCAGCAATGGAAGTGAAATTAAAAGGAGTAAGGGCAAAAACAAAACCTTCAAGTGGCCTTTGTTCGAGGCGATTCCAGACATGTTCCGAAGAGTTGGGTTGCTGCTCGTAAATTTCAGACATAAATTGTGCATTGAATCTCCAGAAGTCAATGGCTTCACAAGCTGAATCAATTTCTGCCTGGAATGGATTCTTAGATTGGGCAAGCATAGTTGCTGCATTCATTTTATACCTATACGGGCCTGCAAGTAAAGAAGCAGCTTTCAGGAAAATGGCAGCTCTTGAGCGCCAGGGCATTTTTGCCCATTTTTCTTTTGCAGCCAATGCAGCATCAATTGCCATTCTTACATGGCTTGCATCACCTTTATGATATTGACCTAATGTATGGGACAGGTCATGGGGAGGATGAATATCAACCAGGTTTCCTGATTTTACTTCCTTCCCGTTAATATACATTGGGATCTCAATTTGCCTGGATCTTGCTTCATGAATGGCATCTTTCAGAGCCTTTCTTTCCTTTGTTCCCGGAGCGTATGAATAAATCGGCTCATTTTCAGCTAAAGGAACTTGTAAGGTATTTGTTGACATCAGTTTATGTTTAAAATGAATAATTATGCATTTTTTAGTGAGGTCAAAAATAAGGATTCAAAAATAAAAATAATATGAAATAATTCATGGTTTTTAAAGCCTTTTCAACGAAAGAAGAATTAATCTTTTTTAAATTAACAGAAATGACTCATCTGAAAATTTAACGGGGCTTATTCAATGAATTTCCCTTGACTGAACCAACAAGCCTGTCGTATCTTGAACCTGCAGCCCTGTGATAAACAAAGGTATAATAGTCATTCTCTGTCTCAAAGTGACTTCCCTCGATAAGAGTATTGTCTGCAAAAGAAATTCCTTTGGCTTTTATTACATATTCATAATTATAATACCCCTGCTTTAATAAAAGAGATCCCTCATAAGCACGGGTATCATAGTTGTAAATCATATGATTTTCTTTTGAACAATTCCAGTTTGACAGAGCCCCAAAAATATAGACTTCACCCATGGTGTATGCATTGGGTACATTTAGTGTAAAATAGACTTTTGCATAATCTGCTTCAACTTCTGCCTCCAATCCTTCCTGTACCTTGATATAATACTTCCCGTTAATGTCCTGCTCATAGAAGTAGGATATCCTGTTTTTAGGTTTCGAAGGACTTAACTGTACATGAAAATAAGGATGCTTAAAATCTATGTTTCTTATGTATTCTGTTTGATAACGAAAACTTTTAATATCAAAATACCGGTATTCGTTACCTCCAAAAAAGATATTTTTTTTATCGAAATCGTAAATTAATTCCTGTGCCCTTACAAATGAAGGCCTGGTAAGAAATGCTGCATTGTCCCATCTGCCATTTTGTGTAATCATAACTTTTACTTCACTGGATGGATCAAAAATTGCATAATTGGAATATTTTACCGCCACATGAACTTCCTGTCCGGTTTCTCTGAAACGTGGATTTGCCGGCCTGGTCAGAGTCATTTGTACATCCACCAGATCCTCAGTCACCATAAACCGGTAGCTGATAACAGGATCTTCCTTATTGTAATTTCTGTAAACAAGTATGATGTAATTTCCGGATAACCTGAATCGGACATCTTCATTAGGGAAATCTAATTTGTAATGTATATATTTTACGGAGGTATTAAATGAAAACTTATAATTGCTTAACTGATTCTCGGTAAAGCCATCAAGGTAATCTCCCTCCATCAGGTTTGAATTATTCCAGGCTGCGTCACAATGGATAAAAGTATAATAGTAATCTCCAACATTTTCAGCAAGGTCATCAAAACTAAGTTCAAGTTTCTCTTGTGAGTTAAGTTTAATTACCGGATAACTGACCGGCCATCCTTTTTTATTTAATTGGACTGTTTTTATGTTTTTTAAAAAAATGTGATTGCTGTGAACGAGAGAATCTAAATTACCGGAAATATTTTGAGCAGCAACCGAATTGGATAAAATAATCAGAATAAAGAAGGTGAAGTATGATTTCATTAATTTCATAAATTAAAATATTGTCAAATATAATTAAAATTAACAATCGTTAGAGATTGGTATAAAATTATGTCGTTTAAGGAAGACAGGAATTAATCTGAATTCCGGTAAAAAAGAATTAAACATTCTTTTATTTTCTTTAGAATTAAAATAAATTAGACCTTTTTGTTAAAAAATTGTTGTAAAACATAAAGTTCATTATTTTCTATTTCAAAACATTAATACAAATTTGTATGTTTGTGTTTTACCTTAATTTTATTCAAGGCAATTTTGATTATAAAATTTGCCTATTTTTGTTTCACGTTTATTAATTTTAAAAGTTACAGATGACTGTTAAAATAAAAAAAGGCCTTGATATAAGGATGAAAGGGAAAGCCGCCCTAAACCTTATTTCAGCGCCTGAAACAGAATTGTTTGCACTTAAACCCACCGATTTTCCAGGACTTACTCCAAAGCTTGCTGTAAAACCTGAAGCTACTGTCAAAGTAGGTTCTCCTCTGTTTTTTGATAAATACAGACCAGAGGTTAAATTTACATCACCGGTAAGTGGTACTGTAGTTGCCGTTAACCGGGGAGAGAGAAGGATGATCCTGGAGGTAGTTGTGAAAACTGATAAAAAGGACACTCCGGTTAAGTTTGAAACCGGGGATGTTTCTTCTTTAAAGGAAGAAAAAGTAAAGGAAATCCTTTTAAGTAGCGGTTTATGGCCAACCCTGAGGCAACGTCCGTTTAATATCATAGCAAATCCTGAGGATAAGCCTAGGGATATCTTTATTTCCGGTTTTGATACTTCTCCTCTTGCTCCTGAAATGAATTTTGTACTTCAGGATTCTGCTGAATCATTTCAAACCGGGGTAAATGTACTTCTTAAGTTAACTGAGGGTAAAATATATTTGGGGGTAAAAGCAGAAAGCTTTGATAAGTCTATTTATAAATCCATTCAAAATATTGAGATTACAGAGTTCTCGGGTCCGCATCCTTCAGGTAATGTGGGAATACAACTTCATCATGTAAAACCTGTAAATAAAGGAGAAACTGTTTGGGTGGTAAATCCCCAGCATGTTGTAATGATTGGGCGTTTATTTGAAAAAGGGGTGCTTGATCCGGAGATAATTATTGCCTTTACCGGCTCCGAAGTTATAAACCCGGTGTATTATAAAACCAAATTGGGGACAACAATTAACGAAATGACTGAAGCCAATGTCTCCGGGGCAAACCTGAGGTACATTAGCGGTAATGCTCTTACCGGAACGGCTATACATCGGGAAGGATACTTGGGTTATTATGATCAACAGGTAACGGTTATCCCTGAAGGTAATTATCATGAATTGTTTGGATGGGGAATGCCGAGGCTAAATAAATTTAGTGCTTCCAGATCATATTTCTCCTGGCTTATGCCTAAAAAGGAATTTGTTTTTAATACAAACCTGCACGGAGGGGCCAGGGCCTTTGTAATGACGGGTGAATATGAAAGGGTTTTTCCAATGGATATATATCCTGTTCAGCTTCTTAAAGCAATTTTAATTGAAGATTTTGACCTGATGGAGAATCTTGGGATTTATGAAGTTGCCGAGGAAGATATGGCTCTTTGTGAATTTGTATGTACTTCTAAAACAGAAGTACAGTCAATTTTGCGGAAAGGATTTGATTTTATGATTAAAGAACTTGGCTAAAGAAATAATATTATCGGATAATAATAAAATGTTGATAATTCACACATAATGAAATTACTTAGGAATTATATTGACAAGATTAAACCAAACTTTGAAAAGGGAGGAAAATTTGAAAAGTTGCACTCTACCTTTGATGCGTTTGAAACTTTTTTGTATGTACCTGATACGGTAACTAAACCAAAAGGATCTCATATTCGTGATACTATGGATATGAAAAGAGCAATGATCATTGTTGTGATTGCTCTTGTTCCGTCCCTTCTTTTTGGAATGTGGAATGTTGGCCATTGGCATGCGGAAGCATTTGGACAGGAATCATCTTTCTGGCCGAATTTCTGGTATGGTTTCCTTCGTGTATTGCCCTTGATCATTGTATCATATGTTGTAGGACTGGGAATTGAGTTTGCAGTTGCGCAAATGAGAGGCCATGAAGTTAACGAAGGATACCTGGTTTCAGGTATGCTTATACCACTGATTGTACCGGTGGATGTACCCTTGTGGATGCTGGCGCTGGCTATAGCCTTTGCTGTTATTCTTGGAAAGGAGGTGTTTGGAGGTACAGGAATGAATATACTAAATCCGGCCTTGACAGTCAGGGCATTCCTGTTTTTTGCCTATCCTGGCTGGATGTCTGGTGACTCAGTCTGGATTTCAGGTATGACAAAACACGCTTCGGAGTTGATCGATGGGTTTTCTGGTGCAACTCCTCTTGCTGAAGCTGCTGCCGGAAATGTCGGAAGTCTTCCTTCAATATTCGATATGTTTATGGGAATTATTCCTGGTTCTGTTGGAGAAACTTCTGTTTTAGCAATATTAATAGGTGCTGTTATTTTGATCTGGACCGGAATAGCAAGCTGGAAAACAATGCTCGCAATGTTTGCCGGAGGCTTATTCATGGGACTTATCCTGAATGCGTTTGCTGCAAATCCATATATGGAATTGCCCGCATGGGAACATCTGTTTTTAGGTGGTTTTGCTTTTGGTGCTGTGTTTATGGTAACGGACCCGGTAACTTCGGCACAAACCGAAAGGGGAAAATGGATTTATGGTTTTCTTACCGGTTTATTTGCTATCCTGATCAGGGTGCTTAACCCGGCTTATCCTGAAGGCGTAATGTTGGCAATTTTGTTGATGAATGTATTCGCTCCTTTAATAGATCATTATGTTATAGAGGCAAATATTAAGAAAAGATTAAAACGAATAAAGGTTAAAGCATAAATAATTTATTCCAATGAAAAATTTTAGCAATACATATATATTTGTTTTTTCTGCAATTATGGTTATTCTTGTTGCAGCCATCCTTTCTTCTGCAGCAATGTTGCTGCAACCTAAGCAACAAAAGAATATTGAAATTGAAAAGAAACGGAAAATTCTGGCTTCAATTGGCATCGAAACTACGACAAAAAATGCCGAAGACTTGTATGGGAAGTATATTAAGGAAACCTATGTTGTGGATGTTAAGGGAGAGCAAAAAGAAGGTCTGGATGCTTTTTCAATATCCATGAAGGATGAGATGAGAAAACCTGAAGAAAACAGGGAACTTCCAGTATACGTTGGCGTATTGGATGATGGGAGAAAAGAATACATTGTACCGGTGAGGGGAACCGGTTTATGGGGGCCAATTTTTGGATTTGTCTCATTTAATGACGATTTCAATACTATTTATGGAACTAATTTTGATCATGATAGTGAAACTCCCGGTTTGGGTGCGGAAATTACAACCCAATGGTTTCAGGATGAGTTTAAGGGGAAAAAGATTTTTTCCAGTGATGGTACCTTTACCTCTATAGAGGTTGTGAAGGGAAAAGCAGATCCAAACAGTAATAATCAGGTTGATGCAATTTCCGGGTCCACACTTACTTCAAAAGGACTTGAAGCCATGTTACATACCTGCCTTAGTTCGTATCAGGCTTATTTTAAGAAACAATTGAATTAATATAATGCGATGAAAGAAAAGGAACCTTTATTTTCTACAAAAAATCTGAAATTGTTGACAAATCCTTTAAACGAGGATAATCCGATCACAGTTCAGGTATTAGGAATTTGCTCTGCACTGGCTATTACAGTAAAGCTGGAACCGGCCATTGTAATGACATTTTCAGTTATGGCAGTACTGGCAGTCTCAAATATGGTCATTTCCATGTTACGGAATTTAATTCCTCCAAGAATCAGGATAATTGTCCAGTTAACGGTAATTGCAGCAATGGTAATTCTGGTTGATCAGTTATTAAAAGCATATGCTTATGATGTTAGCAAACAATTATCTGTTTTTGTTGGTTTGATAATTACCAATTGTATTATTATGGGAAGACTCGAAGCATTCGCCATGACAAATAAACCATGGCCATCTTTCCTTGATGGAATAGGAAACTCAGCCGGATATGGTATAATTTTGGTAATTGTGGCCTTTTTCAGGGAGCTCCTGGGCTCAGGAGAAGTATTTGGTTTTCCGGTTATTGAAAAAATCGGATTGTATAATATTGGTTATGAGGATAACGGATTAATGATTTTACCTCCAATGGCTTTAATGCTTGTCGGGGTTATCATTTGGGTGCAAAGAAGTAAGAATAAGGAGTTAATAGAAGAAAATTAAAAGATAATTTATTATTCCAATGGAGAACTTAATCAACATATTCGTAAAGTCTATTTTTATAGACAACATGGTATTTGCCTATTTTTTAGGCATGTGTTCATATCTTGCGGTTTCAAAAACGGTAAAAACTTCGGTTGGACTGGGTATAGCTGTAATCTTTGTCTTAGGAATTACCGTACCGGTGGACTACCTTATCCATAATTATCTATTGAAAAAGGGTGCATTGATCTGGCTTGGTGAAAGGTTTGCAGATGTGGATCTGAGCTTTCTTTCATTTATTGTATTTATAGCAGTAATTGCATCCATGGTTCAACTTGTTGAAATGGTTATTGAGAAGTTTTCGCCCACACTATATTATTCACTGGGAATTTTTCTTCCATTAATTGCAGTGAATTGCGCCATATTGGGAGGATCATTGTTTATGCAACAGAGAGAGTATGCCAATATTGCAGAGGCAACTTCCTTTGGACTTGGTTCCGGAATTGGCTGGTTCCTTGCTATTGTGGGCATAGCCGCTATTCGTGAAAAAATACGTTATTCGAATGTTCCTGCGCCACTACGCGGACTGGGCATTACTTTTATAATTACCGGCCTGATGGGTATAGCTTTTATGAGCTTCATGGGAATTAAACTTTAAATGTCATTATTTTAAACTGAGGACAAAATGATTTTATTGAGTACATCACTAACTGTAGTTTCAACAAGTATTGTAGTTTTTCTTATTATCATTATTATTCTGGTTGGAATACTACTTTATGCCCGCAAAAAACTTACTCCACAGGGAGAAGTGAAACTTAAGGTAAATGATAAAGAGTTTACAGTAAGTCCTGGAGGAACTGTGCTTTCTACATTGGGAAATCATGAGATTTATTTACCCTCGGCTTGTGGAGGACAGGGAACCTGTGGAATGTGTACGTGCCAGGTACTGGAGGGCGGAGGAACGATCCTGCCAACGGAAACCGGATTCTTTACCAGGAGAGAACAAAAGGATAACTGGAGACTTGGGTGTCAGGTGAAAGTAAAGGAGGATATTTCAATAAAAGTACCCGAGGCAGTCCTTGGAATAAAGAAATGGGAATGTGAAGTGGTTTCAAATAATAATGTTGCCACTTTTATTAAAGAATTTGTGGTTAGACTTCCGGAGGGAGAATCACTTGACTTCCAGTCTGGAGGTTATATTCAGATTGATGTTCCGAAGATTGAAGTTGACTTTAAGGATATGGATATAGAGGAAGAATACAGGGATGAATGGGATAAATTTAAAATGTGGGATTTAAAGATGAAAAATCCTGAAGAAACTTATCGCGCTTATTCAATGGCAAATCACCCTGCTGAAGGTAATATTGTTATGTTGAATATCAGAATTGCCACCCCGCCGTGGGACCGTTCAAAGGGAGCATTTATGAAAGTGAACCCAGGAATTTGTTCTTCTTACATATTTTCCAGAAAACCCGGTGATAAAGTTATGATTTCAGGTCCTTATGGTGAATTTTTTATTAAGAATACCGATAGGGAGATGCTGTACATTGGTGGTGGTGCCGGAATGGCTCCCTTACGTTCTCATTTATTTCACCTTTTCCATACGGTAAAAACAGGCAGAAAGGTTTCATACTGGTATGGGGCACGGTCTAAAAGAGAAATATTCTATGAAAAAGATTTCAGGGATATTGAAAAGAATTTTCCGAATTTCAAGTTTCATATTGCTCTTTCCGAGCCACATCCTGATGATAACTGGACCGGACCGGTAGGTTTTATCCATCAGGTGATCTATGATAATTACCTTAAAAATCATGAAGAACCGGAAGAGATTGAATATTACATGTGCGGTCCGCCAATGATGACAGATGCTGTTACTAAAATGCTTTATGATCTGGGAGTTCCGGATGAGATGGTTGCGTTTGACGATTTTGGTGGTTAGGAAATAGGTCTCACGAGAGAGGTCTGACTTATCAGTTTATGAAACAGGTTTTCGTTATTTCTTTTCTGGTGTTATTTACATGGAGTTGTAAAAAGTATGAGGCCTTTAATGGTTTCACACAAGGTACGACTTATCATATTATTTATGAAAAGAAAGGACTATTTGCCATCTCCCCTGAAAAAATGAAGCGAAAAGTCGATTCTCTTCTTGTCAGGTTTGATCATTCATTATCATCTTATGTTCCCGGATCAGTTATCTCACGGATAAACAATAATGACCCCGGAGTGGTTACAGACCCTTATTTTGTGGAAGTATTTAATAAGTCTAAGGAAGTATGGCTCGATACGGATGGTGCTTTTGATATTACTGTTGGGCCATTGGTTAATGCATGGGGGTTCGGTCCTGAAGGGAAAGAAGATATGGATAGTGTAAAAGTGGATAGCCTTTTGCGTTTCGTTGGAATGAACAAAGTTCATTTGAAGGGGAATAAGCTGGTGAAGGATCTTCCTGAAATGAAACTCGATGTTAATGCGATTGCCCAGGGTTATTCGGTTGATATTGTAAGTGAATTCCTGGAAGATAGTGGAATCATGAATTATTTGGTTGAGATTGGAGGTGAACTTAGAACCAGTGGAACCAAGAAAAATGGTGAACTTTGGAAAGTCGGTGTAGATAAGCCTTTCGATTATAACTTTATACCCGGTGAAAATTTACAGGTAATTTTGCAATTGAGAGATTGCAGTATGGCAACTTCAGGTAATTATCGGAAATTTTTTGAAAAAGATGGTGTTAAATATTCCCACTCTATTGATCCGAAAACCGGTTTCCCTGTAATGGACAGATTATTGAGTGCGACAATTGTTGCCAAAGACTGCATGACTGCAGATGCTTATGCTACTGCCTGTATGATCATGGGACTGGAAAAAAGTATTGATTTTATCAGCAGGAAAAAGGAGCTGGATGCATATTTTATATATTCAGGTGACAATGGTGTATTTAAAACATGGGAAACATGGAACTTTGAGAAGCTGATTTATAAGGATGATAATAACCTTCCCTTATGACTTTTCCAGACTAAACATTAAAACCACAAGAATCACAAGGGTTTCCTTTTTTGAAGTTCCTGTGGTGACGAAGCTCTTCATGTTTCGGACAAGAGATCCCTTTTTTCTTGAGGTGAATGTTACCACCAATTGAGGTAACAGGAAATTTCCCATTCTCAATTACAAGCATTTTAATTGCCAGGCCGAGAACGCTAATTCCAATCAGGATTGTGGTTAAGATTAAAATAGTAATAAACATAGTACAAAGATAATATTTTGATTAGTAATCAGGGTAAATTATCCGGATATTTGCAAATCTTATTTCTTTATATTTGAAAACAGCTGACCATGAAAAAGTGTTTTTTCTCTCATCTTTCTGTTTTTGCATTTTTGCAATTATTCGAAATGATGAACTTACCATGGAAGATTAAAAGAAAAATCAGATTATTTCCTTGCTAAAGCTAATTGTACTTTATAATAATTGCTCAACCTCTTCTTATTTAGAATTATTCTTATTAAATTTGCAATAATTATAGAAATACATAAATATGACAGATAAAACTTCAGAATTAAGGAACGGACTTTCCCTGGAAGAATTCAAATTACAGGTATTGGAAGACTACAAGCTGGCTAACTTAAGTAGAAATTTAAGTGAAATTGGCAGGAGGGAAGTACTTACCGGAAAAGCAAAATTTGGAATTTTTGGCGATGGAAAAGAAGTTGTGCAAATAGCATTGGCAAAACAATTTAGAAACGGAGACTGGCGTTCAGGTTATTATCGGGATCAGACGTGGATGATGGCTGCAGGTTTATTTTCTGCTGAAGAATTTTTTCACCAGCTTTATGGAAATACGGATGGTAAACTTAATCCGGGAAATGGAGGCAGGTCGTTTAATAATCATTTTTCAACGCCTAATGTAAATGAAGACGGCTCATGGCGCGAGTTAACAAAACAAAAGAACTCTTCTGCAGACATTTCTCCCACAGCCGGACAGATGCCTCGTTTGCTGGGGTTGGCCTATGCTTCGAAACTGTTCAGAAATATTGAAGAATTGCATTCATTTGAAAAGTTTTCCATAAAGGGGGATGAAGTTGCATTCGGTTCAATAGGTGATGCCAGTACTTCTGAAGGTCATTTCTGGGAAACAGTAAATGCAGCCGGTGTACTTCAGGTACCCATGGCTCTTTCTATTTATGATGATGGGTACGGAATCTCAGTTCCTAAAAAATATCAGACTACAAAAGAGAATATATCAGAACTACTCAAAGGTTTTCAGGCTGAAGATGGAAAACCCGGGTATCTGATCTACACAGCAAAAGGCTGGGATTACCCGGGATTATGCAAGGTTTATGAAGAAGGAATCAGGAGGTGTAGAGATGAGCATGTTCCTGTAATTTTTCATATACAGGATGTTACTCAACCTCTGGGTCATTCAACTTCCGGTTCGCACGAACGTTATAAATCTGAAGAACGTTTGGAATATGAGAAGGATTTTGATCCGATTAAGCGGATGAGGGAATGGATTCTTGATGTTGGCTTAGCTGATGCTGCTGAACTTGATGAACTGGAGAAGCAGGCCCTTAGTGAAGCAAAGGAAGCCAGGAAAAATGGCTGGCAAGCCTTTCAGGATCCGATAAAGCTTGAAAGAGATGCCTTAATAAAAATTATTGATAACCGGTCGTGTGTTTGTAAAAGGGAGCATATTGACAAAGTGGGTATAATTACGGAAGAACTTAAAAAAGTGATGTACCCTATGCGGAAAGATGTTTTTAGTGCTGCCAAGAAAATCTTGCGGAGTGTTTGTGGTGATTGTACAATGAGGGCAAACTTGCAAAAAGATCTGGCAAACTGGCTTGAAAGAAACTACGAAGATAGTCATGCCCGGTACAATTCCTTTGTTTATAATGAGAAGGAAAAATCAGCATTAAAAGTGGAAGCCGTTCCACCGGTTTATAACGATGATTCTGAAGAGGTACCAGGCAGAATGGTTTTAAGAGAAAACTTTGATTATATTTTTAGTCATAACCCTTTGGTTGTTACTTTTGGTGAAGATACAGGCCATATTGGTGGTGTTAACCAAAGTCTGGAAGGCCTTCAGAAAAAATACGGGGAGTATAGAATCACGGATACCGGAATTCGTGAAACAACAATTATGGGACAGGGAATCGGGCTGGCTTTACGTGGGATGAGACCCATAACTGAAATACAGTATTTTGACTACCTGCTTTATGCATTGCAAACAATGAGTGATGATCTGGCTACCACTATGTACCGGACCCGTGGAAATATGATTGCTCCTGTGATTGTAAGAACGAGAGGGCACCGGCTTGAAGGAATATGGCATTCGGGTTCTCCTCTCAGCATGGTAATTAATGCCATTCGTGGAATTTATGTATGTGTTCCCCGGAATATGACAACTGCAGCTGGTTTTTATAATACATTGCTTGAAGGCAACGATGCTGCCTTGGTTATTGAACCCTTAAATGGTTACAGGCTAAAAGAGAAAATGCCTGAAAATATCGGAGAATATAGAATTCCATTGGGTGTGCCTGAGATATTAAATGAGGGTAAGGATATTACTCTTGTTACTTATGGATCATGTGTGAGAATTGCTCAGGATGCAGTGGAGCAGTTAAATGATTTTGGCATTTCCGTTGAACTTATAGATGTTCAGACTTTGCTGCCATTTGATCTGAGTAAAAGCATACTCGAGTCGGTGAAAAAGACCAACAGAGTTCTTTTCTTTGATGAAGATGTTCCCGGAGGTGCCACAGCATATATGATGCAAAAGGTTGTAGAAGAACAGGAAGCTTATTATTACCTGGATTCGCCTCCCAGAACCTTATCTGCAAAAGAACACCGGCCAGCTTATGCAACAGACGGAGACTACTTCTCTAATCCGAATGCTGAGGATGTATTTGAGACGGTTTATGATATGATGAATGATGCTGACCCGGTGAAATATCCGGACCTGTATCACTAAGCTTTCTTTGCTTCTTTTTTCTTTTTCAACTCATCAGAATACCGGCGAATCTTAATATTAAATACAGCCATAAAAATACTCATAAAAGGACTGATAATATTAAAAAATGCATAGGGTGCATAAGCAAGTGTTGAAACGCCCAGAACACTGCTTTGAGTTGCCCCACATGTGTTCCACGGTATCAGTACAGAAGTTACTGTGCCTGAATCCTCTAGTGCACGGCTTAAGACTTCCGGTTTTAAATCTTTGTCTTTGTAGGCTTTTGCATACATTCTTCCGGGTACCACTATGGAGATGTATTGGTCAGAGGCTGTAAGGTTAAAGAATAAACAGGTTCCAACTGTCGATGAGACCAGCCCTGCCGTTGATTTTACATATTTTATTACAGTTTGGGTTATTTTTAACAACATCCCCGCAGATTCCATTACTCCACCAAAGACCATGGCCGAAATGATTAGCCAGATTGTATTGAGCATCCCGGCCATACCATTGGTGGATAAAAGATCATTTACGGCCGGGTTGTTCGTTTCCATGCTAACCGGACCAAACATTGCCTTCAGAACGGCAATATATGATGATTTAGTATAGTTGTCACTTATCCCTGAAACGTGGTTGATAATATCCGGTTGGAATATGATTGCAAAGATACCACCCAAAATGCTGGCAGACAAAAGAGCCGGGACAGGTGCAATTTTTTTAACGATGATGAAAATTAGAAAAACAGGTACAATCATTAATACAGGACTCATTTTAAATGTGTTATCCAGAACATTTAACACATCATCAGGGTTTGCCAGACTGGAATCTACTTTAATTGTAAACCCCAGGATCAGAAAAATTATCAGTGTGATAACGATGGAAGGAGTGGTAGTAATTACCATGTATCTGATGTGGGTAAATAGGTCTGTTCCGGCCATTGCGGGAGCAAGATTTGTTGTATCTGACATTGGAGACATCTTGTCACCGAAATAGGCTCCGGAAATTATTGCCCCGGCAACCATACCTTCACTCATTCCTAATGCTTTCCCTATTCCCAGGAGTGCAATTCCAATGGTGGCAACAGTTGACCATGAACTACCTGTAGCCAGGGATACCAAAGCACAAATTACAACTGTAATGAATAAAAATATTTTTGGATTTAAAATCTTAAGTCCGTAATAAATCAGTTCCGGAACAACTCCGCTGATCATCCAGGTTCCGGCAAGTGACCCAATAAGGAAAAGAATCAGAATAGAGGGCATCGCAGAACCAATACTTTTGACAATCCCATCTCTTTGTTTCTTCCATGATATTCCTAATCTGCCGGCAATTATTGCTGCTGATGCTGCAGCAAGGATTAAAGCCATCTGATTCGACCCTGAAAGTGTGTCATCCCCAAAAAACTTCACATTCAGAGATAGTAAAATAATGAGAATAACCAATGGAATAAATGACTGAAATAAAGTGGGTTGTTTGGTCTCCTGTTTTGCACTCATAATTATTTTAAGGTATTTGGTGAGCTGTCAAATTTAGAATGAATGGTTTGTGACTAATAACAGATCTATTAAAGCTGATAATATTGTATAAAAACAGAGAGGAAATGGGCAATTAGTTTTAATTAATGATGCTATCCTTTTTAACCGGACTATTCCAATCAGCTCATCTTTCCTTTAAATAAATCACGGATTTTACCCAACCTGGATTTTTCCTCATCTTCACCATAGTATTCCTGACTGTAACTGTAACCATACCCATAGCCATAATTGTACCCATATCCGTAATATCCGTTAAGTTTTATATCGTTTACAAGAATGCCAAGTTTTTTTAATTTAATTTTATGGTGAAGGTCATCTATCAGTTGAATAACGTTCTTGTTGGAATAATTTTGCCGTACAACAAAAATATTGGTGTCAGAATATTTTGAAAGAAGAATGGGATCAGTAACTATTGCAACAGGTGGTGTATCCATTATTATAACATCAAAATTATTCCGGGCAAAATCCATAAAGTCTTTCATTTTTTCTGTTGAGATCAATTCAGCCGGATTTGGTGGTATCGGTCCTGAAGGGGCAATGAAAAGATTTTCATAAGACGTGGATAAAATAATGTCCTCAAATGAATTATTGCCTATCAGGCTGGAACTGATTCCTTTATCATTTTCCAGATTGAATACCTTATGGATTTTAGGCTTACGTAAATCCAGACCAAGCAACAATGTCTTTTTTCCTGACATGGAAAAAATTGCTGCCAGGTTTGTTGCACAAAATGTTTTACCTTCCCCGCTTATAGTTGAAGAAACCATTATAACCTTCACCGGATTTTCAGCACCCATGTACTGAATGTTCGTTCTTAAAGATCTGAAAGATTCTGCCAGGGATGATTTTGGATTGGAAGCTACCGGAATATCTGTGCGGGTTACATTATGGCCAATCCCACCCAGAACTGGTAATCTTGTATGATCTTCAATGTCTTTTTTATCAACAATTTTATTGTTAAAAAAGTCAAGTAATAGAATTACAATAACCGGAAACATTAATCCCAATACAAGAGCAACCATATAATTCAGGGAACTTTTTGGAGAAACCTTTGCGGCATTCTCTGGCATGGCATAATCAAGGATTCTGTTATCAGCAATGTTTGATGCTCTGGCAATTCCTGCCTCGGCCCTTTTTTCCAGCAGATAATTGTATATTTCATTATTGAGGTTGAACATTCTTTGAATCTGGATGAGTTGCCTTTCAGTGGCCGGCAAACTTCTTAAATCCAATTCAGTTTGTGTGATGTGTTTTTCAATTTCATCCAGGGTCATCTGGGTATTTTCAATAAGGTTATAAATGTTTTCTTCCAGTTCTGAACGGGCTGCATCTATTTGTGCATTTAGTAATTCCATTGAACTGTTACTTTCTGTAACAGTAAACTTTAAGCTTGTTTTTTTGGAGTTGAGTTCCACCAGTTTATTTACCGTCGCTGATAATACCGGATCAGAAATCCCGATGATGGAAGGAACGATGACATCTGAATAATTGTTTCTTTTCTTGACATAATCCAATAAGTATTCATAATAGTTCAGCTGAATATTTAAGGTAACCTTCTCAGTTTGAAAAGTTTCAAGTTTATTGTAAACGGCCTGGCCTTCCTTTGAAATGTCAATCACCTGGTTGTTTGTTCTGAAATCCTGAAGATCTTTTTCTGCAACATTCAGAGAGTCAATTATATTACGTAGTTGAGAATCAATGAATTCAATGGTTTTTTCAGCAGTTTTATTTTTTATTTCAAGGCCGTCACGTATATAAACTTCACTAAGCTTATTCAGATAATCAGCTTCCTGCTCGGCAACAAAACCCGATACGGTTAAAGTAAGAATGGAACCTTTCTTATCATTTACAGTAATCCCCAGCTTCCCCTTATAGGCATTTGTTAGTGAATTTAGGTCGTTAATAATAAAATAATACTTATTGGAATTATTCTCGTCAGGTTTAAAAGTGGAAGGATTTCTGAGTTTTACAGTAAAGTTAAAAGATTCATTCTCAAACTGTTCTCCAAATCTCATCTCCTCCTTTATACCCATTCCATCATTGATAGTCAAAATATATTTTTCAGGAGACAAAATGGTAATATATACCGGGTGACCTTTTGCCTGAGCTTTTGAAGTATCATATTCAACAATAAAAGGGGACTTGTTGTACAACTTTGCTTCTTTAATACCCCTGCGTCCTACTTTGATATAGGTTATCTCAAAATCTTTTAATTCTTTTAAGGCTCTGTTTGTAAGTTTGTAGGATTGTAAAATGCCTATTTCATTATAAACATTCTTCCGGCTACGGAACATTTCCATACCCTCCAACATTTGTTCAGCACCTGAAAGGCCTTTACCTTTGGTATCATCCCTTACAATTACCGTTGAACTGATACTGTAAATGGGTTCGGAATATCGGTTTACCAAATAGGCAACAGTTATTGTAATAAAAAGGGAAATAGCGAACCAATACCAATTTTTAAGTATTCTTATCAAAAACTTTTTGATATCTATGTTTTCTTCTTCAAAATATATTTGATCGGTATTTTCCATTGAATTATTTTAAAACAAAACTTAGTACCAGAATAAGGGTAGAAATAGTTGATAAAACCAGGGTCATCGTAGGGATATTAATCCTGAAACTTTTACTTTTAATAGGTTCAACGTAAACGATATCATTTGGCAACAGAAAAAATGCTTCCGACGAAAGCAGCTTTTTGTCTGTTAAGTCAACCCGGAACGTTTTCACCTCTTTTTTTGTTGGCCTGATTACAAGTACTTTTTTACGGTCTCCGTAGTCTGTAACATCACCGGCTTTACTCAGGGCTTCCAGAATAGTAAACTGGTTATTGTAATTTTGATAGATGCCTGGTTTCCTGACTTCTCCGAGAACAGATACGCTTAAACTCAGTAACTTGACTATGACGGTTGCATTCCTGATAGAGTTTCCGATTTTTGCAGTAATTGCCTCTCTTGCTTCCTCCAGGGTTTTCCCAAGCACATTCACCTTGCCAATGGTTGGGATATCAACAAATCCTGAGTCATTCACGGAATATCCATACAGGAAGAGACTGATCTCATTTTGGAACATGTTCTGTGAATAACGACTTGAGAAAGTATTAATTAATTCATTCACTTCATCATTTAAGCTGATTACCTTAATGTACAGTATATCCTGATTTTGGATATGGTACTCAATAGGTTCCTTAAAATAGACAGTGCCTTCCGGCAGGGAGTCAACATTTTGCAGATAAGTAAGCTGCTTTTTAGTGGTACATGAGGAAAAAGCTATAATGAAAATTATACCGGTAATCCGGGTGAGATTTTTAAGCATCTTATAACTAAAATTTTTACAAAAGTACAAAATTAAATATAGTTGTTCTTTATTTGTAAAGAAAATGAAAATATTTCTAATAATGAGAAATAAAGATATCTAAAAGCTTTTATTATTCTATAAAAATTAATAACTTTAATTGAACAAATTTTATGATATGGCTTTAGATTTTGATTTCTTTTCGATAAACCCTGAGCTTGCAAGACCAGGAGTGGGTAAAGTGCTGATTTCAGAGCCCTACCTGGGTGACCAGTATTTTAAGCGATCTGTTGTTTTTCTTACAGAATACAGTGAGAAGGGAGCTGTGGGGTTTGTGCTGAACAAACCTGTCAGCTTAAAGTTAAATGAAATGTTAAAAGATTTTCCTGAAAGTGGGAATCTCCTTACTGTTGGCGGTCCGGTTGGCACAAATACGGTGCATTATATTCATACTTTGGGTGACATCATACCCAATAGTGTTAAAGTCTATAAAAATATCTGCTGGGGGGGTGAATTCGAAGCCGTTAAGGAATTACTGACATCAAAATCCATTAGCCCTGATAAAATTAGGTTTTTTATTGGTTATTCCGGTTGGGCTCCAAAACAATTAGACAGGGAAATATCGGAAAATTCATGGATTTGTGCTGAAATGGATGAAGAGGAAATCATGAATAACCTGAATCCCGACAGTTGGAAAAAAGCAGTGCGCCGATTGGGAAAAAAATACAAACTCTGGGCCCGTTTTCCTGAGAACCCGGATTTAAATTAGCATACTCTTTTTTCTTTGTCTGTAAAGAGTTTTTAAAAATGAAGCTGGCTGAAAAAAACCTTTATAAGACCGGGGTGGATGATGATGGGATAAAGAAATCCGAAAACAGCTCCGGTAAAATGAGCTTCGTGATTTATATTTCCCCTGTTTTTTTTACTCATGTATTGAGAATAGACCAGATAAAGTACTCCAAAAACGATTCCGGGAATCGGGATGAAATATAAATAGATAATATTTAAAGGATCAAAGAAGATACTGGCAAAAACAACACTGGAGACTCCACCTGATGCTCCCAGGGAATTATACCAGGAATCATTCTTGTGCTTAACAATTGAAGGTATTGATGAGATAATAATACCACCCAGGTACAGAATGAGAAATTGTATTTGAATATTGTGTATGTATCCCAGGCTTTTAAGGTTTCCCAAATACATTTCTATGGCTTTGCCGAAAGAAAACAAAACAAACATGTTTACCAGAAGATGGGTCCAGTCCGCATGTATAAAGCCATGGGTAATAATTCTGAAATATTCTTTATTATGAATCAGTCTGAAAGGATTAAGAAGTAACTTGTTAAACAAATGGTTGTTTTGAAATGTGTAAACCGAAATGATTATGGTTAAGGCAATGATAATTAAAGTCATAATTAATGCAGGATATGGTATGTAAGTTCTTTAAGCAACTCGCAATCAGTCATGCTCACATTTCCCATTCCTTTTGATTTAAGATCATATTTTCGTAGCAACGAGATTATATGTGCAATTTTGCCTGTAGAATAAAGCCGGGCTGCTGCCTGATATTCAGAAATGAAGAATGGATTGATTTTTAGTTTTGATGCCAGGTTCGACCGGGATTTGTCTTTTACAAAATGATAGGCCAGTACTTTACTGAAAAAATAATAGAGGGATGAAATAGTTAAGGTTAAAGGATTGCTGTTTGGATTCTTACAAAAATAGTTTGCAATTCTGTAGGCTTTTAAAATGTCTTTTCTTCCCAGTGCTTTATTGAATTCGAGGTTGTTGAATTCTTTACTTATGCCAATGTTTTTTTCAACCAGATCAGCTGTAATCAATGTTTCACCTTTTGGCATTACAATAATCAGCTTTTCCAGTTCATTCACAATTCTGCTTAGATCACTACCCAGAAAATCTGTTAAAACAATTCCAATTCCAGGCTCAATGGAAAAACCCTTCTCGCTTAAGAAGTTTTGTATCCATCCCGGGATTTTATCCTCGTATATTTTTTTTGAATTAAAAACAATACAATGTTTGTTGAGAGATTTATAGAGCTTCTTCCTTTTGTCAAGTTCCTTGTATTTATAGTTCAGGACAAGAATCGTTGATTTTAACGGATTCTCAATGTAGTAGATCAGTTTATCGATTTCTTTAATGTTTTGTGCCTCTTTTACAATGACAACCTGATAATTTGCCATCATAGGGAATCTTTTTGCCGTATTTATTACGGTACCGATATCCGTATCTTTTCCATAAAAAACAATTTGATTAAAAGTTTTTTCTGATTCAGTCAGTATATTTTTCTCAATATACTCAGTAATCCTGTCGATATAATACGGTTCCTCTCCGGTTAAAAAATAGACAGGATGATAGATTTTTTTTCGTAGATTTGAAATAATTTGCTCGTAGGTCATTCCATTAGAATTTCAGATGTTTAACGGAGACTCCCATTTTTCTCAACTTTAATAAAGCTTCAATTCCAATTTTTAAATGGTCTTCCACAAAATTTCCGGTTACTTCTTTATCGCTTTCTTCTGTTTTAATTCCGGTTGAGATCATGGGTTGGTCAGATACCAGAAGTAGTGCACCTGTTGGGATTTCATTTGCAAATCCAACTGTAAAAATGGTGGCTGTTTCCATATCAATTGCCATTGCCCTGGTTTTATGCAAATACCTTTTAAATCTTTCATCATATTCCCAGACACGCCGATTGGTCGTGTAAACTGTACCCGTCCAATAGTCCTTTTTAGAGTGAACGATTGCATCGGAAATTATTTTTTGCAGGTTAAATGAAGGCAATGCCGGAACTTCAGGAGGCAGATAATCATTTGAAGTTCCATCACTCCGGATGGCTGCAATAGGCAGAATGAGGTCTCCCAGTTTATTTTTTTGCTTGAGTCCGCCACATTTTCCCAGAAAAATCACAGCTTTTGGTTTAATTGCCCCTAAAAGATCCATTATTGTGGCTGCATTCGGGCTTCCCATTCCAAAATCAATGATGCTAATGCCATTTGCAGTAGCATTCGGCATATTACTGTCCATTCCGTCAATCTGAACATCATTCCACTTCGCAAAAAGTTCAACATAATGAAAAAAATTAGTCAGCAGGATGCATTTTCCAAGTTTTGAAATATCTGTGCCTGTATATCTTGGGAGCCAGTTGTTTACTATTTCTTCTTTTGTCTTCATATGTTTAAGAATATATTATACTTTGTAAAAAAGATTGATGCCTATGTATTTGAAATCCATTAATTTGTTAATACCTAAATCCTGAAATGTACAAGTTGTTAAATGAAAAATGACAAGACACTTCTTTTTATTACTTTTGCGAATATACTAAATTGTGCGGGTTTATGGATAGATTAAATTTGCCGGAATACGATTTCAGGATATCTTCCTCAGGTGGGAAAAACTGGATATTTGATCCCTTACGGAAGAAACAGGTTGTTTTAACCCCCGAAGAATGGGTGAGGCAGAATTTTATTCAATTCCTGATTTTTGAAAAGAATTATCCTGCCTCTTTAATAAAAATTGAAATGGGTTTTAAATTAAACAACAGGTTGAGAAGAAGTGATATTCTTGTTTATAACCGGAAGGGTAAACCGGTGTTGATTGTTGAATGTAAGGCTCCTTCGGTAAAAATCTCACAAAAGGTATTTGATCAGATTGCCCGCTATAATATGAGTATTAAGGTTAAATACCTGTTAGTGACCAATGGGATGGATCACTATTGTTGTCAAATTGATCATGAGAATAAAGCATATCATTTTTTGAAAGATATTCCAGAATTTAAGGAAATTGCACCCGATTAAAATGAATTATTCGGGGTTCAGCAGTTGAAGCAAAAGTTCATTTTCCCACTTTCTTTGATTATAAAGCCAGTCAATTTTCTTGCCGGATATTTTAAATCCGAATTTCTGGAATAAAGCCAGGCTGGCAGTATTTTTCTCTGAGATATTGCAATAGACCTGATGAAGTTGAAGTATCCGGAAGCAGTAATCAATTACCAGAGACAAAGCATCGGAGGCATACCCCAGTCTTCGAAATGAAATATCCCGGATCAATATTCCGATTCCAACCCGTTTGTGAAGAGGTTCAAAATCAAATAAATCAATGGTTCCGATGGTCTCCTTTTTTTTATTAGAAATCAATACGATCATCCATCTGAATTGTTTCGTTTGATATATATCCAGTCTGGAATCCTGAACAAATTGTTCAATTGTGTGCATTGAAACAGGAGTTAGCGTGTTACTCAATTCCCATAAGTCAGGATCATTCTCCCAGTCATAGAGAAGATGAATATCCTCCGGTTCAGGAGCTCTGAGTAAAATGTTGTTTTTTCGAAAAGAGAATTCTTTTTGCATGGGATTAACTAATTATTAAGATCCTTAATCTCTTTAATAAATGCATTTTTAAGTCCAAAATCGTCTTTTAACTGCTTCTTCAAGATAAGATACTGCCTCCCGCTTTTTCCCGGGAATGGAAAGGTAACAAACTCCAATTTTGTAATTCAGGTTAGCGTTACCCGGATCCTGCTCAAGCAGTTTAAGATATATTGGAACGGCAAGATGGTGATCTTCTTCAAAAAGAAAATAACCCTCGGCTTTAATAAACAACTTTTTAAATTGCCTGTTTGTTTGAGCCAAAATAATTATTGGGAATAAGCATAAAAAGGGAATAAGGGAAAAAGTTTTAAATTTATTTGATGTTAAGAAAAGCATAATCTGTTTCAGGCATATTTTAATCTTTTTCTTCAAAAGTAAAACTCATATTCCCTGTCTTACTTACATAAAAAAGTTTTCCTGTTTTCTTATTATAAATAATGGTGCCTGTAACCTGTCCGGTAGCTTTATCTTTTATCTGGAGTTCAAAATCTTTTGAATATTTAATGGATTTACCAGCCATGTCTATGGTGCCTCTTTCAGCTGCAAGTTTGGTTCTTTCATCGGGAGTGATTTCAACTCTGTAAATGTCTTCTTTTCCAAATCCCGTATCCATAACCCTGGAAATGTATCCTACAAGTCCGTTTCCTAAAGGGAAATAAAAAAGGTCATCTCCTGTAGTGTTTATGGGGAAGCCAATGTTGATAGGGGTTCCCCATTTATTATCTTCCAGAATGGAATAGAATATGTCATAACCACCCATTGTATAGTGGCTTTGAGAACTGAAAAAGAGGGTTGAGTTATCGGCAGAAACGAAGGGAGTCTCTTCATTAAACGGGGTATTTATTGTACCTCCGAGATTTTTTACTTTCCCCCAGGTACCATCGTCTTTTCTGATGGATTTATATATGTCCATTCCGCCAATGCCCCCTTTCCGGTTGCTTGTAAAGTAAAGTGTTTTTCCATCTGTTGATAATGAAGCATGAGTCTCAGCTTTATCGGTATTGATATTAGAGTTTAATTTTTTCATCAAAGACCACCGTTGTCCGTTGAAGGTACTTTCATAGATGTCTCTTTCATCTCCTTTTCCTTTTACAAGATAAAGTATCATACCATCCGGGCTAAGATATGTGGGAACTACATCCCCATCTGAACCTACCTGTGGTGTAATGTTTTCAGGCTCCTGCCAGGCACCCGCTTCTTTCCTGCTCATAAAAATACCATTATAAAATTTCAATTCTTTCATAAAAACCATAAAGGTTTCAGAAGATGATAATACAGGATTAAAATTAGAAGTACTTGAATTTACAGCAGGACCAACATTTGTAAACCTGGCATTCACAGGAATATCTTGTATTATCTTGGCTTTCTCGCATGCTTTTATTTCATTGTTGAGTACTTCCAGGTTGAATTTATTTTCAAAACCAGGAAGGTTTTTAAACTTGTAATAAGCCTCAAGTGCTTTGTCCAATTCATTGTTAACCCGATAGGCATTCCCTAGATAATACAGGGCATATTCGGGAGCATGAGTTTCCTTGTCTGATTTCTTTTTGTATTTCGGACTGATATCTTTAACCGCCTCCTCAAGAAACGGAATAGCCTTTGATTCTTCTCCACTTATGTTAAGGTAACAAATTCCAATTTTATAGTTAATATTCGGGTTCATAAGATCAGTCCCGTATAACTTGAGATAATGATAAACTGCTTCTTTATAATCTTCTCTGTTGTAAAAATAGTTGCCATCATTCAAGGTTTCAGATAGAGGCTGATTTTCCTGGCTATTTGCATGAAAAGGCAGGATGATAATGATTGTAATTATGAGTATGAAAAACTTCTTCATAGTCTTAGTGTAATTAAGTTGAGTGTTGTATTTATTCATTAGGATACAAATATATAACTATTCAGCAAGTAAAATATAATTGCTAAAATAATTATCTTGATATGAGATTTAACTTAAAGATTCTAGTTCACACCATGTTATACGGAAATATTAATCTTTGGTTTTAAGATTTTCAGAACCATTTCCGTAGAATGAAAAGCTTACCCTGCGATTAATTTTTCTTCCTTCCGGGTTATCTTTGCCATCAGGCAGGGTGTTCTTTTTTACCGGATTATCTTCTCCTTTTCCAGAAATAGTAATCCGGGTTTTATTAATGCCCTTGGATATTAGGTAATTAAGTACTGATTTTGCTCTTTTCTCTGAAAGATTTCTGTTGTATAAAGAGCTGCCTTTACTGTCGGTATAACCGTTTATATGAATATGAACAAAAGGATAATAATCTAAAGCCTGGGTTAGTGTATCTAAATTGACTTTTGCATTTTGGTCAAGAGAAAAAGAATTAAACTTAAAGAAAACGGGTGAAATGTGGTAAGCCGGGTATTCAGTCTCTGATTTTATTGGAGATACTGTTACCATTATTTTATTTATAGATAATACTTTTCTGTTAATATCCAGAACTTTGGATTTTTGCAGGATGTCATTTCCATTAATGATTAAAGTATATCTCCCTTCCGGAAGTGTGAGGTTGAAATTACCATTTTTATCAGGAGTAAGAAAGGTAATATACGGGTTTCCGGAACCATCATTTAGTTGAACTTCAAGATTGTTTAATAGAATATTAGAACCGTCTTTGGAAATTATCTGAATATTTACCGGAAATTTTTCAGGAGAAATATTTTTGAAATTGCCTGCAATGAAAATTGTTTTTTTTGAGGCAAAAGCACTGTCAGTTTTTGATATGAAACCAAGAGTGTCATTACGCCAGGGTATAAAGAAGAGATCATCTTCTGTAGTGTTTACAGGATATCCAATATTTACCGCCTTAATTAAAGAATCTTCTTTATCAAGAGGTATTGAAAACACATCATAGCCTCCCATGGTTTGATGTCCTTTTGAGCTAAAGAAAAGAGTGTCTTCGCTTTTATTAAGGAAGGGGGATGCTTCATCGTCTTTTGTATTTATTAAGGCCCCAAGGTTTTTTATATGGTTCCATTTCTCTTTTCCATCGGATTCCAAACGGTAAATGTCCGATCCTCCTTTTCCACCCATGCGGTCACTGACAATATAAAGATATTTTCCATCTGTTGTACTTACTGCATGGGTTTCATTCGATATAGAATTTGCCCTGCCCTTAAGCGGGATAGCTTTCGTCCACCGGCCGTTTTGCAATGAGCTTATATATATGTCATCATCCCCGGGTTCCTGATTAATTAAGTAAAGAGTTTTACCATCAAAAGAGAGTGATGAGACCAGGTAATCTCCATCCGATTCAACTTCAGTCGAAATGTTCCGGGGCTTTGTCCATTCTCCATCAATTATTTTTGAATAATAAACAGCTATGTAATCTTTCCTCTTAGCATTGTAAACAATTGATTTTGCATTTGCGGACAAAGCTGCATTAAAGTTGAAGCTGTCCGGAGTCCTGACGGGAAGTTTTATAAAATCGATTTCTAAAGGTGATTTTTTCAATACTTTAGCATATTGACACTGGCGAATTCTGACATCTGCAATTTCCTTATCCTTTTTTTTGGCAGACTTCTTTTTATACTGATGGTAATACTTTGATGCTTTTTCCAGTTGGTTATTTTTCAGGTAAGCATCTCCGAGATACAAAAAGGCTTCTACAGGAGCTTTTTTCTCCTTAAAGCTAAACTCATTATTATACTTTTTTGTGGTTTTTTCAGAAGCTTTTAACAAAAAAAGTATGGATTGTTCTTTTTTGTCCGGGATTTGTAAACAGGTAATTCCGGTTTTGTAACTGAGGTTAGCGTTATTCAGTCCGTTTTCTAAAAGGGAAAGATAAACCGAAAGTGCTTTTTCGTATTTTTTGTTTGTTCTTAAATACTCAGCTCTGTAATACAGACGCTCTATTTCTGATTTATCCTGTCCAAACAAGGAATAGGGGAAAAGGATTAAAATCAGAAATAAAGTTCTTTTTAGCAAAGGAGCTTGATTTTGAAAAAATAAATAAAGCTGGTTTCGGATAATTCTTACTTTTTCTTCAAAGAAGCCGGAACTTCAGATTCAATAATAAAGATTTTATCACCAGCAGTAATATGGAACTCAACCCTTCTATTGTATTTTCTGCCTTCCGGTGCATCCGAACCATCGGGTTTTTTATTTATTGCAATGAAGTTCGTTTCACCATAACCTTTAATTGCCACCCTTTTAGCACTGATTCCTTTCTTAATAAGGTAATCAGAAACAGCTTTTGCTCTTTTCTCAGAAAGAACCTTATTGTAGGAAGCCGGACCTAAAGCATCAGTAAACCCGGCAACTTCAATTGAGAAGTTGGTGTTTTCATTCAGAATGTTAACGATATGATTTAATTTCTGTGCTTCTTCTGGTGAGATTTTTGAACTGGCAAATCCAAAATAAACATTCTTCAAAATAACTTTCTCCGGTTCAACTCTGCTTAGTTCAGAGTTAAGTACAATCTCACCTAAAGAATAATTTGCAGGAAGATTAAAAGACCGGGTCTCTGAAATGTAGCCATCACTTTCTATTTTCATGTTGTATGTTCCCGGAACATTTGAGGAAAAGACGAAATTGCCATTCTCAGTAACAGTTGACTTCATAATTGGAGAATCAGTGGAACCTCCCTGAATACTAACTTTTACAGGTTTATTGGATTCAGCTCCGGCCAGAATAACTCTACCCCGGATTTCAACTGCCCTTGGATTTTTGTCTGAGAAAATATTTAGGTAATAAATATCATTCTGACCATAATTAGGATCTCCGCCAGCAAACGAAAAGTAGCCACCAATACCATTGTTCATCGGAATGAAAAACAAGTCATCATCGGTACTATTGATTGGATACCCTATGTTTTCAGGTTCCTGCCATTGTCCATTGGCCCCAATTTCAGAACTGAATATATCAAAACCTCCCATTGTTTTATGTCCCTGAGAAGAGAAGAATAAGGTCTTCATGTCATCAGAAATGAAAGGAGTTTCTTCATTGAACTGGCTGTTGATGGTTGGTCCCAGATTAACAGGTTTGCCCCATGTTCCATCACTTTGTATTTCTGTTTTGTAAATGTCCAGACCTCCATGACCGCCTGCACGGTTGCTGGTGAAAAAGATTGTTTTACCATCTTTGGAGAAAGATGCATGAGATTCCCAGAACTTGGAGTTAATATTACCACCGAGTTTGGTGGCCGGGGTCCATTGACCATCTTTAATTACACTAATGTACAGGTCACTGTTGAAGTTGTCATTTCTGGAAAGTAGCAGTGAGTCCCCCTTGTATGAGATTCCAGTAGGGTAGTAGTCCCCATCGGATTTTATATCAGGAGTAATGTTCACCGGGAACCCCCATTCACCCTTTGAATTTTTTCTTGAATAAAAAAGGGCATCATAAAACTTTAATGAAGATATATACACAAGCGTGGTACCGTCACCTGAAACTACAGCATCAAAGTCATTTGAAGCTGTATTTATTACTTTTCCGATATTCTTAAGCTCAAAATACACCCTGTTCTCTATGATCTCACTGGCATATTGACAAGAAAGGATGTTTTGGTTTACAAAATTAATATTCGTGGTATCCGAAGGATCCAGATAGCCCAGATAAATTTTATAGTTCTTCTCAGCATCTACCAGGTTATTTTGTATCTGATAAGCATTTCCAAGGAAGAAATATGCATCAACAGGAGCTGAAACCTCCTTATAATTTCCTTCTTTATAATCAGCTGATACGTTTTTGACAGCTTTAAGCAAATATGGAATGGCCTGGCTTTTTTGCCCGGGAATGTTTAAATAACAAAGACCCAACTTATAGTTTATATTGGCATTTTCGGGGTTTACATCATAAACCTTTTTATAAAATGGCAGAGCATCAATATATTCATCATAAGCAAGGAAGTACTCACCATCCAGAAAAGCTTCTTTAATATCTTTTTGGTTCTGAGAAAAAGCACTTAAGCTTAATAGTAATAAAACTAGGGATAATAATTGGTTTTTCATGAGCATATAATTTTTCAATTAAACAAATTTAAGAATTTAATTGATATGTTATAACATGAACATGCAAAAAAAAGAAAAATCCGATTAAGTTTAAGTTACTAAATCGGATTTTTTTTGTGGTTTATTATTCACTATTCGTTTTCTTTTTTCTTTTTTCTTCTTCGATAGAAAAAGAAAATCAGGAATAAACCGGCTAATCCACCTAACCAGAAGAATATTTGTCTGGCAGGATTTGTTTGATTTCCTTCTTCAATAATTATATCTTTTACTCTGCTCATATCGATATCTGTTTCAGAGATCATGTCAATTAAAGCGTTAAAAAGATCTGTAGTTGTGTAATTACAATTACCTTTATTGTTCAGAAGTAATTTTATGAATTCCGGAATTGTTTTAATATTTTCTTCATCAAGATCCAGGCCATAAAGGCAGGTTTTAAGCCCACTGCTGGTAAATGGAGTCAGATTTGTTTTAAAATCATGTACATCCGGGTTTCCATTTGCAGCCAGTTTGGCAAGTAAAATTGCCAGTTCTTCCTCTGAGAAACCAAGTAACTCAGCATTGTCAAGAAGGAACCTTACCAATTCGTAAGATGAATAAATTCCCTTTTCTTCCGTATCAATAGATGAAAGCACATCTTTGAGATGACCCTGAGCAGCCTGGTCCAGATTGTTGTGGAAGTTAACTACCTGGTCAGCAAGAATTATTTTTATTAAACCATTCAGGACCACTTCCTTACTAAGGGTACCTGTTTCAATCTGCGATGAAATTAAGGAACGGATATCTTCAATGGTTCTAATTTTACTGTCGTTAAAGTCGATCGTGTCAAGGATTCCTCCAAATTCATGAGCAGTGGTTTCCTTCATATATCTGATAAATCTTCCCGCATGGTTTCCACCTCTTGCTGCAGTTGTCCACAACAGGTCATCGATATCATTATCAGAGTAACCTGCATCCCTTCCGTTTGACTTTAGCAAGCTGACAAGTTCTTTTGGACTCGAAATTTCTTCTTCTGCCAGGTCAATACTCCGGATTTCAGTTTTCACCGGTCCCTGGGCATAACTATTGATACGATTCCTGAAAGTAATAACATCCAGTGGTACTTTGAAAGCACTTAATTCCAGAGGAACAACAGGTTCCTCCTCTGTTTCTGCAGGAGGAACTACATAAGGAACGGCAATAATCCGTTTTACAGTTTTAGTATTTCCGGGCTTGTCAGTTAAGGTAAACAGAATTTCCTTTTGCCCCGGCTCTGAAACGTACCTGTATTCAAATGTACTATCGGTCATATAGTATTCTTCTGAAGATATCAGGCTTGTATCTTCAAATACCTCAACCAGTAAAATGGCACCCGGTTCAACACTCAGGTTAATAATAATAGTGTCATCGAGCAGATTAATACTACTGTCCATAAACTCGATTTCTGCAGTAAGATCCATGAGCATCAGTTGCGTAGCAGACATGGTAATTTCGGATTCTTCCTGGTCAGCGCTTACTGCTATTTTCTTAGTCTCAGATTGAAATCCATCTGCCTTATAGTCCAGTTCATAATTTCCTGCAGGAACAAGGAAACTATATTTCCCATCTGAAAGTGCGAACATTGAATCGACGGGCTCGTTTTGATCAGAATCAGAAATGGTAACCAAAATAGGTGTAGGTGATCCTTGAATTATCCTGTCAAGAGAAACCAGACCATGAACCAGAAATTTCCTTGGATGTTCATCCGAATATATCTCCAGATGAAAAATATCTTTTTTGCCGTAACCCGTCTCTGAGAACATGGAATAATAGGCAAAGTAACCCTCTCCGGTTGGCATATAAAACAGGTCATCGTCGGTTGTATTGATCGGGTACCCCATATTTAGTGGAGTACTCCATTCTCCGTTTTCAAAAAGTGAAGAATAAAAAATGTCATATCCTCCCATACTAAAGTGACCGTAAGAACTGAAATACAGGGTTTTTCCATCGGGGGTAATAAACGGGGTATCTTCATTGTATTCAGTATTGATATTCGGGCCCATATTTACCGGTGGCCCCCAGTTACCTGCCTCATCCTTTTCTGATTTGTATATATCAAGTCCGCCAAAACCACCTTTACGGTTACTTGTAAAGTAAAGGGTATTTCCATCTTTTGTTTCACACGCGTGGGACTCCCAGTATTTTGTGTTGATGTTGTTGTTTAGCCTTACAACAGGATTCCATTTCCCATTTACCAAATCACTCTGATAAATATTCCCGTCATATTCATCATTTTTGTACAGATAAAGTCTTTTCCCATCATATGAAATAGATGTTGAGTAAAAATCCTGATCTATTGAAAGCTCAGGGGTGAGGTTGGTAGGAGGGGCCCATTCGCCGTTTTTCTTGACCGAGTAAAATACAGCGTCATAAAATTGTAATTTCCGGGTAAATATGAGGGTTTTTTCATCTCCCGAAACAATTGGGTTGTAGTCTGAAAACCGGGAGTTAATGTTCTCGCCAAGATTTGTGTATTTTATGTATAATGGCCTTTTCATTAACTTTTTTGCATTGTAGCATGTTTGAATCTGATAATCAATAACGGAGAAATCGTAATCCTTTTCGTTGGAGTTTTCCTTGAAATAATTATATGTTTCAATTGCCTTATCCAGCTGATTATTAATTCTGTATGCATCTGCAAGATAAAAATAAGCATCACTGGGAGCTTCTTTTTCACGAAAGGACCCTTCTTTGTATCTTAAAGTAATGTTTTTTACGGCTTCCTCCAGGTAACTTAAAGACTGGCTTTTTTCTCCGGGCAAATTCAGGTAACATCTGCCAATACGATATTTTAGATTGGCATTTTCAGGATCAGTTTTTGTCAATTTCTGGTAAATGGGAAGCGCTTCATTATACTCTTCAAAGAGAAAATATGATTCTGCTTCAACAAACAAAGCCTTTAATTCTGATTTTTTTTGTCCATGTGCCGAAAACAGCATGATTACAAAACCAAAAGAAAGCGTAAGGATGATCCTTTTCATACAGTTATTGTTAATTCCTGAGAAATAAAAGAATTTGAACGATTCAAATTTGTAATACTTTACTTACGAATTTGTGAGTTAAATGGTTACGAGAAGTAAAATATTATTTAAAAAGGAGGAATTCAAATATTTAGAAAAGACTGATTTCGGGAGAATCCGGAAATTTCAATCTGGATTTGAAGTACTGTTATTCAAGTAAATAGTTTATGATTGTTAATCTTCCCTTCGGTTTTGCCGGGAATGTATCCACATTTTAGATATAAGAGAGAATATGCAAAAGGAGCAAGTTCCCCCGGTTAACTGTGCCAATTGAAAAACAGAGAAAGGCTATCTCTGAAATCATTTATATTGGAAATAACTTAGTTTAAAAACATTTCTACATGCAACAAGAGGAAAGAAAATCTGAATTTTCAAAAACCCCGGTTCAGATCAAAGTTCTCCAGATATTCAGCAACCCTTTTCAGGAACATTCCACCCAACGCACCGTCCACAACCCGGTGATCGTATGACAAAGAGAGGATCATAATGTGTCGGATGGCTATCGCATCCCCTGCTTCGGTTTCAATAACAGCAGGTTTCTTAACAATAGCTCCCACACCCAAAATGGCAACTTCTGGCTGGTTGATAATGGGTGTGCCTGTAAGGTTTTGAAAAGTTCCAAAATTAGTGATGGTTAAAGTTCCACCGGATATCTCATCCGGGGTAAGTTTGTTTTCTCTTGCCCTGTTTGCAAGGTCGTTCACGGATTTAACCAATCCAATCAGATTTCTTTCATCTGCATTTTTTATCACGGGAACAATTAGATTCCCGGATGGGAGAGCAGTGGCCATTCCTATGTTAATTTTTTTCTTTTTTATGATATGGTCACCGTCAACAGAAACATTTACCATGGGAAAATCCCTGATTGCTTTTGCTGTGGCTTCAATAAATAACGGTGTGAAAGTAATTTTTTGATTTTCCTTTTGGAAAAAATCCTCTTTTATTCTGCTCCTCCACAAAACCATGTTGGTAACATCCGCTTCAATAAAAGATGTAACATGGGGGGATGTTTTCTTGGAAGCTACCATGTGGTTAGCAATAAGCTTTCTTATTCGGTCCATCTCAATAATCTCATCACCACTTTCGGCCACAATTTTCTTTTCAACTACTACTGGTTCCTGTTTTGGAGAAGGAGATACTTCCACTTCTACCGGTTTGGGGGTTTCCTTAATTTCTTCTTTTTGGGTTTTCCGGTCTTCAATATAGGCTAACAAGTCGTTTTTTGTAATTCGACCGTTTTTCCCGGTTCCCTGAAGATTTTCCAGCTCTGATGCAGGAATATGTTCTGCAGCAGCTATATTACGGACAAGCGGTGAAAGGAATTTCCCGGAAGTGCTTGTTCCCTTAACCTGAACTTTTGAGTTCATTTCCTTGATTTCTTTAACAGAAGTTTCCTTCTCCGGTTTATCTTCATCAGTTCCACCGGTGAGGGTAAGCCTTTTAACTTCCTCAAGAACTAGTGGATTCTCTGCTGCATCCTGGGTACCTTCTGTTTCAAGGATTAACAAAGTAGTTCCAACTTTAGGGACGTCTCCCTCATTAAAAAGCAATTCCTTTACAATCCCTGCCTGTGGAGCGGGTATCTCAGAGTCCACTTTGTCTGTTGCAACTTCTACTAAAGAGTCATCTTCTTCAACATGATCGCCAACATTTACCAACCATTTAGTAATTGTTGCTTCAATAACTCCCTCACCCATAGTAGGTAATGGTATTTCTGTCTTTGCCATACAAGTTTTTATTTAGTCTAAATAATAGACAAAAATATAAAAAAAAAGTCAAAAATAATTCTATTGTCTGCCTAAATATTTATATCCTTTAAAAATAACCATAAAATCAGTTAGTATTTTATAGTTTCTGGCATAAGCAACATTCATAGAATCAGCTACCTTACTGTAACCTGACTCTTTAATCTTAATGGTGTCAACCGGCGTGAGTATACCCGGTTTTATAATCGGCAGGTATTCACCATCTGAAATTTTTCCAAGATTGTAACCAACCCAGGATTTTTTACCTGAAAGCACGAAAAAAATATTCCTCAGAAACCCCAGAGGGCTTTCAATAAATAAGAAAAGAAGAGGATAGAAAGGAATGAACACCAGGGAAACAATTAAATCAAAAAGACGTTTCAGCCTGCGGTTTCTGGGCTTACTTATGGAATTAATGTCAATAAAATATAAGTCCCCGGCTGAATGAATAGAATTGCTGCCGATTACCGAATAGCTTGAAGGCGGAGCAATTTTGAATTCCAGATGAGGCATTCCTGACATTTGAACCATTTTAGTTATAATTTCTTTTGATGGAATATCTTTTGCTGAAAAAATGACTTCATCCAGATTATAAAAATGTACAATTTCAGGGATCTGGTTAAAATTGCCTTTATGGCCGGGCAATGGTTTCGAATCAGGTGGGGATGCGTAATAAACCTCTTTGGGCTTAAGATTCACCTCATTTATTAGTCCCAGAATCCTTTCTATTTCTGACTGACTTCCGGCAATCAGTAATTTTTTATCCTTAGCATGATAGATTTTAAAAGAATCTTTCCCAAAGAAATTCAATACAAACCTGAGCAAAACTGTTGAAACAATAGCCCATAAGGTTCCCATCAGGATTAACACTCTTGAAAAACGCAGATCCAAAGGCAGCAAAGCGTAAATGATAAGTATGACAGTACTTCCTGCCAGTAAACCTGTGATATGTCTTACTATCCTAACCGGCTTATCGTAACCGCCATATAATAAGTTTGTTAGTATCCATATTAAGATGTATCCGGGTACAATGTAATAAAGGAATTCAGGGGGATATCTGCCTCCGTCAAAGAGTTTCTTTTCCCACCAGGGAATGATGATAAGGAAACCCAGGTAAATAAAAATAAAGTCAAGGAATGGCATCAGAGTACTATTGAAAACTCTTTTCATAATCGAAAGACCTGCCCTGAAATAGATGGCTATTTTAATAATGATGGAAAAGAGTTTTGCCTTTCTTTTGGAGAAGTGTTTTTGGGCAAAGATCAACATTGCCTTGTAAAATATCTTCACATAATTCAGGCTGCCCTTCTTTGTACTTTCCCCTTTGTAATGGATAATAGTTGTTTCAGGGAAATAGTAATTTTTATACCCACTTAAAATGATCCGGTAGGAGAGGTCAATATCCTCACCATACATAAAAAATGCTTCATCCAGTAAACCGGTTTCATTCAGGGCAGCTGTGCGTATAAACATAAAGGCACCCGGTAAGATTTCAATTTCATTTATTTCATCAGGATTTAAATATCCCAGGTTGTATTTTCCGAAAATAGGTGATTTGGGAAACAAACGTGAAAGTCCGAAAATTTTATAAAAGGCAACATCGGGTTTTGGAAGAGCCCTTTTTGATTCAGGCAGGAACCTTCCTTTTCCATCAATCATTTTAACTCCAAGGGCCCCGGCATCCGGATGGGATTCCATGAATGTAAGGCATTTGCTTAGTGTATCTTCCTGAATAACAGTGTCAGGATTCAGTAATAGTACAAATTTCCCCCTGGACTCCCTGATCCCCTGATTATTGGCTTTGGAAAAACCAACATTCTTCTTGTTTTCGATCAAAATATACTCCGGAAACTTATCTTTTAACATCTGGACAGAATCGTCAACTGAGTTATTATCAATAATGATGACTTCTCCATCAATCCCCGAAAGAGATTTCTTTACAGAATAAAGACATTGTTCAAGAAAAAACTTGACATTATAATTGACAATAATTACGGATAGGTCCATTGGTATTGGGAAATATTACATTCAAAGATAATACAGATTCGGGAATTTAATAATAATTCACCATCTGTTGCTCAAAAAGAAATAATATCATCCATGGGAGTCCGGTTAAGTATGGATCGCCCAAGGGTTATTTCATCGGCATATTCAAGTTCGTCTCCAATGGAAACTCCGCGTGCGATGGTGGTCATTTTAACCGGATATTTACTAAATTTCTTAAACAGATAGAAATTTGTTGTATCTCCCTCCATTGTAGTGCTTAAAGCCAGGATAATTTCTTTTATCCCTGAGTTTGTAATTTTATTTTCAAGCAGACTAATCTCCAGATCATCGGGGCCTATGCCATCCATGGGAGAAATAATTCCACCAAGCACATGGTATATTCCATGGTACTGATGGGTGCTTTCCACAGCCATTACATCCCTGATATTTTCCACAACACAAACTGTCTGGTGATCCCGGGCCGGATTTGAACAAATACCACACAACTCAGCGTCAGAAATATTATTGCAGCTTTTGCAATAATGTATGTTTTCTTTCAATTCAATAAAAGTTTTACCAAAATTAATGACATCTTCTTTGTCCTGACGGAGAAGAGCCAGTACCAGTCTTAAAGCAGTTTTTTTCCCAATACCCGGCAGGTTTGCAAATTCATTCACTGCATTTTCAAGTAATTTCGAAGGAAAATGATTCGTAGTCATTTTTCTGGTATTAAAATTCGATTCAAAAATACGATTCATTAAATGTAAATGCAATTTTTTATTTTAAATGTTTTTAGTATTCTTGTGAAACAAAAATAAACGGAGTATGAATCCTCTTCTGGTATTCGGAATTATTGCAGGTTATTTTTCCCTGTTGATCCTCATTTCATATTTTACTTCAAAAGATTCCAGTAATCAGACTTTTTTTACAGGAAATAAGCAGTCACCCTGGTTTGTAGTTGCTTTTGGAATGATTGGCGCCTCATTATCCGGTGTAACTTTTATTTCCATACCCGGTGAAGTAGGTGCACTTATTTCTGAAAAGGAACCCTATTTTAAAGCTTTTTCCTATTTCCAACTTGTACTGGGATATTTACTGGGCTATTTTGTAATTGCCAATGTGCTTTTGCCAATGTATTACAAATTGAATCTGGTTTCAATCTATACTTATTTAAAACAGAGATTCGGATTGAATACCTACAAAACAGGATCTTTATTTTTCCTTCTTTCCCAGTCAATGGGAGCTGCCCTGCGCCTGTTTCTGGTGGCTGGAGTTCTGCAGATTGCCTTTTTCGATGCTTATGGAATACCATTTGTGGTTACGGTTATTGTGACCATTTTACTGATATGGATTTACACCTTCCGGTCAGGGATAAAAACAATTGTTTGGACAGATACCCTGCAAACATTTTTTATGCTTCTTTCAGTTGTGATCACCATTTATATCATTGCAAAAGATTTAAACCTTACACCTCGTGGATTATATGCAACTATGGCAGAGCATGAGTATTCAAAGATTTTCTTCTGGGACTGGAAAAGTTCGAAGTTTTTTCTGAAGCAGTTCTTTTCCGGAGCATTTATTGCTATAGTAATGACCGGACTGGATCAGAATATGATGCAAAAAAACCTGACTTGTAAAAATATTGGTGAAGCCAAGAAGAATATGTACTGGTTCAGTGCCATTCTGGTTCCGGTTAATTTGTTGTTTTTGATACTGGGTTTTCTTCTTTATATGTATGCCAACCAAAATGGAATCGCTATCCCTGTCAGGTCCGACGACCTTTATCCTGTTCTTGCACTCAGGTATTTTACCCCGCTTGTTGGAATTGTTTTTTTACTCGGTATTACAGCAGCAGCTTTTTCCAGTGCAGACTCGGCACTTACGGCACTTACCACGGCCTTTTGTGTGGATTTTTTAAAACTGGATAATAAGTCCGAAAAACGGCAGAAACTAAGCCGTTTGTTTGTTCATATTGGCTTTTCAGTTGTTTTGTTTCTCATTATTGTGATTTTCCGCATCATTAATAACGACAGTGTGATAACTGCTGTATTCAAAGTTGCCGGCTATACCTACGGACCTTTGCTGGGTTTGTATGCGTTTGGTTTATTTACTAAAATTCAGGTGAAGGATAAATGGATCCCTGCTGTTGCTATTCTGTCTCCATTAATCAGTCATGTAATTAAGATATATTCATCTCATATATTCCCGGGATACCATATGGGTTTTGAGTTTTTGATCTTAAACGGGCTGGTTACATTTCTAGGATTGTTGCTATTGAGAAAAAAGAAAATACGACAATGATGAATAGTCAAGCTGAACAATCCGGAAATTTATAGATTCCAAACATTTACAAATTTTGAATATTGCTGTTTGAGTATTGAAATTTATCCTGAAACAGAAAAAATTTCTTTGATTATTTTATCGTACTCTTTATAAAGAACTCCTCTTTTAAGTTTTAATGTGGGAGAGAGTTCCCCTGTTGCGGGTGACCATTCCTTGCACACCAGCCTGAACCTTTTAATTTGCTCATGGAAAGCCAGATCTTTATTTAAATTATTCACTTCTTTCTGATACCTTGCTATTACCTCAGGTATTTGGATCAGGTGCTCATTATCCCTGTATTTTATTTTGTGAAGGAAACACCAGTTGTGTAAAAATTCAAAATTTGGAGAGATCAGGGCACTGGCAAATTTCTCATTTTCTCCAATTACCATCAATTGTTCAATAAATAGGGATTCTTTAAACTTATTTTCAATTACCTGTGGTGCTACATATTTTCCACTTGAAAGCTTAAATATTTCTTTTTTCCGGTCGGTGATTTTCAAATATTTATTGTCAATCATTTTTCCTATATCACCGGTATGGAACCAGCCATCTTCATCTATCACTTCTTTTGTCAGATCCGGCTTTTTATAATAACCCATCATAATATGCGGACCTTTTGTTAAGATTTCACCATCTTCAGCAATTTTCACCTGAACATCTTTGATGAGAGGTCCAACGGTTCCAACCATTACCTCATCCGTAACCAGGTTGTTGACTGCGATTACCGGTGAAGTTTCAGTTAAACCATAGCCTTCAATAACATGGATTTTTGCAGCCCAGAAGATGGTTGCAAGCCTGGGTTGAAGGGCTGCACCTCCTGAGACAATTGTTTTCACATTACCACCCAGGGCCTCCCTCCATTTAGTAAAAATAAGTTTATCGGCAATTGCAAGCCTCTTTTTGTAAAACCATGAGTTTTGCCCGTGTAGTCTAAACTTATGGCCCAGGTTTACCGCCCAGAAAAAGATTTGTTTTTTCAGATAGGGGAGATCTTTACCTTTACCTAAAATTTTATCATAAACGGTTTCCAGTAAACGGGGGACCGTTGAAAACAGGTCGGGCTGAATGTCTTTCAGGTCATTCACAATTGTACCCATATTTTCGGCATAATAGATACTGATTCCTTTATACATATAGTGGTAGATCAGCATTCTTTCATAAATATGGCAAAGAGGTAGAAAACTAAGGCATTTGGCCCCATGACCGTTGGAATGTACAACAGATGTTGCAATAGCATTACTTACAAGGTTTGAATGGCTGAGCATTACTCCTTTAGGAAAACCTGTAGTTCCTGAAGTATATATCAGGGTTACAAGATCCTCAGGTTGAATCCTTTGCTTTATTTCTATTAATTTATCCCTGTGTTTTTCAGCATTTTGCTGTCCCAGATTTATGATTTCATCCCAGTTTCTGGTGTCTTCAACTTTATTGATGGTATAGACAGCTTTAAGACTTTTTATTTTACTTAGAATGGGTTGAATTTTAGTATATAAATTTTTATCAGAAATGATCAGAATTTTTGGCTCAGCATCATTGAAGATGTATTCATATTCCTCCACTGAGATCGTTGGATATATAGGTAGATGGATCATCCCGGCCTGGCTTATGCCCATATCAATGAAGTTCCATTCAGGCCGGTTATTTGACACCAATGCTATTCTGTCACCGGGTTTCATCCCGAGTTCCAGTAAGCCATAACTAAAGTTGGTGGCTATTTCGTTGAATTCTTTCTGAGAGTAGGTTACCCATTTTTTATTCACTTTTCCTGCAAGTGCAACTGAATTGTTATACTTTTCCAGTGTGTAGTCCAATAAGTCAAAAGTTCTTCTAAATTCCATAGTTAGTTTATTTAATTTCTCAAATATAAAGATTTATCTTTAATTTTTTCGACTGAATAATGCCAAAAGAATTAATTTGATTTCCAGTATCCTATAAGTATTCATAAATCAGTATTTTATTGGTGTAAAGTCAGAGCTGGATTTTTCGAACGGTGCAATTAAGATTTTATAGCTGAGCTTGTCAGTCTTTAAAAATCTGTTGGATCTGAAGTGCATATTTCTTAGAAATAAAAGAGCGTTTCAATTTAAGGTTATGTGAGAATTCGCCACTTGAAAGCGACCATTCATCAGAAATGCACCTGTACTTTTTTATTTGTTCAAAACTGCTAAGGTGTTTGTTAAGATTATTGATCTCTATTTTAAGAAGATTTTTGATCTGGGGTAGTTCAATCAGTTCCTCCCTGCTGAAATCCCTTGTTTTGTAAAATGATCTTATCCATTTATTCAATAACTCAAAATTCGGAAGAATAAGGGCGCCAACATATTTTTCACCTTCTCCCACAACCATGATTTGTGAGATCAATAATGAATCCCTGAAATGACTTTCAATGTTCTGGGGTGCAATGTATTTACCATATGAAGTTTTAAATATTTCTTTCTTCCGGCCGATGATGTAAAGGAAACCATCATCGGACAGATGTCCTAAATCACCGGTATGAAACCAGCCTTTTTTACTGATTGCATTTTTTGTACTTTTATCATCAAGGTAATATCCAAGCATTACATTGGGACCTTTACACAGGATTTCTCCATCTTCAGCGATTTTTACCCGTACACCCGGTATGACAGGACCAATGGAACCTATTTTGCTCTTTTTCCTCAGAGGATATGTATTCAAAGAAATGAGTGGAGAGGTTTCGGTTAATCCATAACCCTGAAACACAGGAACTCCGGCTGTCCATAATAATTTTTCAATTCCGGGATAAAGTCGTGCGCCCCCACAACCAATATATTTGATGTTTCCACCCAGTTGCTTTCTGAAATTCTTAAAGACAAACTGATCTGCAATTAACCTCTTAAGGATAAAAGATATGGATTTTCGGTGGTTTGAAGGATAAGTTTTTGTAAGATTAACTGAGAATTGAAAGATCTTAAACTTTAAATCTCTTAACGTTTCTCCCTGTATAGTAAAATTATCCTGTATTTTTTCCAGAACGCGGGGAACAGCGGTAAGTGCATGAGGCCTCACTTCTCTAATATTTTCAGGCAATTTATGGAGGCTTTCTGCATAATATATACTAACCCCGGAATATTGAAACTGGTAATTGGATGATCGTTCATAAATATGACTAAGTGGAAGGAAACTGAGTGTCCTGTCACCTTTTTTTAAGGGGTGTAAACTTGAAACTGAGAGCAGATTACTGATTAAATTTTCATGTGAGAGTAAAACCCCTTTCGGATTCCCGGTTGTCCCTGATGTATATAATAAGGTTGCAGGGTCTCCGGATTTGGTTTCCTGCTGCCTGATTTTTAGTTCATCATGGTATTTTTTACGATTTTGCCTCCCCTGTTCTGGTACAACTTCCCAGTTACTTACACCATTGATTTTTCCGGTAACGATATAAGTATTTATTACATTGGGTGTATTTTCAATGGATGGTCTGATTAAACTGTAAATTTTTTCATCCGAAACAAAAATGTGTTTTATTTCAGCCTGATTAAAAATGAAATTAAATTCCTTTTGGCTGAGAGTGGGGTAAACAGGAACATGAATAAGCCCGGCCATACTTGCTCCCATATCGATAAAATTCCATTCGGGCCGGTTATTGCTGCAAATAGTGGCAATTTTATCATACTTTTTCAAACCAAGTGAAATAAATCCTAAAGCAACCAATTGAGATTTCTCAAGATATTCAGATGTTGAAATTTTGTTCCATCTGCCATCTTTCTTAGTGGCAAAAATATCATCACGCGGATGGTTCTTATGACAGTATGCGGGTATCTCAAAAGTTCGCGTAATCATAAACCGGATTTTCTAGTCAGGATAAATATAATAAAAATACCGGGTTTTTGAAATCTGACGGAGCCCGTTAAACAACAAAATTATATTATGTTGATAATTGCCCGGAAATAAGCTCTTTGGCAGAAAGCAAAGCTTCCCTGATCCCTCCGGGGTTTTTTCCTCCGGCAGTTGCTAAAAATGGCTGTCCGCCACCTCCTCCCTGGATATGTCCTGAAACTTTTCTGATAATCTCACCTGCATTAAGTTTGGTATTTTTTACCAGTGAATCGGCGATCATGATAACCAGATGCGCTTTTCCACCGATCTCAGATCCCAAAATGCAAACCAGGTTATCCCTGTAATTTCTTAGCTGAAATGCCAGGTCTTTTAATTCTGACGGCGAGCCCATTTCTACTTTTTTTGCAATAATAGAAAATCCCTCCTTCTCTTCCAGATGATTGTTGATCAAATCAGTTTTCAGATTTTTTAGTTTTTCTTTTTCAAAAACCTCCACTTTTTTCTTTAATGAATTATTTTCCACCACAAGAGCTTTAACCGCTTTTTCTACATTCACGGGTGACTTTACCACCTGAGTGATGTTTTCCAGTGTGCTCTGAAGGTTTCTGAAATACTTTTCCACAGCTTCTCCGGTTATGGCTTCAATACGCCTGATTCCCGCAGCGATTGATGATTCTGAAAGTATTTTAAAAAAGCCGATCTGTCCTGTGGTTTTGGCATGAGTTCCCCCACACAATTCTACTGATTCTCCAAATTTAATGACTCTTACCCTGTCTGCATATTTTTCGCCAAATAATGCAATAGCACCCTTACTAATGGCTTCGTTAAAAGGAACTTCACGATTTTCTTCCAGGGGGTAATTATTCCGGATATCTATATTTACTTTATCTTCAATTTTTTCAATCTCTTCCTTGCTTAATTTTTGAAAGTGACTGAAATCAAATCTCAGATAATCAGGATGAACAAGCGATCCCTTTTGTTCAACATGTTGTCCCAGTACATTTCTAAGTGCTTTGTGAAGAAGGTGAGTGGCTGAATGATTATTTTCAGTATTTATTCGTTTTCTTTTATTAACCACTGCATGATATACAGATGTGAGGTTTTCAGGCAGGGACTTTGTTATATGAACGCTTAATTCATTTTCTTTTTGTGTATCCAGTATTTCAATTTTTTCTGATGCCGATTGTATAAATCCGGAGTCACCCACCTGTCCTCCACTTTCAGCATAGAAAGGAGTTGTATTAAATACCAGTTGAAAAAATTTTTTCCCTTTATGAGTGATCTTACGGTATTTAATTATTTTCACTTCTGCTTCTGTATGGTCATAGCCAACAAATTCTGCCGTATCACTTTCTGTTACCTCTGTCCAGTCTTCAAGGCTGAGTTTTCCGTCATTTCGGGAACGGTCTTTTTGTATTTGCATGTGTTGGTTAAAACCATTCAGATCAACTGTCAGTCCGTGTTCTGCAGCAATTAGCTCCGTCAGGTCGATAGGGAATCCATAGGTATCATACAATGTAAATGCATCTTTACCGTCAATAGAGGAGAGGTTCTGCTTTTTCATTTTTTCAGCCAGGTTTTCAAGCAATTTGATACCGGTTTCAAGAGTTTTTAGAAAAGTTGTTTCTTCTTCCCTGATTACTTTCTCAATTAATTCTTTCTGGGAATTAAGTTCGGGATAAGCAGTACCCATATTTTCTGCCAGGACTGGTACCAGCTTATATATAAATGGTTCGGTTTGGTCCAGAAAAGAATATGCATATCTTATAGCTCTGCGCAGAATTCTGCGGATTACATAACCCGCCTTATTATTAGAAGGAAGTTGACCGTCAGCAATGGAAAAAGAAACCGCCCGAAGGTGATCAGCAATTACACGCATTGCCACATCCAGTTTATTTTCCTGTCCGTACTTTTTATCTGAAAGTTTTGCAATTTGTAGTAAAAGAGGTTGGAAAATATCCGTATCATAGTTTGATTTTTTTCCCTGTACTACCATGCACAGTCTTTCGAAGCCCATCCCTGTATCCACATGTCTTGCAGGTAAAGGCTCAAGTTTACCGGATGCCAGCCGGTTATACTGGATGAATACTAGATTCCATATTTCGATCACCAGTGGATGATCTTTATTTACCAGTTTATTTCCGGGAATTCTGATCCTTTCATTCTCAGGCCTCAGGTCAATATGGATTTCCGAGCAAGGGCCACAGGGACCGGTTTCACCCATTTCCCAGAAGTTGTCCTTTTTTGATCCCTCCAGAACCTTATCTGCATCCAAAACCTTCTTCCAGTAGTTTTCTGCTTCGGTATCCTTGGGAAGCCCAATTCCCTTATCACCTTCAAAAACCGTTGCATATAAAAGATCTTTTGGAATTTTTAATTCTCCGGTCAGGAATTCCATGGCCCAGGAAATGGCTTCTTTTTTGAAATAACCACCCTCAGGATGTTCTTTTGACCCAAAAGACCAGTTTCCTAACATTTCGAACATTGTATGATGATAGGTGTCATGACCCACTTCTTCCAGATCATTGTGTTTACCGGATACCCTCAGACATTTCTGCGTATTTGCTACCCTGCTGTTTTCGGGAATGGTGTTGCCCAGGAAAATATCTTTAAACTGATTCATCCCTGCATTAGTAAACATCAGGCTGGGATCATTTTTCACAACCATGGGAGCAGAGGGGATGATTTTATGCGATTTTTTTTCAAAAAAATCTAAAAATTTCTTCCTTATTTGAGAATTTTGCATTATATTTCTAAACATTTTTCTAATTAAATCGTATTAATCACTGAAAACCAACCGTTCGTCAAAAAGAATTGTAAAATTACTTTTTTTCAACTATTTTGCGACGTTTTTTTCTTTAAATATCAATTGTGTAATTTTTTATGGCAAAAAAAGAAAAATTTAAATTTAATCCGGAATCTTTAAAGTATGACAGGATTGAATTCAATACCAGTGACCGGCTACTAAGGATACTTGCCTATATGGGTGGTAGTTTGATTCTGGCGTTTTTATATATTTTAATTTTCTCTCAGTTTTTTGGAACACCTACAGAACGCAAGCTGAAAAGAGAAAATCATCAACTTATTTCCCAGTTTGAAGTTATGACAAAAAAGCTGGATCAAATGCAGGCTGTAGTTACGGATCTTGAGGAGAGAGACGACAATTTATACCGGACAATTTTTGAGGCAGAGCCTATTTCAAATTCAATCAGAATACAAGGGGTTGGAGGTGTTGACAGATATTCAAACCTGGAAGGTTTTGATTATTCTGATCTTGTAATTAATACTGCGAAGGAATTGGATGCCTTGTCAAAAAGGATTTATATACAGTCAAAATCATATGATGACCTTATTAAAATGGCCAAAAATAAGGATATTATGCTGGCCAGTATCCCTGCTATCATGCCAATTTCAAACAAAGACCTGAAAAGGACAGCCTCAGGGTGGGGGTGGAGGATACATCCGATATATAAAACCCGTAAATTTCATTATGGAATGGATTTTACTGCACCTACCGGTACCGAGATCTATGCAACAGGAGATGGAAAAGTTATTCAGGTAAAGAAATCCAAAAGGGGATATGGGAACAAGATTGTGATTGATCATGGCTTTGGTTACCGTACTCTGTACGGACATTTGAGTCGTTTTAACGTTAAAAGAGGCCAGAAAGTTAAGAGAGGGGATGTAATCGGTTTCGTTGGGAGTACAGGTTTATCTACAGCTCCTCACTTGCATTATGAAGTTCAGCAAAATGGCAAAAAAGTAAATCCATTGAACTATTATAACAATGATTTGTCTCCGGAAGAATATGAAAGGATGATTGAGTTGTCTGCAAATAGCGGTCAATCTTTCGATTAAACCCTTTTATAAGATTTTATTAAAAAAGCAGTATTCATTGAACACTGCTTTTTTTCATTTCTTAAGAAAATTACACTTAAAACGGCAATATTTTATCTATTGCATTAATATTTAGTTGATTTTGTGTTTTTTAGCGGAGCCTGCGTAAATATTTTAATAATATTTATTAATTTAGTATCCGTAACAGACCTTAGTTTAACTATTATCTATTATCATGCCTTACAAGGAACCAAAGATTGAAAAACTGTATTATACCATTGGTGAGGTTGCTGCAATGTTCAAAGTGAATACATCCCTCATCCGGTACTGGGAAAAAGAGTTTGATATTATCAAGCCCAAAAAGAATAAAAAGGGAAACCGGTTGTTTACTCCGGATGATATTGAAAATTTTCACCTGATTTTTCATCTGGTAAAAGAAAGGGGATTAACCCTGAAAGGAGTTAAAAAGAAACTGAAAGAAAATAAACAGGATACGGAACAGAATTTTGAAGTGATACAATCGTTGGAGAGGATAAAAAAGCAACTCCTGGAAGTTAAAGATGCTTTGTAGGCAGGAACAAAATGGATTAGTATGAGGATTAAAGATATTTCCCGTTACCTTGAAGGTCTTGCACCCCTTTCTTTTCAGGAATCGTACGATAATTCAGGATTATTGATCGGAGATCGGGAAAAAGAAATTAAATCTGCCTTAATAACGCTGGATGTTACTTCTGAAGTTCTTCAGGAAGCCATTGGAACGGGAGCAGGTCTGATCATTGCCCATCATCCGCTGATTTTTTCAGGTCTAAAGAAACTTACCGGTTCTTCTGCGGTTGAAAGAATTGTATTAAAAGCTATTAAAGAAGACATTGCCATTTATGCCGCCCATACAAATATGGATGCCATCCCGGATGGAGTAAATTCTTATTTATGTGGGAAATTGCATTTGAAAAATATCAGAGTTCTTCGTCCGGTGGAACAATCATTGTTTAAGCTGGTTACTTTTATACCTGAAACCCATCTTGAAATAGTCAGGAAATCTTTATTTAGTGCAGGTGCAGGCTCCATCGGGAAATACGATCAATGTAGTTTTACCCAATCCGGAAAGGGGAGTTTCAGAGGAGGAAAGGATACCCATCCTTTTGTTGGGGAGAAGAGAAAACTGCATTTTGAGAATGAGATCAGGCTGGAGACCGTTTTTCCGGCCCACCTGAAACAGAGAATTATTCAGGCATTGATTAATGCACATCCCTATGAAGAGGTGGCTTATGATATATATCCCCTTGCCAATAAATATAAGATGGCAGGTATGGGTCTTATTGGTGAGCTGAAAAATACAATAGAAGAAAAGGAGTTATTAAAAAAAATCAAATCAATATTGGGTTCTCAGGTAATTAAACATACTGCTTTTCTTGGTAAAAGGGTGAAGATTGTTGCTGTTTGCGGAGGAAGCGGGAGTTTTTTGCTAAATGATGCAATAAAACAACAGGCCGATATCTTTATTTCAGGAGACTTTAAATATCATGAATTTTTTAATGCAGAGAACAAAATTCTGATAGCGGACGCCGGCCATTATGAAACCGAACATCATGTTAAAGATGTTTTTTATGAACTACTTAAGGAAAAATTTCCTACCTTTGCATTTCGAATTTCTGAGGTTAATACTAATCCGGTAAAATTTTTATAGAAAATGGCAAAAACAAAGAAGGCCAGCAAGAAGGCTGAAGTTACAGTTGAAGATACCCTGAAAGCTTTGTATCAATTACAACAGATTGATTCAGAGATTGATAATATTAGAAGATTGCGCGGTGAACTTCCACTTGAAGTACAGGATCTGGATGATGAGATAGCAGGTTTGGAAACCAGAGTTTCTCATATACAGGAGGAAATTGATAATTTTGAAGATTCCATTGTTAAAAAGAAAAATGAAATAACTGACGCTCAGACTTTGATTAAGAAATATGAGGATCAGCAAAAAAATGTAAGAAATAACCGGGAATATGATTCTATTTCAAAGGAACTGGAATATCAGTCACTTGAAATTGAATTATGTGAAAAAAGAATAAGAGAATATACTGTTGAACAGGATGCAAAAAAGATTTTATTAGAGGAATCCCAGGCTGTGATGGATGAGAGGAAAAAAGACCTGGAAGCGAAAAAATCTGAGCTTGACCAAATAATTGAAGAAACGGAAAAGGATGAAAAGGAACTGATCAAAAAGTCGGAAGAGGTTCAGAAAATTATTGAACCCAGACTGCTGATCGCCTATCAAAAGATACGGGCAAATGCCCGTAATGGTTTATCCGTTGTTACAATCCAGCGGGATGCCTGCGGTGGATGTTTCAATAAAATTCCGCCTCAAAGGCAGTTGGATATCAGGATGCGTAAAAAAATAACAGTGTGTGAATACTGTGGAAGAATTTTAGTGGATGATGAGATTTCTACTGAAATTGAAAGTTAGGTTCATCGTATTATTATGATAAGAAAAAGTGTCAGTTTTTGGCACTTTTTTTGTTTTATATCTGAATGTGCAACACTTCAGGCCTGTTTCCCAGTCTTACGGGCGGTCCCCAGGTTCCAAAACCACTGGAAACGTAAAAATGGGTGGTACCGGATTTTAAATACCCATAACTGACTTGATATATTCTTTTTGTAATATACTGAAAAGGCCAGATTTGCCCATGATGGGTATGCCCTGACAAATGAAGGTCAATTCCGGAATTTCTGCTCTTATCAAGATGAAATGGCTGATGATCAAGCAGAATAATCAACTTTGAATGATCAATTCCTTTCATCAGATCAGGAAGGGTTTTTCTGGCGATTCCTGCAAATCGCACCTTATCCCTGTCCTCTCGTCCAACCAGGTAAAGCTTGTCATCAATCAGTACGGTTTCGTCCCTGAGCAACTGAATACCGTGTTTTTTAAAAAAAGGAGCAGCTTTTTGTATTCCCCCAATATATTCATGATTTCCTGTTATAGCATAAATGCCGTGTTTTGATTTTATTTTTTCAAGACAGCTGCCCAGGTCCTTTTGGATTACCGGCCCCGGATCTTCATCAAGCAGGTCGCCCAGAAAAAGAACAACATCAGGTTCCAGTCCATTTATCATGTCAACCATTTTAGCTACTCTTTTTTCGCCCACAATGGAACCCAGATGTACATCAGAAACTGCAACAATGTTTATTTTCTTCCCTTTTTCAGGTAGCTTTCGGATTGAAATATTCAAAGTTTTTATTCGGGGATGAATTGCATTCACATAGCCTGCCAGTATTAATAAGCCTGTGATAAACAGTATGATTAGTATTTCTGAGATTATAATGGAAGACGATGTAGATTCTGTTTCTGGAAGCAGGGGTATTATAACAAGGTTTAAGAGGTCGGTGAAAAGGAAGAATAGAAAAAGGTACAGGGTTGCAGCCAGCCAGAAGGCTCCCACTTTTGTATTCATATAAACGATATTGTTTTTCCATCTTCTTTCCAGCATTCTCCCGGTCAGAAATGATAAGGAGAGCATGATAAATATTGTAGTAAAGATAGCCCTTGCCAGTGGTTGCTGCGGTATGACTGGAAGTATATGTTTGAAAATGAAATAATTGGCTAAGCCATACAGGCAAAGAATGAAAAACAAAAAAATAATAAATGGTTTTCTCCTCACGGTTAAATATTTTAGTAAACTTATTGATTCTGACCTGATGAAATGAAATATCCGGGGTTTAATTCACTGAATTTTCTTTTCTTTTTGAAATAAAACCGGATCAGCATGCTTTTCCGGAAAATCTGATCCGGGAATTCTCTGGTTTTTGGACCATTTTTTTTCCTGTACTTGTGATATCTGGATGCAACGGTATAAAAGCGGAAATGAGCCCTTGCAACAGCCGCAACATACGAGAACTTAAAACCGAGTAAAAATTTTATTGCCGCAATACCATCCAGAATAAGCCGGGTGATGAGGATAGGATATAGTTTGCCTTTTGGCAGATTTTTATAAAGTAATATTAAATTATTTCTGAAATTATAATAGAGCTTTCTGGGGTGTTCATTTGGCAGGCTTCCACCACCTACATGATAGACTACTGATCTTGGTGTAAACATGATCTTATAGCCCTGGTTTTTGAGTCTCCAGCACAGGTCGATTTCTTCCATATGAGCAAACATATAAGAATCAAAGCCTCCCGACTTTTTAAATGTTTCTGCTTTTATTGCCATACAGGCACCGGTGGCCCAGAAAATTTCGGTTGAGGTATCGTATTGTCCCTTGTCTTTTTCAATGTTATTTAATATTCTTCCCCTGCAAAACGGATAACCAAATTTGTCCACAAAACCACCTGCAGCACCGGCATATTCAAAAAGTTCAGGATCAGAATAAGATTTGATTTTTGGCATGACTACAGCTACCTCCGGATCTTTATCTAGGACTTCAATTAGTGGACTGACCCAGTTGTCAGTAACCTCAATATCAGAATTTAAAAGAATGAAATATTCAGCTTCAACCTGAGCAAGGGCTTTATTGTAACCTTCCGTAAAACCGTAGTTTTTATCAAACTGTATTAGGTCAATACCGGGAAAGTTTTTCTGAAGAAAAGAAATAGAATTGTCTGTGGAACCATTGTCAGCAATTACTACCTTAGTGTTTGTATTTACTGATTTGTCTATCACTCCGGGAAGGAATTTCTGTAAAAATCCTTCTCCGTTCCAGTTAAGTATTACAATGGCTGTCCGGATCATATACTACAAAGAAACAGTTTTTTAATGATTTAGTATTCAGGTTTTGTAATCAGCTGCGAAGTTAGTTTTAATTTGTTAAATTGTTGTAATTCCTGGCCGGAAATTAAAATGTCTAATAACAGGCACATAAAATCAAGTTGTCATTATTTTATGAACAATGCTATAAAATTCTTTCATAACAGCTTCATTTGCTGCGATAATTTCCTTTCCGAAAATATAATCATTTCCACCGGAAAAATCACAGATTTTTCCTCCTGCCTGTTGTAGTATAAATGTGGCGGCTGCTACATCCCAGGGGCTGAGATTGTATTCATAAAACGCCTCAAAGTTTCCCCTTGCAACGTAAACCAGGTCTGTGGCAGCAGAACCCAGCCTGCGTACACCATGAGAATTCCTCATGAAATATTCCATGCTTTTGTTAAATGCATCAATTCTTGTGAAGTTACTATATGGGAATCCGGTGGCAATGAGAGAATCTTTTACCTTAGCTATAGTAGAAACTCTGATCTGTTTTCCATTGCAATATGCAGGAGAACTACCCCAGGCATAAAAAGTTTCATCAGCGCCCACTTCATAAACCACACCGAGTACCATCTCATTTTCTTTCATAAGCCCAATGCTTACGGAATAAGGATGCAGGCCATGAATAAAATTAGTAGTTCCGTCAAGAGGATCAACAATCCATTTATAATCCTTGCCTTCAATTTCGGAAGTTTGCTCCTCACCCAGAAAACCAGCGTCGGGTATTAAATCTTTCAGCTTGCTGTAAATAAACTCCTCAGATGCCTTGTCTACATGGGTTACAAAATCATGTAAACCTTTTACACTGATCTGCTTTGATGAAAAACTCCTTTGTTCTTTTCTGATATATGAACCTGCCTCTCGCGCTGTGGCAATTACCAACTCACCGGCTTTATTTAAGTCTATACTCATAAATCCACTGTTTTTTAATGGGTTAAGTTGTTCTTAGTTTGTTATTTTTTAATAAATTGTAAAGTTCGATCTGAGAGTTGACCGGTTTTGAACCGATTTTTCTGTACTGATTATCCTGGACATCATTAATTATCCTGGCTTTTACATTGTCTGCTAACAAAAGATTGATCAGATTCTTCAATTCATTTTGTAGAAGGGGATCATAAACCGGACTGGCAATTTCAACCCTGTGATCCAGGTTTCGGGGCATCCAGTCAGCAGAACTGATGTAATACAATTCATCACCATCGTTACCAAAAATAAAGATCCGGGAGTGTTCAAGAAAACGCCCAACAATACTAATGGCCGTAATGTTTTCACTTAATCCCGGAATCCCTGGTTTTAATGAACAAATACCTCTGACAATTAAAGTTACATCCACACCTGCCTGGCTGGCAGCATAAATCTTACGGATGAGTTTCTGGTCAACCAGATTGTTTATTTTCAGGTAGAAATAACCTTTTTTTCCCTCTTTTACATTTCTTACTTCATTTTCGATGAGGCTGTAAAGTTTATTTCTCATCTGGTTCGGCGAGAAGATCAGGTGTCTGAAATACACAGGTTTGAAAGGAAACTCGATAAAGCTAAAAACCGTTTTTACCTCCTTGCAAATTTTCTTGTTAGCAGTGAAAAGGGTCACATCCGAATATACTTTAGCCGTTCCTTCATGAAAATTTCCTGTACTGATGCAAGAGATAAATTCTGTCTTGTTTTTAAGATTCTTCTTCCCAATGAGTAAGATTTTTGCGTGTACTTTTAGTCCCGGAATACCAAACAGTACTTTCGCTCCGACTTCTTCCAGTTTCTTAGACCAGTAGATATTTGATTCTTCATCAAACCGGGCTTGTAATTCAATCACTACGGTTACCTTTTTTCCGTTCAGGCAGGCATTGATCAGAGAATTCATTACCATGGAAAACATGGCTACCCGGTATAAGGTAATTTGTATGGAAGTTACATCCGGGTCAATTGCGGCTTCCCTTAAAAGGCTGATGAAATGTGAAAAATTATGATAAGGATAATATAGAAGAATATCTTCTTTTAAAATATTATTGATGATTCTCGTTCCAGGAGCAAAAGCCGGGTGTTGGATGGGTTTAAGTTTTTGGTATTCAAGTTTTTTATGGCTAATATTAGGAAATTCCATAAAGTCTTTGAAATTATGATAAATCCCACCGGGAATCATACTGTCCTCATCATCAATTTTAAGTCTTTTTTTCAAATAGAGGAGTAAATCCCTGGGTAGGCGCTTGTCGTAAACAAACCTGACCGGTTGTCCTTTTTTTCTTCCTTTTACGCCTTTTGAAATTTTTTCAAGGAAACTTTTGGTAAGATCATTATCGATATCAAGTTCTGCATCCCGTGTTATCTTTATTGTATAGGCTTTAAATCCGGTAAATGGCAAAATTCTAAAAATATCCTTTAGTTTGGCCCGAATTACGTCTTCCAGCAAAATAATGAAGCGATTATCTCCCTCTTTTGGCAGTTCAACAAAACGGGGCAATGTTTTCCTTGGAAGTTCAATCAGTCCGTATTTTCTTTCCTTTGAGTTTGTAAGCTTTACTGCGAGATAGATTGATTTATCCCTGAGTCTGGGAAATGGTCTGGAGTCTGATAAAATAATGGGTGCTAAAACGGGAAGTAGTTTATCTACAAAGAAGTCATCAATAAATTCTGATTGTTTTTCGCTCAGGGAATGTTCATTAATAATATGAATATTTTCCGTTCTGAGTTCTTTAAGAATTTGTTCATAGGTTTCATCGAATATCTTTTGAAGCCTGATGACTGTTCTCTGAATTTGATTCAGAAGCTTTTTAGGATCATCACCGCCTGTGAGCTTGGTGTTATCGACTTTTAATTCAATCAGGCGCCGAACCGATGCTACCCTGACTTTAAAAAACTCATCCAGGTTATTTGAGAAAATACCTAAAAACCGGATTCTTTCGATGAGGGGAACACTCGGATCAGCTGCCTCCTGAAGTACGGAATGATTGAAGGCCAGCCAGCTTAATTCCCGGTTTAATATATCTGGTGTTTTTTCCATAATAATGTACTTTCAGTATCAAATGCCGGTTCTTTTCGGATAATCAAAAATATATCCGTTCAAATGCGCACGTGCAATATCCTGCCATTTTTCAATGTTAAACTCAAAACGGACCCAGCCGGAAGTTGGAATATTGTATATCGGCTCATCAACAAATTGATTTGCCAGGTTTGTAACCCCGGGGTTGTGTGCAAAGATAGCCAGGTGATTGCAATTGTCAGGGCAGTTTTTTATTTCATCCATAAGTGTTCTGTAACTTCCCAGGTAAATTTCTTCTTTAATCCGGATTAGATCAAAAGCCTCAAAAAACACCCGGCTAAAAATTACTGCAGTATATAAAGCCCTGTTTGCCGGGCTGGTATAAATTTTTTCCGGTGGACTCCCTGCCTTTTTTAATCGCAATGCCATTTTATAGGCATCATTGTATCCTCTGAGTTTCAATGGCCTGTCATAATCAGTCAGAGAATCGTATTCCCAATCCGATTTACCATGCCGGACAATAGTTAATATTTTTGACATTCTTTTGTTTTTTTATTTTTCAATCCTCATCTCATTGCTTATTTTTTGGTTCTTGGCTCTTGTCCCGAAAACCTGCAAATCTTTGATTTGCATAGTTTTTCGAGGATCCTCGAAACAGTATAGAAATCATAGATTTCAACTGTTTCGGGATTTCTTGTATCTTTAAAGTAACTGGCTCGCTAGCTCCGCCAGCTGACTTCTTTCTCCTTTCACAAGGTTGATGTGAGCAAAAATATCCTGCCCTTTCATTTTATCCGAAAGGTAGGTGAGCCCGTTGGAACCGGCATCCAGATACGGGGAGTCTATTTGTTCAATATCACCGGTAAATACCATTTTTGTTCCTTCACCGGCACGTGTGATAATGGTTTTTATTTCATGAGGAGTAAGATTCTGTGCTTCATCCACTATAAAAAAGATATTGGAAAGGCTACGCCCCCGGATGTATGCCAATGGAGTGATAACCAGCTTTTCCTCTTTTAACATATTTTCTATTTTTTGATATTCTTTGCTTTGCGGGCTGTACCTGTTTTTTATTACAGTAAGGTTGTCGAAAAGAGGTTGCATGTATGGTCCGATTTTCTCACTCACATCTCCGGGTAAAAATCCCATATCTCTGTTTGCCAGAGGGACAATAGGCCGTGCCAAAAATATTTGTTTGTAATTTCTGCGCTGATGCAACGCGGCAGCAAGTGCAACAAGTGTTTTTCCGGTGCCTGCTTTTCCTGTTAAAGCTACCAGTTTGATCTCGGGACGGGTCAGTGCATTTATAGAAAAAGTCTGTTCTGCATTTCTGGGCTCAATTCCATAAGCCTGTATCTTTTGTACCCGGTTCATAAGTTTTGTGGTAGGATCATAATGACCCAATACGCTTGATTTTGCACTTTTGAGAATAAAATACTGATGGGCATGGGAAGGTTTTTCCAATTGGAATTCCTCCACTGGAACTCCTTCGGGTTCATCATAAAGTTTAGAAACCAAATCATCGTTAAGGTCGGAAACTGTCACCAGATCTTTATACAATTCTTCCAGATTCGAAACTTTATCGGTTTCATAATCCTGGGCAAGGATATCCAGCGATTTTGCTTTTAACCGAAGGTTAATGTCCTTGGTAACCAGGATAACCTTATTGTTGGGATACTTATCTGTAATAAAATCAGCAATGACCAGGATCCTGTGATCCGGAGTTTTTTCAGGAAAAGATTCACTCATTTTTTCAGGAAAAGGTTTTCCTGTCTCAATAAATAATTTTCCTTTCCCTTTTCCCAGCGATACACCCTTGTTAAAAAGATGATCTCCTGAAAGTTTATCAAGTTCACGGGTCAGTTCACGGGCATGGAAGTTGATCTGACTGTTTCCTTTCTTGAATTTATCCAGTTCTTCCAATACGACGATGGGAATTACAATATCATTCTCCTGGAAATTAAAAATGGCATTGTAATCATGTAACAAAACATTCGTATCCAGAACAAATATTTTTTTTACCTTTTTATTCATGTATACAATTTTAAACAATGATTAATGGCTTAAATGTACAAAATTTTATTGGCTTTTGTATCTTTACAACTTTGCAAAATCAATTTATATGGAATTAATTGAAGGTATCTTTACACGAAGAAGTATAAGAAGGTATAAGGAGATAAAGCTTTCCGACGAGCAGATACAAACCTTATTGAAAGCCGGGATGCAGGCACCTTCAGCCATGAATTGTCAGCCCTGGCATTTTATGGTAATTAAAGAAAAAGAAAAATTGCAGGCCATCATGAGGATTCATGCTTATGCACAGATGCTCAAAGAGGCTGCCCTGGCTATTCTTGTAATGGTTGATACAGACCTGGAGCATGATTCAGGATACGGGATCGTGGATTGCGGTGCTGCCACCCAAAATATTCTGCTTGCTGCACACGGAATGGGTCTGGGAGCCGTATGGATTGGTATTCATCCGAGGGAAGCAAGAAAAAAGGCTTTGAAAGAATTATTTCATCTGCCTGACCAAGTACAACCCTATGCGCTTGTTTCAGTTGGGTATCCGGCTGAAATAAAGCCGGTTATTGACAGGTTCACTTCAGAAAAAGTTCACTATGAAGAATGGACTCAAAAGTGAATCAAACAGACAAAAAATATAACCGGGTTCTGACCTGGCTTTTTGATCAGCTACCGGTTTTTCAGCGGGTTGGAAATAAGGCCTATAAGGCTAACCTTGATCGTACTCTTGCATTGGATGATTATTTTGCCCATCCTCATCAGGCCTATCAAACCATCCATATTGCTGGTACCAACGGCAAAGGTTCCGTTTCACACATACTGGCATCTGTTTTACAGGAGGCGGGTTTCAAAACCGGTTTATACACTTCTCCGCACCTGAAAGATTTCAGGGAAAGAATAAGGGTGAATGGGGTACCGGTATCAAAGGCGTTTGTAATCCGGTTTACTGAAGAAAATCAAAAGCTGTTTGAAAAGCTAAAACCTTCTTTTTTTGAGATGACTGTGGCCATGGCTTTTGAGTATTTTAGGTATAAAAAAGTGGATATTGCGGTTATTGAAACCGGTTTGGGTGGCCGGTTGGACTCTACAAATATTATTTTACCGGAACTTTCGGTAATTACAAATATTGGTCACGACCATAGTGAGTTTCTGGGAACAGAACTGACGGGAGTCGCCCGTGAGAAGGCCGGTATTATTAAGCGGGGTGTTCCTGTGGTGATAGGGGAGACGCAAGAGGGGTTAAAAGATGTTTTTGAGGAAGTGGCCGGAGAATCGGGTTCAGAGCTTGTTTTTGCCGATCAAAAATACCGGGTGGAGTATTCCTTGCTAACACTGGATAATAAGCAAAAAATTAAGTTTAATGATTCCGGAAAATTTGGCTTTGATGAGATAAAAACGGATTTGCTTGGTCTTTACCAGACAAAAAATGTAACAAGCTCACTCACAGCCATTGAAATGATACGAAGAAAAGGGATAAGAATTGAAGATAAGGCAGTATTAAGAGGCCTGGAGAAGGTCGTTGAAAATACCGGTTTAACGGGGCGCTGGCAAATGTTGGGAACAGATCCGCTGATTGTTTGTGATACGGCACATAATAAGGAGGGACTTGGGGAGGTAATGAGACAAATCAGGACTACTGCTTACAGAAAATTGCATTTTGTACTGGGTGTAGTTAAAGAAAAAAAGCTTGAAACTATTCTGAAGCTATTGCCGGAAGAAGCAGCTTACTATTTTGTGAAAGCAGATATTCCCCGTGCTCTGGATGCTGAAGTTCTGGCTGAGAAAGCAGGTAAAGCAGGGTTAAAGGGTACTGTTATTAATAGTGTAAGAACTGCTTTTGAACAGGCAAAAAGAAATGCCGATCCTGAAGACATGATATTTGTAGGGGGAAGTACATTTGTGGTTGCAGAGGTGTTGTGAAAAAATTTAATAAACATTTTGGAGATAAAAAGAAGACTGTTATCTTTGCACTCCGTTTGGGGCGATTAGTCCCTTCAAACTTCAAATCTATGATTTGTTAGTTTGAGGAGATCCTCGAAAATCATCAATGATTTTCTTGACTGGTTTAAAAAGTATCTCGAGAGATAAATTGAAATATTAAGTAACATTGGGGCGATTAGCTCAGCTGGTTCAGAGCACCTGCCTTACAAGCAGGGGGTCACTGGTTCGAATCCAGTATCGCCCACAATACATTGGAAACCCGGTCGAAAAGACCGGGTTTTTATTTTCCCGAAACTGTTCAAGCTTGCTTGCAGACAGTTTGGGGAAAATAAAAAACAGGCGAAGCCTGGTTTCCAATGTATTGTAAAGGCCCCCCCCTAATGGATCACGCCGACGGTATGGAGGCGTAATCCACTCCCGTAATTTTTAAATAAAAAACAGGCGAAGCCTGGTTCTAATCATAAATGCTATGCTTCATCTTTTTGTATAACTAATTCTCAAATGACCTTATATCTTTCATCTTTTTTCATTTTGAATTTTGCTTAATTTTTTCTTTTTAGGTTTAGGTTCGGGAAGTTCTTTAACGGTAATCCTGACTAAATTGCTAATCCATTCCCGGTCTTCCAATTTATCTTCAATAAGGAAGGCTGGTTTAGCTCCAGGGTATGGGGGTGCTTCTATAACATCTTTTATAAACGACCTTCCAGATTTGGTTGGTTTAATATATAGTTTATTATCACAAATAAGTGCAAAGATTTTTCTATCTGAAAATAGTCCGTATTCACCAAACATACTTTTAGCTGTGATTTTACCCGCATTTTCAATTTGGTCAACAACAAAATCCACGAAATTTTTATCTGAGGCCATTTTATTCTCCTAAAAATTTTCCAATTTGAATGCAGGATTATAAATCAATCCGATGATATTCCCCCAGGGGTCTTTAAGCGTTGCAACCAGGAGAGGACCACCCACACTATGTGGTTTTTCATTTTCAACAGCACCTGACTCTATAAAGTGATTATAAACTTTTTCAATTTCGTTCACCCCCCAGTAAGTAAGAACACTTTCTGGTTTTTCAGTAACGGGATTCTCCTCAGGAAGAAGTCCCAGTTCATAACCACCGATATTAAATCCTACATAGAAAGGTTCGTCAAAGTATGGTTCCTTTTCAAATGCTTTGGCATACCATTTTTTGGCTTTATCTATATCACTAACTTTATAAATGGTTGTTCTTAATCCGAGTAAATCTTGTTTTTCCATATTTTATGTATTATCAGTTTGTTTAAGAATTTTCGGAACAGGCAGATTTTGGATAAATTTAGTCAATTTAATTCGGAAAATTCAAGAACCGAAGACCAAAGGGATGATCACAGCTAATTTTTTGGGCTAAAGCCCCCCAATGGACTACTCTGACTATAAGGAGATACAATCAAGAAATATTTGCTGGCGAGGATTTGTAATTCTTGCAAATAGGTCATTTCTGTTCATCACCTTATTTTTTGATAAACAAATATAATAGAGAAATGTTCTATTTAGTGTTTGTCCATAATGTCCGCTATCTGCGTTACTCTTGTCTGAAAAACCAGTCATTTACAAAAGTAAACTCCCCGTCAGTTTTTACTGGCGGGGCAGCCTACTCAATTGTGGTGTTGTTATTTCATTTTTCCTTTATTCCTTGGGTACCGGAAGATTATTTAGTCTTAAAAAAGATAATTTGTCCCAATAACCTCTTTGAAATTTAATTTTTCCATCTACTATTTGAAAAAATCCACAACCTCTTAATCCTAGTGGGTCTTTCCATTCTAATATTCCCCAGTCATTATCCTCAAAAATATTTTCCACTATGCAAGTCATTTCCGCTTGGCTAAACTCAGTTTTAAACATTTTCAGTATGGCACCTTTTCCAACAACTGGCTCATTAGCAACTTGATGATTAATTGCATCTGAATGATAAAAATTCGTAATCTTTTCGGCATCTCCTTCATTAAAAGCTTTTACCCATTGTTCAATTAATTCTTTTGGTTTCATATATTATCTACTTAATCTGCTCTCAATATTTTTTCCATTTTCCATCCTTTGGCTAATTCATCAACTAACTTGTCTAAATACCTTATTTGTTGGGTTAACGGATTTGTAATTTCCTCGACTTTGTAGCCACATATTTTTCCTGTAATTTGATTAGATTTTTTATTCATATCAGCATTTAGGAAGAAAGATTCAAATGTTACATTAGCATTTATAAGTTCCTGTAACTTTTTATCACTATAGCCGGTTAGCCATTTAATTACTTCGTGTAATTCTTCTTTAGTTCTTCCCTTTTTCTCAATTTTTGTGAGATAGTGTGGGTATATTGAAGTAAATGTCATCTTTGCCATTCTTTCATCTTGTTTTGTCATATCTCTTCTGTTTTCAATTTTGATTCTACACTCTGCATAATTGGGCTCTCTTTATTGCAACGCAACGGTCACTTGTATGTGGTCGGGCGGGATTTCCAACAGAAATCCAGTCAGACCCGCAGGAGGTGGCAACACTGGTTTGACTTGTCAAACCGAGAGGAAACCCGCCTGCTATATGACACTTTGTGTGTGCCCAGCATGAACTGATGCACCCACTCGGAAGCTCAGAATAAATTCTAAAAATACAAATTTATTCACAAGAAGTTACTGTTTTGGGGTGCATTATTTATTCCAGGGGCATCGCCGTCGGCAAGCCTCTGGCGTCCGAGGGGTGTAAGTCCCTTGTGTGCAGGAGTAAGGTCTTGAAGCACTAGTAAGTCGCAAGGCTTCAGCGTGAGCTCGCCGAACGCTGGTTTGGAGTGTCCCATGTAATTACACACTATATGACGGATTGTTGCTCGTGGAGGGCGCTATCGCCACCGTTAAAAACTAAAAAAATACACTCTAAAAAAGTTGTACACTTTACTCCGGATTGTACTGTACACTTTACTCCGAAATACTCAGTTAACGATTATATTTCATTGTTTTTATTATTTTAGGATAATTGGTTTGAGTAACATTATCTCCATCTCCATAAATAAAGTACAATCCATTGTTTGATTCTAAATCAACAGGAGAGATGTGCTTAGAGTAATCTCCTGCAATCATTTTCCATTCACCATTGTCAAATACGGCAAGTCTGGATTCTGTATAACTTGCATCATTACTTATGTATGTATATATCACACACGGATTGCCCACGTTGTCAAAATCAATGGCTGTAGGAAATATTAACCAATCATTACCAGAATTTATCATTTCTTCAGTAGTAGATTGTGACGTAACTTTATAAATATTTCCTTTCCATCGATCTGGTTTCTGACTTTCTGATGTGAAATAGATCTCTCCTGAAGTATTAACAGAAACATCAACATTCATTAAATAATCGTATGATTTTTCAAAATCAGTATTCCAATTATTAATTTCATAATGTTTTATTTTTAAAGTACTGTTTTGTTCGCTGGTATAAACATGGTAAAAAGAGTACAGTTTGTTATTAAATACTTTAAAACCTAAATCGAATATTCCGCTGCTATTTTCCACTACACCCTGGCTAGCCCAAACATTATTATTATCATAGGAATAAAGTTCAAGTTTACCATCATGATTACAAAGGGCATATAATGTATTATTGAAATATTCTACCAATATTCCGTCTGGTTTATTTGCTAATCCCATATTGTTATTAGCTAAATTATTACTCCATGATGAATTAAAAGCATAAACATAAGATGAATCAGAAACTCCTGCAACCCAAACGTTATTACCGTCGCCACTGATGCTTATTTTATCAAAATTATTTTGCAATCCTACTGGATAAGATGAAGCTATATTTTGCCAAGATGTACCATTCAATTTATAAATTACAGGATTACCAAGCACAGGTTTTGGAATGGCTGCAGCGTACATTACATTGTTAATATTTTTTATCTTTACATAACCATAACCATCAGCAGAAGTTTGCAGATCGTTTATTTGAATAGTCTGATATGTTACTGTTGCATGAGAAGAGTCTTTCGATTCTGCTGATTCATCAAAACTGTAAGATCCTAAACCTCCACAGTAGTCATTATCCATATTTTTAAATTGATAATCATAATACCCTACAATTTGATAAATTGCTTTCTCGTTTTTTGAAACGGTTTTATCAGTATATGTTTGAACTTGAAGGGCTGCATCACCACCAGAATGGTCCGTTGTATGTATTTTTGAAAATTGTAAATCATCAGTATAACGTCTTTTAATATCCCACCAACAAGATCTGGTATTGCCATAAACATCATACTGTTTTCCATTCGGATCTTGCCACTGAATAGTAACGGTTCCATTATCTTCTCGTTTAACCAAAACATCAATAGGTTTAAATCCATAAATCCAACCTTCCGGTGATTCCTCAGAATATTCACTATCACCATAATCTCCATTAGCACCTGAAGAAATCACGTATTTGTATTTTTTACCTGCTTCTAACTTATTATCAGGTAATCCAAAACCATAATCGTCAAATGGAGGAACAGTAACAGTACCTGCAGCTATTCGTTCCCCGTTGGGACTAATTCTTATAATATTATAGTGGTCTGCATTAGAAACAGCATCCCAATTTACATGAATGATATTAATATAATCACCCTGGGATACCCTAATATTATTGGCGGGATTAAGAGTAAGCTCTTTTGAGCAAGAGCTTATAAAAATTAAAGCTCCTATAATAAAAAGAAAAAAGTTGTTGTACTTCATTTTAAAATCTCCTTTTAATTTAGTTAAATATTTAATGTTCGTTATATCCTAAATTACCGCCATCGGTGTTGGTGTAAAATGGCAAAAGGAAAACTACAGGAATAAAGATTATTTATTTCTGAGTTGAGGATAATTTCTCTGCTGTTTCCTGTTTTAGCTGGTCATTTTTTGCAATCCGGTTGTTAAGTACTTTCAGATATTGCAAAGCTTCCTTGTCTTTGTAATCGGTATAAGATTTTGCCGCCCAGTCAACGGCCGTATTAAGATTGCCGTTAATCTCATTTATAATGGCCATATTATAGCAGGCTCTTCCGGCAATTTTCCTTTTAGGATTTGATACTTCTTCTTCCCAAAGCTCAGCAGCCGCGTTCCAGTTTCCTGTCTGTGCCCGTCGTTTTGCAATTTTGAAGTTGTCTGTACCACGAACGTAATAATCTCTTGAAACTCTTGTTTTATAAGGGAATATTCTTTGAGCATAGTTATGTCCGATGTTGCTGCTTGTTTGCAAAACTGCTTGTTCTCTGTCTAAAATTGCCCGGGCCGCATTCAAGGGATTCACACCAACTCCTTCAGACTTTACCTGATGATTGATTTGAATTTCATCTGCTATCCACCTGTTTAACGGATCATATATCCTCCATCCTGTTTTTATAAAGGTCGTAACTAAAGCATGATGTTCAACGATGGGTATTTTAATTCCTGCCGGCCCTTTGAAATCAAATTTCTCAGCTTTATAATGGATGCTTGCATCTGTATCGTAGAACGATAAAACAAAGATGGCATCCACATTATTTTTTTTACAGATGTTTTCAACGGTTTCCCATGGGAGTGAAGCCGGAAAAATGCCAAGGCCAGGATTCTTCAGATCAAGCTCGTCAATTATTTTAATTGTATCAAACCTTTGGGTTTTTGTAAGTTCGTCATATAAACCGGTAACCGTTTCCATTGCTCCGTTTTTATCCAGATTCTTTCCTTCCACGGAAAATATTTTGTCAAGTTTTTCCAGTTCGTCGTTTTGAACCGATGGCAGACTTCTGTTAATAATGGCAATGGTTTCAATATTGGCAGGAACGTAAACCGGTGCCGGTTCTGTTACACTCATTGTTAAGCGGTTCATGGAACTGCATGAGCTTACAATTATCGCTGAAAGTATAAACAATACTTTTATTCCCGGATTATTTCGCATAATATCCCAGTTTAAAAAATTCAATAAATCAGTTTTGTCAGTTGTTGAGGTTTATCTGTTTACGCAACTCTGTTTGATTAAGTTACCTTTAGCCAAAGAAAAACCGGTTATGGTAGTTGTACCAAAACCGGTTTGTTTTTTATGATGAAGCAAATGTGTCCTGTTGTCTATTCTTTCATATTTGCAGGTACCTCACCTGTAAGTGTTTCCAGGAAGTTCACTATCTGACCCGCTTCTGCGTCAGTCAGGCTTTTATCCAATTCAAGTTTTGCCATGATCACCACGGCTTCTTTCAGGTCTTTTACACTTCCGTCATGAAAGTAAGGCCAGGTTTTTGCTACATTTCTTAATGAAGGGACTTTAAATAAATACTTGTCGGACTCTTTTTTTGTAACATCAAAACGGCCGTTGTCAATAACTTTACTTTTTGTGAGCTCCCAGTAATCTCCGTAAAGTCCCAACTTCTGGAACATATTACCACCAAGTACATTCCCAATATGGCAGGTAATGCAACCGGTATTAATAAATGTTTCCAATCCGGCTTTCTCCTGTTCATTGAGTGCTGAAGAGTTTCCGGCCAGGTAATCGTCAAATTTTGAGGGAGTCATCAGTTCCCTTTCGAAAGCACCAATGGCATTTTGAATATTCATGTATGTCATGGGGTTATTTTCATCCGGGAAAGCCTCTGCAAATAATGTTTTGTACTCATCAATGGAAGAAAGCCGTTTGAGTAAAAATTCTTCATTGGGAATAGCCATTTCAGCAGGATTAAGAATGGGTCCGCCTGCCTGGTCTTCAATTGTTTTTTCACGCCCGTCCCAGAATTGTGTAGTATGCAGGGCTGCATTTAAAACGGTAGGAGAATTTCGTGTACCTGGTTTCCCACTGTTTCCGGGAGAGGTGGGTAAATTATCCACACCCCAGGTATCCAGATTATGGCAGGTATTACAACTTTGAACATTGTCTTTTGATAAGCGCTTGTCAAAATAAAGTGTTTTTCCCAGTAAAACTTTTTCTTTGGAAGAAACATTATCATTACTTTTTGCTACCGCCGGAAGAGTTCCAAACATGCCTTTTGCTTTGGCCATTAAGGGATCGGAAATCTCTGATTTTTTATTGCCATCTTTCTGATCTGCTTTTTTTGCACCAGGGGTGCATCCGGCAACCAGAAGAATTACAAAAGCACTAAATAAGGTTTTTTTCATCATTGTTGATTTTAAGTTTAAACAGCTCATAAAAATAAGGAAATTATTATGAAACAGGAAAATATATTTGAATTTAATATGCGAATAATCTTTTTTGTAAATAATTGTTATACAGGATTATAATCTGTGTAAATAAGCAGTCCCGACACTTTTGATCATTTTGTGCCGGGTTGCTGCCTGTAGATGAAATTATTTTTCTTTGTTTTCCGGCTTTTCTTTGAATTGATCCATAAAGAACTGATTCTTGATGGAGTCCATTTCATGAAAAAGCTGGTCCATATGTTCCATATTTGACTGAAACCTTTTTGAAAAGAAATCCTTTTTATAAAAATCAAAATTCAGCAGGGAATCCTGAAAAAAAAGATCATTAAAAAAAGGTTCTTTGGAGAAAAAGTATTTCTGATTAAAATGATTTCTGAACTGATCAAAAATACTATCCCTCAAAAGGGTGTCATTTTCAACATTGGAATAATAATATGAATAGCTTGAATCGTATCTGATCAGGTTACCATTCTCATCGTATTCCTTATTCACCTTAATTTTTGCTTTGGGTTGATTTTCATCCGGAATATTCCCGGTATTATCTTTGTTTTGTCCGTTACAACTGCTTAAACCCATTAAAAACAAAATCCCGTAATATATCAATTGTCTTTTCATAACTCATACAATTTAAGTTAAACAAATGATAAAATTAAAATGCCGGCATTACACCGGCATTCTTTGCTTATGCAATGGCTATCTTTTTTGCCGGTTTTGGTTTGGCTTCCTCTTTTTTCGGTATGAATACTTTCAAAATGCCATTTTGGTATCTGGCATTGATTTTTTCCTCATCCACGATATTGGGAAGCGTGAAGGTTCTGCTGAATGACTGATAGCTGAATTCTCTTTTTGTAAAGCGCTCTTCATCTTTGGTTTCTTTTTCAACCTTTTTCTCGGAAGAAATTGTTAGCATATCACCATTCAGTTCAATTTTGAAGTCCTTCTTTTCCAATCCCGGTGCTGCCATCTCTACCTCAAAACCATCTTTGCCTTCTTTGATGTTCACAGCGGGCAAAGTAGTATTGGTGTTTGAGTAATTCCGGTTCGACCAGTCAAATAAATCGTTATCAAAAAAATGGTCGAAAAATCCGGGAAGCTGATTGGTAAATCTAACTAGTGACATAATTCGATCCTCCTTTTTTTAAGTTAAACAATTTAATTTCAAAAAAATGAATTTCAAATTGTGTGCCAGTACGCCAAGTATGTCATAATGACTTATTTAGGATGTTTTTGTGCTGTCAGTTTTTCAGTTTTACATAAGTAATTCTTCAATGTTCCGGGTCCTGAAAACAGCGCATTAAAACCAATGTCTTTTTCTGAATAATAAAACTCCTGTGACGGATAGGAGAAGTGAGGAAATTATAATTGCAGGCATAGCCCAACTGGCATGTTCCATAAAATTTGGCACGTTCATTCCAAAAACACTTGCTGTGAGAGTGGGGATCATCAGTATGATTGAGATCAGGGTGAGTTGTTTCATCACCACGTTCAGGTTGTTTGATATTACCGAGGCAAAGGCATCCATCATTCCGCTTTGTATGTCGGAATATATCTGGGCCATTTCCAAAGCCTGTTTATTCTCAATCATGGCATCTTCCATAAGGTCCTCATTTATTTCTGTGGTTATTTTTTTTGCTTTCCGGAGTTTTGACAATACAATTTCATTGGCTTTTATGGAAGTGATAAAATACACAAGGCATTTTTCCATCTTGAGCAATCTGCTTAACTCACTGTTTTTAATTGATTTTTCAAGTTCCTTTTCAATTAAAGAAGTTTGTTGGTTGATTCGTTTCAGGTACCGGAGGTAAGTATTTCCGGAACGCAGGAAAAGCCGGAGGATGAAATTTATATTATCAGTAATCTCTTTGTAATGTTCCCTGAATGGGGATGTTCGTTCCGCAGGTAATATCTCATTATTTTGTAAACATAAGGTGAGAGTGTAACTATCAGACAGAAATATTCCAAGTGGTACGGTCTGAAATGGTACATTATTATTAGGTGTCTCAACAGGGATACGCATAATTATTAATGACCAGTCATCCTCAAATTCAACGCGGGGCCGTTCATCAGGGTCCAGAATGTCCTGAATTGCATCTTTGGGTATTTGAAACTCTTCTGAAAGTTTTACAATCTCTTCCCCTGTTGGTTGTATAACATTAATCCAGCATCCGTTTTCGATTTCCGGAACTTCAGTATAACCGCCAAATGTTTTAAAGATTTTAATCATTTTTTGTTCCCCCGCATTAGATTCTGCAAGGAAACATCAGCCCCTTACAGATGGATTAATATTTTGTTCTGACTATGATATGGGCCTTCGTCCATGCTTTAAATAAATTTGAATATTACATGCAAAAGTAATGTAAAATAATTAATATGAATAATTTTCGTTTTAAAAAATTATTGGTCTGTAACCATTAGAGGAATCTGAATATTGAAAGTGCCTGTATTTTTTAAATTAAAAGCAGGCACTACGGAACATGCAGCATAAAGTACGATTGGTGTACCGTCTGTATCAATCAGCAGCTGAGGCCTTTCCAGATGTGAAACTTTAAATCTGACATTGTCTTTCAGGAGAACTTCTTTTTTAATATATGTGGGTACCTCCGGTTTTTCCCATTTTATCCCGTCTTTTGATTTAAGAATAGCAAGGCCCGGTTCAACACTGGTAAGTTTTCCTGAAAAATCTTTGACGATAGCATAAAAACAGTTGTATTTATTATAATACCACACGTATGGATCTTCGGCACTGGCTATTTTCCCATCAGGCATCCTGATATCAAAAATGATGTTATCCATAGTTTTAAACGGACCCGTTGGAGAATCGGAAATGGCCACTCCATGAACTCCTCTCCAGTGAGGATCGTACCAGTTTCCCTTAAAATAAAGCAGGTACTTCCTGTCGGATGGGCGGTAAACCACAGATGGATTCACCACAATGATATTATCCGGTTTAGCAATGGTCCCTTCCGGTGACGGATTTATTACATCTTTATTTTTAACCCGGGTTCTGGGTGAAAGAAGAGGCTTATCCGGTCGATTGAAATTCCCCTGAAGCAAATCATTGAAACTGTCAAATTCAATAACTCCTATTTTTTGTGATTGCTGTACCCTGTTTCTTTTATTCAGTGATTCTCCTGGTGAACCTTTTGTCTGATAGCCCGGATCCCTTGACCCGACATAATACAGGTAATAATTATTATTGAACTTTTTAATATGTGGATTATGTACAACCTGTGCATCCCAGGCAGTGGAATCCCCCTCTTGTTTTCTTCCCTGTAAAACTATTTTCCGGATTTTAAAATCCCTGTCAGGGTATTTTGAAACAGCATAACCTATTTCAGAATGTAATACCCAGCTGTCAGAAAATTTCAAATTTCCCGGTTCAGAGTTCCAGGTAGAGAAAAACATATGGTACAATCCGTCTTCCCCCTTAATTACACTGCCTCCCCAGATTAATTTATTTTTATTTAATAATACCGATGGCCCGGTTAAAACGGGGGTATTACTAAGTGTATCAGGAGTAGCATCTAACGGCTTAATAGATAAAATAATATTTTTCTGTGGAAAGAAACGAAATGAAAACAAAGCCAGCAATAATATAATTTTGAAAAAATTTAACAGGATGGTTGTTTTTTGTTGAGATTGCATCTTATTTGTTTTTGGACTGAAACAATGTGTATTTTAGCAGCAAAGACATTTGAGAAAATTCAGAGCCTCTTTGATAAAGGTTTTGTGTGATATTTTTGGATGAATAATACCGGAATTCCAGGCTTAGCCGTTTAAAACCATACCCGCCACCAATAAATGCATTCATTTCAGGGGTGGGTTCTTCCTTGTTTTCAGGGTTATAGAAGGATATGTATGACCCATTGATGTTAAAGTTCGGCGAAATACCGGGCCTGATGAATATTTTGTGGTTCTTATTTAAGATGAAGTAATAGCTTATCCCAATGGGAATTTCAATAAACTGATAATTTATACTTGTCTCAGAATTGAGAGCTGGTTCTGAAATAGTGGATTTATAGTAATGATAATTTACCTCAGCAAATAAGCTCCACTTGTACCGGTTGAAAGGTATTGAATATTCAAATTCCAACCCACCTGTGTATCCCGGGTTTACCGGGAAATCATAATATTCCAAAAGGCCGTCATTTATAAAAAAAGAAGACCGGTCAAAAATGAAACCTCCTTTTAGTTTGAACTTACCTTTATTAACTTTTCCATATACTTTGTAATCAGTCCAGTTGCATAGATAATAGTTTTTAAAATATTCAATCAGTTTCTTTTTATTGTAAGATAAGTTCTTCACCGGATTCATGGTCTCCGGGCAGATCAGGTTGTCTTCCAGCTGCCGGATGTAAGCATTGTTTAAGACTATTGTTGTGGGATGGTATGGAGTAACGGTCAGGTAATATTTCTTGAAGATCAAAGGTTCAATGGGCGTATTCATAGTACTGTAGAAAAAACGGTCAATTCCTTCATCAAAATAATAATACAAAGTAGCGAATTTTCCCTCTACAAGAATCTGGAGGAAAACATATTTTTCTATCCATTTTAAACCTTTGGCAGTATCACTCAGTTGGGTAATCCTGTCATCGGAAACTTCAAGAATAACTTTAGCCCGGATGAACTTTTTAGTGTCATTGATTCCAAATTCTTCTGTATTTGAAATATCAACTTTTCGAAGGGAGTCTTTTCTTGATAATTTATAAACATATTTCATGGATGAATTTTCAGTACCGTAATTCGCAATCAGGCAATTTATTTTTTGATGGCTGGAATTTATAATGTACCCTGATTTAAATCCTCCTTGTGCAGAAATGGCTGCAGGTATTAGAAAAAATACCAGTGTTATTATTATGATGGATATAATTTTTTTACTCATCATTAGCAGATATCATCAGGAATAAAAAGGAATGACAAATTTTGATTATATAAAGATAGGATTTTTCAGAATACCTTGTATAAAATAAAAAAGAGAGGCAATGACCTCTCTTTTATTAAAATTAAAAAAATTGATTTATTTCTTATACTTATTTAATTCGGTCTTATAGTGATTGATTTCATCATGCAGTTTCCGGGCAAGCTGACTTTCTCTTTCCAGTGCACGTCTTCTGAAGGCTTCAAGCTCTTCTTTTGTTTCTTCCAGATCCTTTTTGGTTTGGGAGGTTACCGCATGACTACGTTTAAACATCAGGAAGACAATTATAAGGGCTGCAGCCAAACCACCTATAATGGTCCATACAAGGCTTTTATAACCGGCCTTATTCATCGGGATACCCACAAACCTGATACTGTTTTTTTCTTTGATTGCCTGCGCAAGTTTTTCTCTGGTCTGAACCAATTCTGTATTCAGTGAACTGATTTCATTTTTGTGATTAACTTCCCTTGCCTTTGTTTCATTAAGTTCTGTTTTTAAAACACTCAGCGAATCATTTACGTGTGCCTTCAGTTTATACAACCAGGCTTCCTTAACAACTTTGAATGCTTCATATCTATTTGATTTGGTAATCAGGTAATTGAACTGACTCTCAATGGTTCCGTTATCCAATGAGGGTTTGGTCTCATTATCCTGAGCTGAGGAAACAAAATAAAAAGATGATAGAATCATTAAGCTAATGAAGGGAAAAACTTTAATTATAAATCTCATAATATTCAATATTTATTTTAAGGCACAAATATAAAAATATTATTAGCTACTTATTATGAAAAAGAAGAAAATACAGTTTTATGCGGTTAAATATGCATTTTTTTCATCTGAGATTTATTTTTTTAAAAATTTCAGATTAACTTTAATCGTTAACTTCTAGTCTTATTTTAAATTTTACGTAAAATGCTAAAAACCTGTCTATTAGTTTATTTTTCAGTTTATGGATTACTAAGCTTTGCACAAACTGATTCAACCGGAGTTAAATTGTGGACGAAATATCCGGGTTGGGTCTTAAAATCAGAAAATGATACGATCCATGGGTATATTATGCTCAAAAATTTGGTTAATAATCAGGAAAAAGCGCTTTATTATTCAAATTTGAAGGATGAAAAACCTACAGAAAAGTATAAACCAAAGGAGATTAAAGCATACAGGGTAGGTCCGAGATATTATGAATCCGTCAAATGCTGGCCTGCAAATGAGGCAAATACCTGGCATTTTCTGCTCAAAATTGTGGACGGCCCGATTTCCATTTACCGGTGGTATTATGAGCCGGAAAGTAAATCCAAGATGAGAGTACAGGTAGATAAAAACGATATCAAAAATTCAAAAATCGACCTTGGTTTTTCGGAGGATGAACTATCCTCTGAAACTTTTGTGATAAAGCTTAAAGGTAAACCCCAAAGCCTCACTAAAATGAAGTTTATTACAAATTTCAGAAAGAATATGAGTAAACTTGTAAATGAAGATGAGGAACTGGTGAAAAAAATAATGAATAAAGAACAGGGATATCAAATTGGGGATGAAGATAAAATAATAAGGGAATTCAATCAGTGGTATTTGAAGAATAAAATGTAATTTGTGCGACCATTAGGGGATTAAAGTATGAAAAAATATTTTCCGGTTATTGCATCAATATTAATATTAATTATCGGGACAGGTATCGTAATTGATTACCTGGCAGATGAAAACAAAAAACCGAATCCTGAGTATCAGGAATACATTGATAGTTTCACTTTAGATTTGAAGAAAGCTTCGGTTGAAAATCTGAAAAAATCATGGACTGGTTCACGGGATATTTATTATAAGGGGGGAGGAACCACTGGTAATTTTGAGGGGCCCCAGGTACATATTGCCTTTCTTAAGTTTTTTAATGATCATTATGACAGAGAGGATGGAAGCCGGATGAAGTTTTTTGACGGGAATACCCTGAACTTTGATCCTGATCAACCATATTACGGTTTGCCGAATGTAATTGCCAAAGTAAGCCCGGTTCGCATGTTTGATGCCGAGAAGAAAAACCTAAAATCTCTGCTGCAATCAATTTCAGGAACGGATGCTCCCCAGCCTTATAAAACTTACCATAAAAGGATCATTCCCATGGATACCGGTTTGGTTATCCGGGAATTTGAGATGCAACTCTGGCTAACCGAGTTTAATGTTACCGTTGATATCCTGCCTGAAAGAAAGACTCCTCCGGTTCCTGTTTCATCCATTGAAAAAGATACAACCTTTTTCCCGGGGAAGTGGTATGGCAGTTCCCGTAAATTTGTAAAATTGTCAGAGTTGAGAGAAGAATGGAAAAATAACCGTTATGGTGACCTTTCATTAATTCTTAAAATAATACCGGAGAATTCACCCTGGTATTATAAAACAGATAAAGGAGTAAATGCTGTACCGGCAATAGGAATAGGTGCTGTATATTGTTCCGGTTTAAAAATTGTGAATGAGACCGATGAAAGGCGGGTATCACCCAATATTCAGAAAGGCAGTGTTCTTTATTTGCATCCGGATTATAAACCCGAAGGAAAAATTGAACAAAAAGATACCATTCAATCCGATATAAAATTATTGGCATCCTCCTTTCTCGATGACCAAAAGGATCCGGTAAATGCCGGTATGAAGGATTCATTTTGGAATAAGCCCTATTATTTCCGTTTGTATTTCAATAATATTGGTTCCTGGCGGGAAGGGTTTTTAGGCAACAGGAAATTCGATGATCAGGTTACATTTACTTTTTTAATGCCTGTATTCGTTTTGGGAAGCTGGGACATTATTCCTCCCTCCGATATGATACCGGAATGGGACCCTCCGAAACCATACTTCAGAGAATTCAGCTTGAAAAATCTGATTCCCGCGTGGGGGATGGGTACCTTTGGGAAAATCCTTTCTCTGATTGCGATTATTGCTGGAATTATCATCCTTTTACAGGTTCTGTTTCCGGCACTTAGGGTTTTTCGTAAAATTTTCAGATTCAGATAGGATTTGCTAAAAAAGTTTGTTGCACATTAGATTCAAGGCGGCAATGCGAAACCGTATATGAATACTGCGATGTCGAAACCAACTAAGAAATGTTTTACAGACGAACAAAAAAATGCAAACTAATTTGTTCAATTAATGATAAAGGATTGCACCTTAAAAATCAATATTTTATATATCACATTAATATATAGTTGATTTTGTGTTTTTCAATAGATCCCGGGTAAAAACCTTTCTGAATTATAAGTATAATTTTTTGATGATTTTCATCACCATGCCTGTGCGATAATAAGAACATTTCTCAAACCATACAAAATTATTCCCAGCTTGTTCGTATGTGCCACATAGCCAATGCATTAGTATTTAAATATTTGTTTCTCCAAAAAAATTTACAAAAAAAGGTTTTTTCTCGCAACTTACTATTTAGTAGTTTACTATAAGGTTTTGCCAAGGATTGATTAAACATTTTCAGGTTTATTGCGTAAGAAACATACATATTACTCAATAGGCATGAAGCGTGTGGCCATTTCACAAATTGTGAATGTGAAAACAACCAAAAACTAAATTCAAGGAACGATAAGTTTAAAAATATATGGATCCATTTTTAAAGTCAAATTTCCCGAAAATGCTCTATAAGTCAAAATCAAAAGTGAAAGTTGCTGGAATCCTGGTATCATTGTTCACTTTTTTTATATCCGGACTTACTATTTATGCACAAAGTTATGAGATAGATGTTTATGACGGACAGACTGTCAGCACTTGTTCCGGAACTTTTTATGATTCAGGCGGATCAACAGCATATTACATTGATGATGAGGATTATACAGTTAGCTTTTGTTCGGATAACGGAACATCTCTTGCTGTAAATTTTACAAGTTTTGAAGTTCGGGTTGGAGATACATTATGGATTTATGACGGTCCGGATACCAGTTCTCCCTTACTGGGAGCTTATACCGGAGAGGGACTGACTTTTTCAGTTACTGCCAGTGGAACCTGCCTTACTTTCAACTTTATTTCAGATCCGAACTTTAACCGGGCCGGATGGGTTGGTGATATCTCATGTGTTGCCTGTATTCCTCCGGTTACTTCGGTCATTACTCCTTCTTCAGCAAATGTTTGTGCGGGTGAAACAATTAATTATTCGGTAGACAATCATAGCGGATCTCTTTATAACTGGACGGTGGTAAATGGTTCTCCTGCTTCTGTTACAGGAGGAGCAAGCAGCCTTGATATTTCCTGGGATGCACCGGGAGGAATTACAGGGTCCGTAAAAGTGGTTGAATCAAATGCTTGCGGTAAAGACAGCAACCAGTTGGTGGTGGATATTTATGACCCACCTGTTGTCAGTATTGCCGGTCTTGCTTCTGATTATTGTATAAATGAGGCTTCTGTTACCTTAACGGGGAATCCGGCAGGGGGGACTTTCTCCGGACCGGGTATTTCAGGAAATACATTTGATCCTGCAACTGCAGGTGCCGGAACACATAATATTGTTTATTCATACACCGATGCTGCTACCGGTTGTTCAGGTATTGACATTCAGACCACAACTGTATGGGAAATTCCCGTTGTTACATTTTCCGGACTGGCTTCTCAATACGATGCCGGAGATGCTCCGGTTACATTAACCGGAAGTCCTGCTGGAGGAACTTTCTCAGGTCCCGGAATATCAGGAAATATTTTTGATCCTTCAGCGGCTGGCCTTGGTACTCATGAAATTGTTTATGAATATTCAAACGGGGGTTGTACCAATTCAGATACTGCCTATACAAATGTTATAGATTATGACTTCAAGGCAGGAGCCTATGTGATTAGTGATATCAATGGCTGGTGCTCACCGGATGCGGAATTTTCAACCATTGGAGCTACTGCCGATGAATCGCGCGGTTCTTGCTGGAACTCAGGTCCTAATTTTAACCGTTGGTTCAAATTTCAGGCTACAGGTCCCAATATAAATATTCAGCTGAAAACCGGTGGTGATGAAGGTACTCTGAGAAATGGCTATGTTGCCTTGTGGAGTGAGTCAAATACACAGCTTGCCTGTGCCAGATATGCTTCAACTTATTCTGACCTAACAATTAATTCAGCCAGCCTTACACCAGGTGAATGGTATTATATATCAGTTGATAATTACAACAATACAAGCTACAGAGGAACTTTCACTTTGTGTGTGGATGAAACCGTTGACAACGATTATAAAGCCGGTGCCATTGAACTGACAGATATTGATAACTGGTGTTCTCCTGATGCAGCATATACAACCATGAACGGTTCTCCGGACGGAGCACGTGGGTCATGCTGGAATTCCGGTCCGAATTTTAATAAATGGTTCAAATTTCAGGCAACTACTTCGGATGTATTTATTCAACTTAAAACCGGTGGCTCCGAAGGAACAATACGGAATCCTTACATAGCCTTGAGAGACGAATCTGATGTAGAGCTGGCTTGCGGAAGGTATTCATCAGCATATAGCGATCTTAATATAAGCTCTTCCAGTCTGGTACCTGGTAACTGGTATTATATTACAGTTGATAATTATAATAATACAGCTTACAGAGGTACTTTTACACTATGTATTGATGATTCCATTGATTATGATTTTAAAGAAGCGGCTATTGAGTTAACAGATATTGATAACTGGTGTTCCCCGGATGCTGCTTATTCAACTATGTATGCAACTGCAGACGGACCCAAAGGTTCCTGCTGGAATACAGGTGCCAATTTTGACCGCTGGTTTAAATTTCAGGCAACTTCAACAGATGTAATTGTTCAGTTAAAAACTGGAGGATCGGAAGGATCCATAAGATATCCATACATAGCTTTACGTGATGCCTCGAATGCAGAACTGGCTTGTGCCCGCTACACTTCACAGTACAGTGATCTATTGGTAAGTTCTTCCAGTCTGATACCAGGCAACTGGTATTATATAACAGTTGATAATTATAATAATTCTGGTTATCGGGGTTCCTTTACCTTATGTGTGGACGATACCATTGATTATGACTATAAAGAAGCAGCCATTGAATTGACAGACATTGATAACTGGTGCTCTCCGGATGCTGCTTATACCACTATGAATGCCACCCCGGACGGACCAAAAGGATCCTGTTGGAATACAGGTGCCAATTTCGATCGTTGGTTTAAATTTCAGGCAACTTCAACCGATGTAATTGTTCAGCTTAAAACGGGTGGATCTGAGGGGTCTTTAAGATATCCGTACATTGCTTTGCGTGATGCCTCGGATACAGAGCTTGCCTGTGCCCGTTATACTTCACAGTATAGTGACCTTACAATAAGTAATTCGAATCTTATACCTGGTAACTGGTATTATATAACAGTTGATAATTATAATAATACAGGATACAGAGGGTCATTCACTTTATGTGTGGATGATACTATTGATTATGATTTTAAAGAAGCCGCTATTGAACTGACAGATATAGATAACTGGTGTTCACCCGATGCAGCTTATACCACAATGTTCGCAACTCCTGACGGAGCCCGGGGTTCCTGCTGGAATACAGGTGCGAATTACGATCGCTGGTTCAAATTCCAGGCAACATCAAGTGATATTTTTGTACAATTAAAAGTTGGCGGATCGGAAGGTTCCATGAGATATCCTTACATTGCTTTAAGAGATGCCTCTGATTCAGAATTGGCTTGTGCCAGATACACATCCCAGTACAGTGATCTGGTTGTAAGTTCATCCAGTCTTGTACCTGGAAACTGGTATTATATTGTTGTAGATAACTATGCAAATCCGGCATACAGAGGGTCTTTTACCTTGTGTGTGGATGATACCATTGATTATGATTTCAAGGAGGCGGCCATTGAACTAACTGATCTTAATAACTGGTGTTCACCGGAAGCTGCATATACCACAATGAATGCCACAGCTGACGGGCAAAAAGGATCCTGCTGGAATTCAGGTCCCAATTACAATCGTTGGTTTAAATTTCAGGCTACCACAAATGAGGCCCTGATCCAGTTGAAAACAGGAGGAACAGAGGGCTCAATGAGATATCCTTATATTGCTTTATGGGACGATTCAAATAACGAAGTGGCTTGTGCAAGATATTCATCACAGTACAGTGATATCTCCATCGGGACAACCAGCCTGATACCTGGTAACTGGTATTATGTATCGGTAGATAACCTAAATAATACGGCATATAGAGGCTCATTTACTTTGTGTATTAACGATGCCGTGGATTATGACTTTAAAGCCGCGGCCATTGAATTAACCGGTTATGAAAATTACTGCTCTGCCCTGAAAGAGTTTTCGACACTGGATGCTACTCCTGATGAACTAAAGGGATCATGCTGGAATACCGGTCCGAATTTTAACAGGTGGTTTAAGTTTCAGGCAACTTCAACGGAGTTTACTGTTATTATGAAAACCGGTGCAGAGGAGGGTTCTTTAAGATATCCTTATCTGGCAATGTGGGATGATTCAAATAATGAAATCGCTTGTAAACGTTACGCTGATACTTATGATGATCTTGAGATTTCAGTTTCAGGCCTGACCATAGGAAACTGGTATTATATTTCTGCAGATAACTATGATAATCCAGGTTACAGAGGCTCATTCTCGCTTTGTACATATGATAAGCTTAGTTATGATTTTAAAGATGGTGCAATAGAATTATCCGACTTCAACGGATGGTGTTCCTCTGAAGCTGCTTTTTCAACTATAAATGCCACACCCGACGAAACTGCCGGTTCATGCTGGCCAAACGGTCCAAATTATAATCGCTGGTTCAAATTCCAGGCGACTGGTCCCCAAATGAGTATTCAGATCAGAACAAATGATGCTGAAGGAACATTAAGGAGGCCTGTAGCAGCACTTTGGGATGATGCATTAACTGAAGTGAACTGCAATATTTATTCTACTGATAATTCAGATATTGAAATTGCCGCAACGTCCTTGATAACAGGTAACTGGTATTATATTTCTGTTGATAATTATAATGGATCAGGCTATCGGGGTTCATTTACACTTTGTGCAACAGATCATATTATAAATGATGACAAAGTTAATGCGATTGAGATTGTTGATATGAATAGTTGGTGCTCTGACAGCGCCCGGTATAGTAATATTATTGCAACGGATGATGGAGGCATTGGAAGCTGCTTTACAGGAGCAGTAAATAAAAATGTATGGTTTAAATTTCAGGCCAAAGGTAATAAGGTTACAATTAACGTAACAACCGGAGGAGAATCCGGTGAGATGAGTGGACAACAAATTGCCATGTTTAATTCTGATGATGTTGAGGTTGGATGTGTGGGTTCATTGGCATCAGGGTCAGGAACTCAAACATTGATGGTAGATACCTTGACAGTAGGTAACTGGTATTGGGTTTCAGTTGATGATGACAATACAAGCGGGACATTTTCAATTTGTGCTGATGATGAGCTGGTTTATCCATTTCCTCCCGGTGCAACCGAAATAACAAATATTCAGGATTGGTGCTCACCCAGACATGCCTATACAAATATTGGACAACCGGCTGATACATGGTCAGGAAGTTGTTGGACAGGCAGCACTTTTAACAATAGATGGTTTAAGTTTCAGGCTACCACTTCAGAAGTTAAAATTCTTGTAAAAACCGGCAATGACTATGGTACTATGCGAAGACAACAAGTAGCTCTCTGGAATGCATCCGGTGATGAAGTGGCTTGTTCAAAATGGGTATATAATTCAGGGTATCTGCCTTTGCAGGTTGATTCATTAACACCCGGCAACTGGTATTGGTTTGCTGTGGATGATGACCAGACAAGTGGGGATTTTGCATTATGTATAGATGATGAGGTTGATTATAATTACAAAGTGGCTGCTATTGAAATAACCGATCTGAATGACTGGTGTTCGAATGAGGCCACTTATAATAATGTTTATGCTACAGCCGATGAAACAGCGGGAAGTTGTTTTACAGACGGGTCTGTTGCCGGAAGAACCGGTTTAAAGAACGTATGGTTTAAATTTACAGCAACTACTAATTTTATTAAAGCCAGGGTTAGGACAGGAGGTATTTACGGAAGTATGCAACGCCAGCAGCTTTCAATTTGGAATACAAATGGAGATGAAGTGGGATGTGCACGGTGGAGGAGTAATCAGGGTACTGTGTCGTTCCAGACCGATACTCTAACTGTTGGGAATGAATACTGGATTTCGGTGGATGATGATTATATCCCCGGTAGTTTCACTTTATGCCTGGATGATCAGATAGATTATGATTACAAAGCAGGGGCAATTGTAATTACTGACCTGAATGATTGGTGTTCGACCGATGCTGCTTATAATAACTATTTTGCAACAGCAGATCAGACGGCCGGAAGCTGTTTTACAGATGGTTCTGTTTCCGGCCATACAGGTTTAAAGAATGTATGGTTTAAGTTTACAGCTACTACTAACTTTATTAAAGCGAAGGTAAGGACAGGTAATATATACGGAAGTATGCAACGCCAGCAGTTTTCCATATGGAATGCAGCGGGAGATGAAGTAGGTTGTGCACGCTGGAGGAGAAATCAGGGTACTGTGTCGTTCCAGACCGATACTTTAACTGTTGGGAATGAATACTGGATTTCAGTGGATGATGACTATATCCCGGGCAGCTTTACTTTGTGCCTGGATGATAAGATAGACTATGACTACAAAGCGGGGGCAATTGAAATCACCGATCTGAACGATTGGTGTTCAAATGATGCAGCGTACAATAATTATTTTGCTACGGCTGATCAAACAGCAGGAAGCTGCTTTACAGACGGGTCTGTTGCCGGCCATACCGGCTTAAAAAATGTATGGTTTAAGTTTACAGCTACTACCAACTTTATTAAAGCAAGGGTTAGAACAGGTAGTATATACGGGAGTATGCAACGCCAGCAGTTCTCAATTTGGAATGCAGCGGGTGATGAAGTGGGATGTGCAAAGTGGGTACGTAACCAGGGTACAATATCGTTCCAGACCGATACTTTAACCATTGGAAATGAATACTGGATATCAGTAGATGATGACTATATCCCGGGCAGCTTTACTTTATGCTTAAATGATCAGATAGATTATGACTATAAAGCAGGGGCCATTGAAATAACTGACCTGAATGACTGGTGTTCAAATGAAAGGGCTTATAATAATGTTTTTGCTACAGCAGACCAGACAGCGGGGAGCTGCTTTACAGATGGGTCTGTTGCCGGCCATACCGGCTTGAAAAATGTGTGGTTTAAGTTTACAGCTACTACTAACTTTATTAGGGCAAGGGTAAGAACTGGAAATATCTATGGAAGCATGCAACGTCAGCAGTTTTCGATATGGAATGCAGCAGGTGATGAAGTGGGATGTGCAAAGTGGGTACATAACCAGGGTACAATATCATTCCAGACCGATACTTTAACTATTGGAAATGAGTATTGGATCTCAGTGGATGATGACTATATCCCGGGTAGCTTTACGCTGTGCTTAAATGACCAGATAGATTATGACTATAAAGCAGGAGCCATTGAAATAACTGACCTGAATGACTGGTGTTCAAATGACAGGGCTTATAATAATGTATTTGCAACAGCAGACCAGTCGGCAGGAAGTTGCTTTACCGATGGTTCTGTTGCGGGTCATACCGGTTTAAAGAATGTGTGGTTTAAATTTCAGGCTACCGGAGGTTTTATTAAGGTGAGGGTACGGACAGGGAATGTTTATGGAAGTATGCAAAGGCAACAGGTTGCACTCTGGAATGCCGCCGGAGATGAAGTTGGTTGTAATAGATGGGTCTCAAATCAGGGAACTGTTGTGATGTATGCGGATACCCTTACAACAGGTGAATGGTATTGGATTTCGGTAGATGATGATTATATTCCAGGTAGCTTTACCCTGTGTGTTGATGATAACCCTGATTATAATTTCAAGGATGGAGCCATTGAACTTACAAATATAAGTGACTGGTGTTCAAACGATGCAGCATATAGCAATTACTGGGCTACAGCGGACCGTTCAATGGGTTCGTGCTGGGGGGGTACCGAGAATAAAAATGTATGGTTTAAATTCCAGGCTTTATCAAATTACCTTGAAATCCGTGTACGTACAGGATCTGTTTATGGCAACATGAGAAGACCTCAGTTTGCAGTGTGGAATGATTTGGATAATGAAGTTTTATGTTCTGGTCCTTCAGTTGATCAGGGAACAATTTTTGGATCAATAGACACCTTAACGATAGGAAATTGGTACTGGATATCGGTGGATGATAATTATCGTTCCGGTTCGTTTACTTTATGTGTGAACGGGACTCCCCTGGTTGTAAATGTATCGGGTACCGATGTTACCTGTAATGGGATGAACAATGGTATAGCCATTGCCGAAGCAACAGGAGGAAGTGGTCCGGGAACTTATTCTTACTCATGGACCGGCCCGAATGGATTTACCTCCTCCAATGATACGATTACCAATCTGGAACCAGGGACTTACAATGTCTCTGTTACAGATGCAAATCTGGATATGGTAAATGGCTCTGTAACTATTGATGAGCCAACGGCTATTACAATAACGCAGGATGATCTGTCATCCATCAGCTGTACCGGACTAACCGATGGAAGTATAAGTGTAACCACCCTGGGTGGATCACCTCCATACACCTTTAGCTGGACCGGACCAGGAGGTTATACAGCATCAAGTGAGGATATCTCAGGATTATCAGCAGGTGATTATACATTGGTCGTTACTGATGCAAATTTGTGTAGTGCTGCTTTTGGTGCGGTTACAATTAATGAACCACCATTGCTGGTAGTAACTACAATTTCAGTTAAAAATGTTACCTGTAATGGATTGAATAATGGGGCCATTGAGGTTGAAGTGAATGGAGGAACTCCTCCCTATACCTACAATTGGACCGGACCATCAGGATATACCTCAGTTTTAGAAGACATAGTGAATCTCGCTCCGGGTGATTATAACCTGGTGGTAACTGATTTTAATTCTTGCCTGATAAATCATGGGGCAATTACAATTACTGAACCAAATACTATAGGTATTACTTCAGAGACAGCAAACGATATTACCTGTAACGGTGCAAATGACGGAACAATCACCGTAACTGCATCCGGAGGAACAGGAGCTTTGGTTTATACCTTAAGTGACGGAACCGTAAACGGAACCGGCGTATTCACAAACCTTTCCCAGGGAACCTATACAGTAAGCGTCACCGATGCCAATGCATGTGCTGCCGCAACGACCAGCAACCTGACAGTCAATGAACCTTCTGTAATTACCATAGGTTCAGAGACCGCAACCGACATTACCTGCAACGGTGCAAACGACGGAACAATCACCGTAACCGCATCCGGAGGAACCGGAGCTTTGGTTTATACCTTAAGTGACGGAACTGTAAACGGAACCGGCGTATTCACAAACCTTTCCCAGGGAACCTATACAGTAAGTGTCACCGATGCCAATGCATGTGCTGCAGCCGTAACGGGTAACCTGACAGTCAATGAACCTGCCGTAATCTCAATTACTTCAGAGACGGCAACCGATATCACCTGTAACGGGGCAAATGACGGAACCATAACCGTCGTAGCATCCGGAGGAACCGGCGCATTGGTTTATACCTTAAGTGACGGAACCGTAAACGGAACCGGAGTATTCACAAACCTTTCCCAGGGAACTTACACGGTAAGCGTAACCGATGCCAATGCATGTGCCGCTGCAACGACCGGCAACCTGACAGTCAATGAACCTTCTGTAATTACCATAGGTTCAGAGACGGCAACCGATATTACCTGTAACGGGGCAAATGACG